>NZ_JBKQBJ020000012.1:0-192937 GCF_046825355.2 Flavobacterium sp. C3NV | reverse complement strand
GTTAAATAAATGTAAGATTCTTTATAAATTTAAAGACAATTCTATTAAATCAATAAAAACTTTTAAAATAATATATTTAGATGGATTGTGGCTAAAATTAAAAATCCCCAAAAAAAATGCCTCACTTTTTTTAGAAAATTATAATAAAGTTAGATTAAATAAAAAAGGAAAAAAAGATTATGAATACTATTTTTTAATTGAAACAAAAGTAATAAGTTATGATGTTTTATTTGTGGATGATAGCATTCAAATGGGTAATGTTTCAGATTAGGTGTTTTTGCAAAATGTCAATGTAACTAACTGAGAAATAACATGAATTTAAAAAATATGAATAGTAAAGAGACGACCTGTTGGTCGTCTCTTTCTTTTTTGTCTTTTAATAAGCCTTAAAATGCTTTGCCTTACCTTAGTGTCTCAAATTAGGTCATGAAAATAAAATGTAATTTTTGCAATGTTAAATGCATAAAAAATGGATTTCAATCTAACGGAAATCAGCGTTATAAATGTTGTGTTTGTCAAAGAAGACAGCAGATTGACTATAGCTACAACGCCTACAAAAAGGATATCAATCAGGAGATAGTGTTGTTCACAAAAGAAGGACTAGGAATAAGAACCACCGCAAGAATACTGAAAATATCTGCTACGACATTATTGAAAAGAATTATATCAATTGCCAGAAGTATTACCAAACCAATTATCAGCAGAGGCAAAACTTATGAAGTTGATGAGCTGTGCACGTATATCAGACACAAGAAAAATTATATATGGTTGGTTTATGCTCTGGAAAAGAACTCTAAAAATGTGGTGAGTTTTAATGTTGGGAAACGAACTAATAAAACGCTGAATCGTGTTTTGGAAACTCTCAAATTATCTGACGCTAAGAAGATATTTACGGACAGACTTAAAAATTATAGGTATCTGATTGATGAGAAAGTGCATTCTGTGTAAAACGTTTCGGGACAAACCATATTGAAAGGAAAAATTTGACACTCAGAACTCATGTTAAAAGACTAAATCGAAGAACGATATGTTATAGTAAAAGTTTGGAGGTCAGTTAGTCAATTGTTTTATAGGTTTAACTTAACGGGACTCGAACCTGTGTCCGCCGCGGCGGATATGATTCCGAGAGCTTAGATTTTAAAATAAAAAAACGGATCAAGAACAAACCTTGGGGAGGGAATGTCAAAATAAAATAAGAAATTCGCACTTTAAGAATAAAAGATGCCCCCTATTGAACTTTAAAATTTATGCTTCCCGATTTTTTAGTGGACCACTTTGATGTGGTTTCCACTACTAATTCTGAAGAAACATTACATCTGTATTTTGAGGAGAAAATTCAGCTTTAAAAACTTTAATATCCTGCTCAATAGCATAACTTTTAACTATCAATTGATCTTAAACTATTTTGATAACAGAAGCACAAATGCCTCAGCTGAATCTTTCAATGCAAAAATAAAAGCATTTAGGAGTCAATTTAGAGGAATGAGAAAAATAGATTTCTTCCTGTTCAGATTATCTAATCTTTTTGCATAATCCCCAACTTTTGCGCCTGATCCATTTTTTCTATATCCACAGGTTTTCGTGTTGATCCCAAGTTACTTTCAGGGAAGTACAAAACCAAAAAAGCTCCAGATTTCTCTGAAGCTTTTCTCTTAGTAGCGGGAACAGGACTCGAACCTGTGACCTTCGGGTTATGAGCCCGACGAGCTGCCTACTGCTCTATCCCGCGATGTTTCGGGTGCAAAGATAAGCACTAAATACGGTTATGCAAAGAAATTTATGAATTATTTTTAATTCGAGGCTTTTTTGTTGTAAATAACTAAAGTATAGCGGTTTAAATATGTAGAATGTAAAGCTTACAATTTATAGTCTAATAATTCTATATAAGGATCTCCTTTTAAACCTAATAAAAATGCAAAAGCAGGCTCGGTTTTGTAGCCATTTTGTTTGAGCTTGATGATCTCTAATCTAAAATTTTCACCTTTCGATTGTAAAATTTCATTTTCGATGATCATGTGTTTATATCCGTTTTGATTTTTGGTTGGCGTGTTTTGTCCAAAGACTTCGATTTCGAAATCATTTATTTTGAAGTTTGCAATAATAGATTCCTTCTCGTTAATGATTGCTTCTCTGATGGTGAATTCATTTTCTTTTCCGAAAACTGAATTTAGTTTTTCTGTAAAATCGATTTTGTTTTTCCAATAACAAATAATGTCCAGATCGCTATTTTCAATATCAATGTTAATCGGAATTGTTCCAACCAAAATGGGGTCAAATTCAGCGAGCTTCGATAAAATCTTATTTTGAGTTAAGATTTCAAATGCCTCTTGTTGTTTGTGATTGCCGCTTTTTAAATATTCAATATTGCTAAAGTCTGTCATTGCTATAATTTTAATCAAAAAAAATCTAAAATCGAATTTTGACTTATTCTTTGATATAATTTTTTTCTTGTTTTATATCAGCTTCAATTCTTTTATTAATATTGATTTTAGCATTGGTAAAAACAAAAATAGTCGTTTTGTATTCGCGTGCATATTTATTGGTTATTTCACCTGCAATTGCTGAGGATTGAAAAAACGGACTAGTTTCCTGAAATTCTGTACTTTTTTCTTCGTAGTTTTTAATTCGGATCAGGTTTTTGTACTGAATATCAAGATTAAACCAATTGACATAATCAGCATTAAACGAAACTGCTTTTATTCCCTTTTTAGTATAATAATTGATGGCTCCGGCTTGTCCGTAATTATCGCAAAGTACAATCGTTTCTTTTTTGTTTGGGATCAAATCATAAACAGAATCTGTTTTTCGGGCCAGTTCTTTCCATCCCAGCATATCGGCAAAATCTTGTGGTAAATCGTGATCTTTTCCGTCTTCCCAGCGAAGCATTCCGAGCTTTTTATATTTTTCAGGATTTTTTATAAAATATTCCGGGCTTTTGTTGGGAAAAGACAGATTGTACATTGGAATAAAAAACAATAACGGAATAATAATAAACAGCGGTTTTAAATAACGTTTCCAGTCTGTTTGCAATATTTGCGAAAGAAAAACAGCTCCAAAAGCAATATAAACAGGATATAAACCAATAGCATAATAAGCTTTGGCTTTAAAATACATAAAGATGACAAGTGTAAAAATCAGCGATGCAAAAAAGAATTTGAATCTGGCAAAAGGTTTATGAAATAGCAAAGCATATAAAGCCGCGATGATAACGAAAAAAGAACCAATAAAAAACAAGATTTGTTCTTTTAGAAATCCTGTTCGATCAACATTGACCAATTGTGTTGCTGACAATTCTTTCATATGATGTAGAATAGGAAAATGATTGTTGTATTGCCATAAAATGTTTGGGAGTATTAAAAGCAATCCTGCAATCAACGCCAAATAAATTTTTTTCTCTACAAATACTTTTCTCTGGCTCGATAATAATAGCGCAGGTAAAAGACCGATTAATAAGAACAGAATGTTGTATTTGTTTAAAAAACCAAAAGCAAAAACAATAGCGCCTATAAAAAGCCATTTAGGTTTTTCGGTCGAAAAGTATTGAATGATCACATAATAAAAACCTGTCCAGCATAATACATCTAGAGAGTTGGGTTGATACAGCATATTAATTCGCAACAATGACGAAAATACGATACAAGTTGCGCCTAAAACGAGCGCATATAAATTGCCTTTTAAAGTCTCAATAGTTTTCCAGACTACTAAAAGTGTCAAAGCACCAAAAAGGGCAGGGAAGAACCGGACCCAAAAAACACCATTACCCAATGAAAATATAATATAAGAAATCCAGGACGTTACGGGCGGAACCGATAAATAACCCCAGGCCAAATGATGTGCCTGATCGAGATGTAAATATTCATCGCGCTGTAAATCGTATTCAGGACTTATTAGTGCATATTGCAAAACAAATTTTAGAAGGATAAACCCAATTAGGATTAGTGTTTTTTTGGTCATGAAGATTTGGTTTGTAGTTGGTTAATGGTAAAGCTAATATATAATTTATTTTGAGTTTTGAATAAGACAGTTTATTGTCCTAAATGTTACAAAATAAAAAAGCTCCAGATTTCTCTGAAGCTATTATCAAAATTCAATATCGTGAATTGAAGTTCCTTTTAGGAATTTGGAATTTTACTCTTGTTTGGAATTTCAGAAACTTTATTCCTGTAATGCCTCTTCAAATTCCATGTGGTCGATTTTTTCAACTTCGACAGGTCTTGAAGCTTTTAGCTTGTTGAATCTTTCTAATTGTTCTGTTTCTCCTTCTTCACCGCTGAAATAAGGGAAAACATCCATAATTGGAGATTCTGAAACTGCCGGGATAGAATATTCTCCCATTGTGCTTTGCATTACATGAAGCGTATTGTCGTAAGCTTCTCTTACATCATTTGCCTGCACTAACAAATACATATTCGATTTTCTTTCTTTACCGCTTTCTTCATCATAAGCCATTAAAGAAACTTTCGATTTAAACCAACGATCTGCATTTTCAAAAGGATGAATCTCGGCATAATTGGCCACTTTTATATTCGTGATTTTAAATTCTTCACTAATATAAGCCGCCATCTCTTCATTGATTCTTTTTTCGGCTTCGGTATAGGATAAAGCATCAACCAAATAAGGTTCGGTTAAAACTTTTTGTCCTCCGGTTTCGTCAGTCTTTCTATATTTTACTTTGCATTCGTACCAAGTTGCGCTCATCTCTATTAATTTTTAAGGATGCCAAAGATAGATTTTACAGGAAAATAAACCCTTAATTCCTGAAATAGATATTCACAATTTTAGTTACTTTTTGGTAATGTTTTGAATGTCTGTTGATTGTGTTTTAATAAGATTTTAAAACTTAAATAATTCTACATAATCTATTTGTAAGGCATCGCATATTTTTCTTGTTTAATTTTTGAGTTATCATAAGAGATAACCAGTTTTGATAAATATATCTCAAACTTTGTAATCGTAATAAAATAGAATACGATGGAAACAACTGAGATTAAAAAACTAGAGCATCTGAAACAATTAATTGCCAGACATCACAACATTAATAATAAGGCTAATAACCAAAAAGAAGTTTATACGACTCAGATTAAGTTGCTCAATTATTATGAACTGGGCTGCATAATTACCGAAATGCTAAAATTATGCATTCTTGCACTTGATCAGGAGACTTATAAACTTTCAGAAATGCGAAATACTCCATCTGTCAATGTGAGTGTTATTTTAGAAACTGTGATACAAATGTTTCCTTTGGATGAATTAGAGTTGTTAAGTGAAATTACTGAAATGATGAACTCAGATTCTTAAATTAATAAAAAAGATTTAAAAGAAATGGATAAACCGTTTTGTAGAACATTATTAAAATAAGGTCAAACCAAAACTCCATCCAACCCATCCTGTTATTCCGTTGCCATTGTCTTTGATCACATTATAACGTTTGGTTCGATTTTGTACAAAAGTAGAATTATTGATGTCCGGGCTATTTTTATCTCTTCTTTCAGAGGAATAAAGATTAAAGGAAGGTCCTGCAGATATTGCTACGCCTTTGAATATTCGAAAGGTAAACGGAGAATCGAATTTATAGACAAAATTATATCGGTCCCAATTTCCTAAATAAAGATATTGAATGCTGATTTCGGGATTATAAGTAAGACGATTTCCTAACAGGATATTTTTTCCTAATCCAAATCCAAAAGAAGTTAGTTTTTCTTCGTTAGTTCTTTCGCTTTTTCCTGCCATCAAAATAGTGTAGAGTTTATTATCTCCTGTTTTTATGGCTAAGTTTATATCCGAAATTTCATTGCGTGTCACACTAAATTTTTGATAACCACCTTTTTTAAAGTTTAATAATCCAAAACTATAACCTGATGGTGAACCCGTAATGTTCACTAACCCAATCTGAACACCATCTAATTCTTTGGCATAATTTAATGCGGCGATTTGCATACCGCGAACTTGTTGATGTCCTGCATTATAAATACCTGAAATTTGCAATCCGTTTTGAGTACCATTTACATTATTATAGATAGCGGCCATCTGGATTCCTTTAGCATCCTGCTGAACATGGTTATAGATACCAGATATTTGCAAACCTATCTGCGAACCTTTTACGCTGTTATGAATGCCGCTCATTTGTAAACCATTAAGATCTCCAAATACATTATTATAGATTCCGGCCAACTGAACCCCTTTTACAGATCCTCCTACGGTATTAAATAAACCTGCCATTTGTAAGGCGTGAACATTCATACGGTTTATATTATAGAGTCCGGCCATTTCGACCCCGCGAACCCCACCGGTATATCCTCCTAATAAGTTTAAAGAAAAACTACTGTTAATTTGTGAATTCATCATACCGCGCGTACTCAGACTCGGAATTAGAGAAGCTTGCACCGGAACTTCGGATATAAGTCCGCCAAGGTTTAGGGATTGTATTTTTTGTTTCGAAGAAATAAAGAAACGTCCAATTCCCGATCTCTCGACTGCAGAAAAATCACCATCGACATAATCTTCATTTGATTTTCTGGCACCCATCTGGATCTTAATTTCTGAAAGGAAAATAGTGGTTATGGTTTTATAATTTTCCTTTACAACAGTCAGCTCGATCGTTTGAGGGATATTTTTTAGTTTTAATTCAAAAAAGCCTTCCTTATCTGTAAGTGTAGATTGTAGAGCGTTCCGTTCGTAAACACTTGCATTTTCGATACGTTTGTTGGTTTGTACATCCATAATGTAGCCATTTACAACCTGATGTTCGCCCACAACGCTGTTTTTTTCTAAAACAAGTGCCAGTTCTAAAGGAGCGTAACGCAGAATAATAAACCCTTTTGATTCTTTATATTCATATTTATTTTTTAATAATTGATCGAGCACTTCTTTTATGGTCGATTGATCAGCATGAATACTTACAACGCTGTCTTTTGCAACCAGTTTGCTGTAATAAGCAAATCTAAAATTTCCTTTTTGCTCCATTAAACCTAAAATACTACCCAATGGTTTTTTATCTGCCTGAATAGAGATTGGAGTGTCCAGCATAGATTGAGCATGAGCACCAGAAAAAATGCCTGAAATAAGTAGAAACAAAATTGATATTAAAGTAATTTTTGAATTCATGAACATATAAAAATAGAATTACTCTAATATAATTTGATTGTCTTTACGTTCAATTTCGATCATAAATGTCTCTTGAATTACTTCTAAAATTTCATCTAGCGACTGATCTTTAAATACTGTTGTGATTGGCTTTTTCTGCAAAGCGGTTTTCTTTATAACGATATCAACATCGTATATTTCGTTGAGCGCATCCACTAATTCCTGTAGTGGTGTTTCATCGCAAACAAGTTCTTTATTGCGGTAATAATTATACAGTTTTCCTTTGCTGATACTTTTTAATAATTGCGATTGCAGATCGGCAATGACTACTTTTTCGCCATGTCTTAGTTCTACCTGATCTTTGTTTTTACTTACTTTTACAATTCCGGTTTCGACATCTACGGTGGTCTTTCCGTTTTTGTTTTTCACATTAAAAGAAGTTCCTACCACTTGTACCGTAACATCATTGATGGTAATGATAAACGGTTTTGTTTTATCTGGAGAAACATTAAAAAAAGCTTCGCCTTTTAAGGTAACAGGACGCGTTTTACCCTTAAACTTACTGGTGTAAGACAATGATGAGTTTTTGTTTAAAGTAACCGTTGTACCATCCGGCAATGTATCATTTAGAGTAGTGTTTGCTGCATGTATCTGAATTAATGTGTTAGCTGATTTATTTTCAAAATAAGAATAACCCAACCATCCTAAAGTACTAATAAGCACAATAGAGGCGGCAATGCGTAGCCACTGGAAAGAAGATTTTTTCAGCGTATGCACCGGAACATCTTTTTCATGCATGCGATTATGCAGTCGTTTCCAGGCAGCATCTTCATCTACGTGCGTGTTTTCGGCAGCAATCAAAAGGCTGTCTTCCCATATTTTCTTAAAACCCTTGTAATAGCTGAGGTTTTTTTTATCGGCTTTAAGCCAAATTTCTACTGCTGCATTTTCGTTTGCATTAGTTTCGCCAACCAGATATTTCACTAGTAAATCATCGTTCATATTCATATTGTTTTGGCTCATCATCTTCGGATTAAATGTAATAAGGACAGGAAAAAAGGAAGATATTCTACCAGTTTAGATCGTAACACTTTCAGGGCTTTTCCCATTTGATTTTCGACTGTTTTGACAGAAATATTCAATTGATCGGCAATTTGCTGATATTTGAGCTGCTCGAAACGGCTCATCTGAAAAATGGTTCGGCATTGCTGTGGCAATTCATTAATTGCTTTCTGAATATCATTTTCGAGTTCAGATGCGATCATTTGGTTGGATGCATCCTGATTTGAGGATTCCATATTACCTGAATACTGAAGTTGAAAGGAATTTTTTATTTTAAGGTGTTTAATGTGATTTAAACTTTCATTATGAACCGCTCTGTAGAGGTACGCTTTTAATGAATCATCAATTTGCAATTGATCTCTTTTTTCCCAAATCTTAAAAAATACATTTTGTACAATCTCTTCGGCGATGCTATCATCTTTCATAAAAGTGTAGGCAAAAGCATGAAGGTTTCTAAAATACATTTTAAAAACCTTTTCGAAAGCAGCTTCATTTCCGTTTTTTATAAAACGGATTTGGTCGATATTGCTATACTCCACTAATACATTTTGATATTCAATCAAAGATAGATACTTTTTATATTTAATAACTCATTGGGTTAATTACTTCGTTTGTTCTCTTTGCTCGACGCATAAAAAATTAAACACATAGAAACATAGATTTTTTTGTGCTGAAAAGGAAACAAAAAGAAATACATTTCTTTCACATATAGAGTTATGTGTATTTTAAATAAGTGAAACGCCTTTTTACGTAAAGAAAAGCTATGTTTCTATGTGTTGAAAATATTTGCATTTGGAGGATTATATTATTTTTTTGATTAGTTGTAGGATGGATTAGGCTGGTAATGCACCCGGTTATGACTGGCCAATAACGCAATAAAAGCATCAATTGTAGTATTTATATCAATATCAGTATTTAAACTAAATTCATAACTATGAACAATGAAGCTATGATCTGAGAGATAGGTAAAAGACAATCCTTTTTCTGTTTCTGCAGCCATCATTTCGTTGTTGGTAGATTTTAGACAATTATCTTTTCGGCTAAAGTATTCGAAAAGCTGTTGCTGAAATTGTTGGTGTTTTTTTTGACTTCTTCGCATGATACAGGCAATTGAGGTTGTGTAATTTCTTTTTTGAATTTCTTTTTGGCAATAGCATCCGGACTGGCAAAAATGTAATACATCTTTTTTCGAAAACCATTTGCCTTTTTTACATCTCTAATAATATCCTGAAACTCGTGAATGTTAAGGTATAACGGATTAAGTTTGCTTTTAAGCGCGCTGGTAATGCCATAGCGCGGTTTTTCTTCTTCGTACTGAAAGGAATTAAATAAGTGGTCCCAAATCATAAAAGTCGCTCCAAAGTTTTTATCGAGATATTTTTCCTGACTTCCGTGATGTACGCGATGATTAGATGGGGTTCCAAAATGTTTTTCGATAAAAGGATGCAGTTTTCCAATGGCTTCTGTATGCACCCAAAACTGATACAATACACTCAGCTGATTGGCGATAAAAAAAACAGCAGGATGAAACCCGGCAAAAATCAGCGGAATAAAAAACACAATTTTGGCATACTGAAACCAGCTTTGCCTAAAACTTACGGTAAGATTATAATGATCAGCCGAATGATGCACAACATGCGTTGCCCAGAAAAAACGGCAATAATGAGAAATGCGGTGTGTCCAGTAAGAACTAAAATCATAAAGTATGAAACACGGAATCAGACTCCACCAGTTAAATTCC
This sequence comes from Flavobacterium sp. C3NV, assembly GCF_046825355.2. Lineage (NCBI taxonomy): Bacteria > Pseudomonadati > Bacteroidota > Flavobacteriia > Flavobacteriales > Flavobacteriaceae > Flavobacterium > Flavobacterium sp. C3NV. The sequence goes on along the minus strand of NZ_JBKQBJ020000012.1, from coordinate 183,051 downwards.
ATACGATAAGGCACTAGATTATAAATGCCAACAACAGCATAAAGCAAACCGGTTTTCATTAATAAATTGACCGTTAGATTACCCAGGCCAATTAATACAGATCCTAAAGTTTCTTTTTTGTCGTATTCTTTTTTTTCTAAAAAATAAAAAACAACAAATTCAAGCACAGTAAAAAATAATACAACGGGCAATGCATAGACAATTAAGTTGGGTGCACTTTTTTCTATTTCATGAATCCTTCCCATTGCAATGGGTTCTGCTCCAAAGAAGGTTAGTTTGGTAAATAGATAACTAATGATTTTGATCATGATGATTGTTTTTTAGATTGATTTATGCGATTTGAATGTTGATTGTAAATAGGGAGTGGTGCAATTCGACTTTTTGACATACGCCATTCAGGAAATGATAATCATTATAATTTCCGTCAGGTAATACGATACGATAGGAGTGATTGTTTGTTTTTTTGATGACCAGAAATTGCTGAAAACTATCAGAGTAAACCTGATTTTCGCCTACAGGTTCTTTACTGTAGAGTAGCATCAGATTGTAATCGATATATTGTTGTTTGATTTGTCCCTTTTTATTTTCAGCTAAAGTTTTATAGCTCGAATCTACCAGTTGGGTCGTTTTATTGGCTTTCTCTTTTCCGTTTACGTGGCGTTTTACGTATGACGATATTAATTTCCCGTTTTTAAAATGCGAGCCTTCTTCTGTTTTGATATCAATACCAAAAATCAATCTGGTTTTTACTTCTGATGAAATTTTCAAAAAAACATCATCATTATTAGTCTTTTGATAAAACTGCATTTGTCCAATGATAGTGCCGTTGCGAAGAACATTATAGTTTACTGTTTTTTCTTGTGCCTGAGAAACTATTGCAATGAGAAAAAAGAGCAGAACAAATTTTGTTTTGCCGGATATCATTAGAAAGCTGAAGTTTCCTGAGACAGTAGTTTCGGTTTTTTGTAATAACCAAAATAGTAATGCGGCACTGATCATTATTGGTATCATAAGGCAATGTGAGATTAAGAGTTGCTGAATTGTGCTCTTGTTATTGTAGTAATACAACCGAATCTCATTTTACCCCTATGTCCTTTTTTTATTTTTTTTTTGAATGTGCCAATGATGCGTTTTTGAAACTTTTTAGAAAACGAAATTTCTGGTAGTTGAGAAAGGCAAATAGGAGAGTAGAAAAAATGGATATTATCTTTTATAAGAGATAGTCCTAAAGACTAAAATCAAAAATAAAATACCCGATTATTGCATAAGGTAATATTGAGAAAGTAAATAACTTGGTTTTTTAATTATACCCTATATTTATAAACCAAATTTAACTCCACTATGAAAACAGAAATTTTAATTGCGGTATAATTATTCCAGAACGGAATCCAGAGCGGATTTTTTTTATGTAATTTAATATTCTTTTCTAATTTAAATAAACTAGTATTTTGAAAAAAACACTGATAATAACTTTAGTTATTGCAATAAATATTCTTTTTACTCATCTCGCATTGGGACAAAGTCAGATAAAATATAAAACCTTTAATCAAAATGATTTTGATAAAAATGCGGTATTTAAAGAGACATATAACCTATGGAATAACAATAAGGCAAATTGGTTTTCAGAGTCAAAAGATAGTGCGAAAACATCCTATTTTGTAGATGCCAGAAAGTATAAAGGAATTGTGAATTATGGAGTAACGTTTAAAAGCAAAACTTTTAGGGGGTTTCAATTTTTAGAACATTTATCGATGTGTTTTTTAAAAATAGAGATAACTAAGTGTAATTTCAGCCCGAAAGACAGTATTGCAGAAATAGAAGGTTTTGTTAGTGGAAACAATGATTGGGGTTCGAATGTATTTATGAGAACTAAAAAAGTAAAAGATTATGTTGAGGTATTTCTGGGAGAAAAAAGAGATACGATAAGAATTTGTTATTTGGGAAATACTGTAAATAAAGATAGTGTAGCGGTAAAATTGCACAATAAAGAAGCAGATGAACTTACCGTTCTGGATCAATTTCCAGCTTTTTATTTTAAAGATTATCAGTACTACAAAACAAATTTGGCCGAAAAACAACCTTTTAAAATAAAAGGGAAAGTTAGCAAAAATACACTTCTTGCATTTGGTTCGGGCGCATCTTATGCTGAGATTTTCGATTTGGGATCTATGATTTATGATCCAAATAAAAATAGAGGAAAAAAAATAATACAAAGGGAGAATTTTGACTGCAAACCTCTAATTACGGCTAATAAGCTAGTAACAGATATTGAAAAGGAGAAAACAGAAAAACAAGAAATCAATTATTATACGTATACGAAAAATGCTGAGAATTATATTCTAACAAGACAGTTTGGCAAAGCTAAAGAAGAGTATAATTTGCTTGCTCAAAAATATCCCACATTGTTTGCACGAGATATTCATAACGCTATTCGTTGTAGTGTTTTATCAAGAGATTTTAAAACTGCTTTCTGGTGGAGCGAAAAACTGGCCTTAAAAGGAGTTGAACTACCCTATTTTAATGCTAAAATTTTTAACGGAATAAGAAAAAATCCGGAATGGAAAAACTTTAGTATCAAATACGATTCGATCTGTAAAAATGCGCAGGGCAAATGGAATTTGAACCTAAAGAATGAATTAACAAATTTGCTTAACGAAGACCAGGCTGATTACGGATTGGAAAATCGAAAGAGTCCAAAAGTATTATACGAAACCACCGAAAGAGTTACCGGAAAGCTGATCGATTTAATAAAAAAAGAAGGATATCCATCCGAAGAAAGAATAGGAAGTCTTGTGGTTAAGGACACTGTTTTGATCTCTTTTCCTGATTTTAATGTTTTAATTATTCACGCTTTACAGCAAAAACCAGACAACCTTGCTGTTCTAAACGAACTTCTTGATAAAAGCAGTAATGCTCTGGAGTATGACAGCAAAAGACAAATTAATAATATAACAGGAGAAGGGTCTTGTTTCCGTATTTATAAAGGCAATTTGTATGGCTTGAAATCTTGCGGAAGAAATGAATTAGAGATTAAGAAAATAAGTTTCAAGTTTAGTAATCCTAACAGGTTTATTATGGAAAACGGAAATTTCGTAATCGAAGCACATGACTCCAGAAATCCAAAAGAGGTAGATGATTATTATAAACAGAACTACAATTTAATCATGAAACTTACAGATGATTGGGACTTTTACGAGAAATAAAAAAGGATATAAAAGACACCAAATAAAAAGAATCGCAAACAAGACTGATTTTAAAAAATATTGGAACATTACAAAAGATATAAATCCGGTACTTCCTGATTGGTAAAACAGGATTAGATTTTATGATTGTCTTTCTATCTTAAAATAAGCCATTTCATCTTGATCCCGGATCAAATTATCTAATCGTTCGAATCCTGATTTTTGCAACACATTTTGCGATCCGGTGTTGTTGATATCAGTTATAGCTACAACTTCTTTCGTATTTGTGTTGGCAAAACTATATTGCGTGAGAGCCTTGCATACTTCTGTAGCAATACCTTTTCCCCAATATGGCTTGCTAAGTACATACCCAATTTCTATTTGGTTAGTATTGTGTACAAAAATGCGGGCAACACACATTCCTATAAAATTACTATTTGTAGTATCGAATATCGCCCAACGACTAAGATTTTTCTTTTCGTAATTTTCAAGTAATTCATTAAACATTTCCAAATATCTTTCAGGTGATACGACAGGAAGATATTGAGTAACCTGATTATCTTTAAAAAGATCTATAAATGTTTGTTGTTCCTGAGGTAAAAATTCTCGAATGGTTATTCTCGGGCTTTGATAAAGAGTAGACATGGCTGGCAGTTAATATTTGGTAAATAATTCAGAACTTTTGGCTAAAATAGTAGCAGAGTTCTGTTTCGTAATTACAGCCAAATTTACAGAAAATAATAAGTAGAATAATTTTCTGCTCTCTAAAATATTCTATGATTTTTTATAAAAAGAAAATATTGGGCTTCTTCTATTTTATGAAAGATGATAAAAAACAAATCGATTTAAAAACAAAAAAGCTTCAGATTTCTCTGAAGCTTTTTTTAGTAGCCCGTAGCGGAATCGAACCGCTCTTACATGGATGAAAACCATGCGTCCTAACCGATAGACGAACGGGCCTACTTTGCTATTGCGGGTGCAAAAATACAATCAATTTTAAAATACACAATAGTTTTTTAGAAAAACTTTTTTTGGTTACTCTGAAAACAGCACGTTTAGAAATCCTGAATCGTAAACAGAATTGAGTTAACTAAAATGTATTTGTTTGATTAATAATTGGTTGTTTTAGATGTGAAAGAAGATTTTTTTCGTCTTTTGCTAACAGAAAAACTTAAAATAATTTTAAATTTTATTGATAATTGTTTGTTTTGAAAGAATATTTTTATGCTTTTTCATTGCGTTTTTGTGTTTAATTTAAAAAAAAGTTCCTAAAATGCGGGCGTAAGTATCTTGATATAAGTATTCGAAACTTTTTAAAAATGGGCTGAAAGCCCTAAAAGTACTAGCGCGGTGCAACGCACTACGAGTTAAATCAAAAGTGAAAATTGCCCTGAAAGGGCAAAAGAAAATCGACAATAATTCAAAGAAAGGTATTTTTTCAGAAGAACATCATGTAAAATAGGGTAAACGTGCCTTTTGAAATGAGGCTTCCGCCCTTACAGGGCTTAAATGTATAATTATCTTCATTTATAGTACTTCGCACGATGCTATTGCTAAGGCTCTTTCAGAGCAACAGGTTTCGAATACTTATGGCATCTTGATATGCAGAAAACAGGGAGGTTTTGGATAGGAGTGACTTAACTTCCGGGAAGATTTGGCAAATCCGAAGAATAGACATAATTTAGTTTCAGGATCCGTCGCATTAAATTCAACCAAATGAAAAAAATGACTTTTGCACTACTTCTATTGTCAGTGATTTGCTATTCACAAAATCAAAAAATTGACAGAGAACCTTTCAAATTAGAATTAGTTGCTAATGCCGAGAATAATTATTCTGCTAATATTGCCAAATCTCCCTATTTCGTAAAAGAAAAAGTTCTCCAAATTTATCCTGGGGAAGAATTGAATATAGAAACTGAAATTAAAGGAGATAGTATTTTTTCAATGAGAGTAGTCGACAAAGTTACTTTTCCTGATAAAACAATAAAACTGAAGTTTTTACAAAATGTAACTGATCGAAATAATACACAAATGCTATTTTCTGTAGTAAATCCTTTTGATAGAAAATTGGTCTACGATGCAATGATATATACTGTTGACGGACAGCAATGGTCGCCAACAAGCATTATTCCTATTCAGCCAAAGTTAGTTGGTTATGAAACTTGGCCAGATGTAATTGTGACGATGGCTCTTGAAAAGTGGAGGTTTACAAAATAATTACGGCAGGATATTGCTAATATTTTCTTCAACTGGATTATTTTCACCTAGCTGCCCGATGTACGACATAATTTAATCAGTCAGAAAACAACAAAATATTTTAAGACAAAGCCAACTAAAAAAATGGTAGTTGAAGTTTTTTTTTATAAAATAATCAGCGAAAATTTCTTACTAAAACATAAAAATATTATTTTCGAGGCAAGAAAAGAAATCCTTGATGAAAAAATAAATATGACAATTGATGCAGCAAAAAGTATTGTAAATTTTGGAGGCTCGCTTTGGTGGGTTTTGGTAAGATTTTGTAAAACAAAACTTAGCGATGAACATAAGACAGAGAAATCAGCTCGGAATTTTATCTTTCTAATTTTTATTTGTTATTCGATGATATTCATTTGCGTAAAAGTTACATCTCCAGATCCTCTTTATGTAGTGAATGGGATAATTGTTAGCAAAACTGAATTCGAAAAATATAAACCAAACGAAATTGAATCAATAAATGAATTCAACGGAGAAAGTGCTAAAGCTATCTATGGCGAAAATGGAAAGGACGGGGCACTTTTGATGACATTAAAGCATCACTCAAATTAAAAGCCCTTTTGATAATTTAGAGTGGAAAAAATCTATATTTGAAAGTAATAATGTGTGAATTTATCAAACATATCTACGCAAATTTGGATGGCTTTGTGTGATTTTGTCACACATATAAATAAAATTATGCCTCATGCTAAAACGGCGCCCTAAACAATATGGAAAGAATCATAAATCTAATTAAAAACAAAAACTGGGACGAGATTTTAAATTTCTCAAAAGCTTTGACAGAAGAGGAACGCTTTTCTACTATTTCTTTATTGAAAGGGCTAGATATTGACAGGGATATTTTAAAAAAGGAGGGTTCAAAATTAATTGGTCAGGAAAGAAATGATTTTTATAAAAATCGGCAACAATTAGATGCTTGTTTAAATTACTTTTTAATAACCTGTATAAGAAATTATGAGGAATTAAAAAGAATAGAAACCAAACATGAATTCTATACTTCAAATCCATATTACAGCTATATTTCAACTAATAATTTTGAGCCACTTGTTAGCTTCTATAGACTATTTCCACCTAATTATCTGAATAAAGTAATTAAAGACCTTTCAAAAGAACGATTTAGAAACATCAACTTTAAAATACTTTGGAAATTTTATGAAAATAATTGGGTTGAATTTGATGAGGAATTTTTTGTTAGAAGCTTATTTAATTTACAAGGTTTTGACAATAACCATTTTGATGATGCTGAATTTTTATTGGCACATACTGAATTGATAGACAAAGTTTTTTGTAAATTTTATAAATATGAAATTCCAATTCTAGATTTAATTAAATCAAACTCAATAGATTATTCTAATGGTTTAAGCGCAAAAGCAAATGTTTATTGGACTGAAGTTTTCAAAATATTAATTAAAAACAATGCTTTTACTAATAGAAGTATAGTAACGCACCTCTTTGCATCATTACTAAATAATTGGAAAAAACCGCATTTAGATTGGCATGTTAGATTACTGGAATTGTTTCATCCGACGAAAGAAGAATTAATAGCAAATCAATCTACACTATTTTCGGTATTAGGAACTGGACAAACTAGTTTAATAAACTATGTTATCTTAAATATTAAAACGATATACACAAATAATAAATTTGACACTTCATTATTTATAGAAAATGCTCCGATTATATTTACTAATAACAAAACTGTCAAATCAATTTTAGTAGTTTTGGAGATTATTGAATACGTGTTAACTAATTCATTTAAAATTGCAATTGATTACAGAGAAGAACTATGCTTACTTTTTATACAATCTGATACAAAGATTCAAGAGAAAGTTTCAAAAATTTTAATAAATTATTTTGATGATAAAGACTTAGTAATAATATTATCTCCATTTTTATCAAATCTAAAAAAAGTAGCAAAAGATATTTTAAAAGTTGATAACCTCACTTCTGAAAATTTTGATAACGTAATTAATGAGAAGAAACCAATTAAAGAAATTGCACCATTTACTAATTGGAATGAGCTTTTATTTCAAATAGGGACTTGTATACGAACAAAATCAACAATAGAAATAGAGCTGTTTTTTGAGGGCATTATTCAACTTCAATCTAAGATTCCATCTGATTATATAGAACAGATAAAACCATATACAAAGTCGCTTTTTGCTAAATTTCATGAAAGTGATACACTAACCGCATTTACGTTATTTCTTGAGAGTTGGGTAACTAAAAATGATGAAGGGTTTTCAAAGATAGATTTCAAATACATTCCATTTTTAGGCAAAAAGGCAAAAATGACATTTTTGAAATTAAAGGATAAAAACACATTGCCATTTATATCAACACCAACTCATGAACCATTTTTTGTACATCCTAAAATTTTATTAGAAAGGTTGTTGCAATATGAAAATAGTGATACTAAAGTTGATTTGGAAGATTTAATTGTTGCTTGTAATAGAATATTAATAACAGAATTGAATGGTGATTATAGCAAAGGTGTAAAAAAACTAAAAGGTTATTATTCTCATGCTATAGGATACTTTTTTGGAGTATCTGACAAAATTAATTTTACCAATGAAACATTACCACTTTGGACACAAATAACTAGAATTAAAAACCCTAATGGAATTTTTTCTGAATTTCAAAAATCCAAAGCATCAAACTATCCTTCTGTTGTTAATCCATTTAATATTAGTTTTAATATTGAAAAAGATGCTAATAAATATGCTACTTGGTATAGATTAATTCTAGATAATAATTGGAATTATACTTGGTATAGTAAAGAAAAAGCAATAAGGCAAGAAACAATATTTTACAATACTGCCTCGATAGAAAAAGCAAGTAGGGTTGATATAGGCAACCAATTGTCATTAAATCCTAATTATATTGATACACTAATTTGTAGATATATACCAGATACAGCTACAGGAAATGAAGTAGACGGATTTGAAGAATGTTTATATCCAATGCAATTTATTTTAGACCATCAACTTATTATATATCATAGCGGTTGGCTATATGTAGCAGTATGTTTACTTTTTGAGAAGAAAATTTCAAGAGATCTTGCATCAGAGTATATTAATTTAGCAATTACTAGAAATGAAAATTTAAATGATTTTGCAAAAATTTTAAGTAAGTTGGTAAACGACAAATTTGCACCAATAAACCGATTAATGGAGTATTTAGATAAACTTAATCATTCAAAAGAAACTAAACATTTTCAATTTCTTGTTTTATCTAATTGTATAAAAAACTTTGATAAACAAAATCTACCTACTAATAGTAAAAAAGTTGTTCAATATTATAAAGAATTACAAAATGATTTAAAATTAAATATTGAAGAGGAAGTAGAAAAGAAAATAATTGAAATAAAGAAATAGTGGAAACAGAATTTATTTATCAATATAAAAATCCGATCGCTCCGATATGTAGACAACGATAGCGCAGATTTGTAATCTGTGCCCGCAAAGAGAATAAGAATGGTATAAACAAAAAAAGCTTCAGAGAAATCTGGAGCTTTTTTTCTTAGTAGGGGAAACAGGACTCGAACCTGTGTCCGCCGCGGCGGATATAAGTCCGGCGAGCTGAAATTTATTGCATAAAAAAAGCTCCAGATTTCTCTGAAGCTTTGTCTTAGTAGTTCGCCGCGGCGAAGACTCGAACCTGTGTCCGCCGCGGCGGATATGAGCCAGACGAGCTATGAATTTTCAATAAGTTTTTTGATGAATTCTCTTCCTATTCCTGTTTTTAAATATTTTTCTCTTTTCATCGCTTCAGATTTAGAATTAAAAAACTCAACGTGAATTACTTTCCAAGGCCTAAATTTTAAAGTATACCCTTGTGTTTCAAGAATATTATGAGATTTGAATCTTTCAATTAAATTAGAAGTATAACCAGTATAATTTTTATTGAATTTTTCAGAATAAAGAATGTAAACAACAAATTCTTCCATAAATACAAGGTGCTATAAACGAAAAAAACACCAACTTTTTCAAGTGGTGTTTTTCTCTTAGTAGCGGGAAGCATTCAAATATCTAACCAGATTATGGAAGATTATTTTAGTATTATAGCATGTGCATCCTGATGATTTATATTAAAAAGATATTGCCTGTTAATTATATCTTTCTGAATTTGAGTAGATTTGTGTTGTATTTAATCAAAGCAATATGTTGACATATAGTGAACTTATAGATTTAAGAGAAAAGTTAGCGAGTGGTCGAATTGAATTAGAGCTGGCAAAGGCGGAATATTGGAACGATAATAAAGAGGGACAGCGATCTTGGTATACCAAAGACTGGAAAGAAAGAAAAAAGAAATTTATTAAAGAAAAATGCGAACTATGCAACGGTGATGACACATTAACAGTACAGCATAACTCTCATCCAAAAAAATACTCTGAATATCTAAGAGAAATAACAAGGAAATATACGAAAGAATTCATAAACAACAATTCAGTAATAAGCAAACCTGAGTTTAGTGATTATATACAGAAAAAACATGATTACATTCCCGTATCATTGTGTCCAAACTGTAAGGCCAAAAATCCAAGTGAAAGGGTCAGAAAAATGCCAAAATACCGTTGCGCTGATTGTAAACACGAATTTGATGAAGCAATGTATAGATCTATTGATGAGCTCATTTCTATTTTCTATGAAAATAAAGATGCGTATGAAATTGTAGATAAATGTTTTGTATCAAAAGATAAATGGAAAAACAAGAACAATTTGGCAGGTATAAAATATTGGATGCAAAGAGAGAAAGCCAGAAACAATGATTCAGAAACTATTGAAAATATGGCGTTTTTGCTTCATATAAACGATTGTATTAAGTACCTTTCTTTTGAAGATGCAATAACAGCTTGTAAAAAATGTGCATATAATCTTGACATAAAAAAAATGGATTTGTGTCCTAACTGTAAACAACAGTACAAAGGGCTTCAGTATCCAACCTGTATTGAATGTTTACCAGAAGAAAGACGAAAAGAAGTATTGGAAAGTATTCAATTTGGAAAAGAATGGCACGAAATGCATAGAAGACTTGAATTAGAATAGAAGTCATGAAAAAATAAAAACTGAATATTGTAGCGTTTTTTGTCACATTTAATCCAAAATATTTTATTTCAAACTAATGTTATACCATATTAAATGATTGTTTAACGGAGACAGTTATTTGAACACAACTAGTCCTAACGCGACAATTCTCGAACCATTTTGTAAATGATTTAACTAAATTGAATTTAGTTTGAATTAAATAAAAGATTCAACTTAATATATAGATTACAAGTGTTGTTTGCATTTTTGAAACAGACAATCGATTTGATATACCGTGCAATCTCAGTATTGACAATCTTTTATAAACTGACAAAAAAAGTATAGCTAGGTAAATTGAGATGGAAAAGTTAGCCAGTTCTTATTTTAACTTAATTTCTTTCAATTGTATTGCAGAATTTTCTTGAGCAGTTTTAATAGCTTGATCGGCACTATTAATCTGTGCAACTAATAGTTCCCTTTCTAACTTTAATTTTTCATTTAAATAATTATATTTTATTTCAAAGTCAGCGAAAATTTCACTCCAAGTTTTTGCATAAACTTTGATCCTCCCATCATCCAAATGCATAATTAATGAACGGGTTCCGTGAGGTTTATTTGTAATTATTTGATTTTGTAAAAAATTAGTCGAGTCAAATTTATTTCCAATAAGATAAAATTCCCAAGACATATTTGGTGCATTGAACTCCGGCTGTTTTTGGATTAATTCCATATAATTATAAACTTGACTATATTGGCTATTTCCAAGATTAATTTGGGGATGTTTGAGTTCAACCACTATATTTTCAATTTTATCTAATAATGTATTTTGCCTGCAGGCAAAAATATCCATTTCTTTAAGTCTATGCGGATGATCTATTTCTACATTGGTATCCTTATCGGTTAAAAGATAAATGTATCTTCTTAAAGCTTCTTCAAATTTAGGTTCTGCAGCAGTTACTAAATGGTACTGTTCTCCAAAAATCCAATAATGGCTTTCAATTAATTTTTGTAAGTGATCAACCTCATTTGCTTTTAGATCTTTATTGTAAACAAGTTCTTTAAGAATATTGATTGTTTCATATCTGTCCTGAATTAATTTTAGTGTTTCAATAACCCTATTTAATTTTGTAGTCTTAAAAATTTTTGCAAGATCTTCTCTTTCCTTGCTTGAAAGATCCAATATTTCATCAAGTACTTTAAAAATATCCTCCCTTTCGTTAGAATCAAGCAATAGGTCAAGAAATCTAACAAACGTTTTCTTTTGATTAATGTTTAAACTCGTAAATAATTTGGGCTGAATTTCATACAGACTTTTTAGAGTCTCAATTAAATCCTCTTTTTTAAATCTTTCTTCCCATTCTGTTTTATAGTTCGGAAGAATACCATTTTCCTCATAGTTCTCAATAAGTTTATCTGCGAACTGCCTTAAGAAAGGTTTTCTTTTATCTCTTAAGACCTGATTAATTACTTTTATAAGATAACGATATTCAGGCGAAGATTTAGCTTTTCCAAATAATTTGCCCTGAGTTTCATTTTCGGAGCTATTAAAATCAAAATCCTTAAAATAGTCACTTTGTATATATACGCTGTGAAAGAATTCATCTCCTTTTTTATTTAGGGTTGTATGATCTTTGTACACTTCATTCTCCTTTTCATTTAAAAAATAATATTTTGAATATTCCTGATGTAATGATTCTTTCCACTGAATAAATTTAATTTTAAATTCTGTTAGCTTTTCAGATTTATTATCTGAATAAGTAACGCTAATTTTCTCATCACTTTCGGCTATATTAGATTTGTAGTCTAATGGGATATTATTGATTTTTATTTGAAAATTTTTAGGTTTATTTAATTCTAAAAACCAGCAAAACTCCCTAATAAGAAAAGGAATAATTACTTTATTCATTTCATTTTCAGAAATCTGCATATTAGTAAAAGTGACTATAGTTCCGGGAAAGTTCGCTTCATTTTCAGCCTTCTCGACTTTAAAATCTATAAGTTCATTACTATTTATTATTATGGTATTAGTTTCAAATTTTTTACCGTTCAAAAAAGTTGTTAGCCATTTTGCGCTATGGGCAAAAGTGAAAAAAGTCAACCTACCGACTCCATTTTTTCCATGCATAGTGGATGTATGTTTAGGAGCAGAAACTTTTATTGCTTTTTCAGATTCGTAAAAAGGTTTGAATTTTGTATTTAATTTACTATGATTAATGCCATATCCGTTATCTATTATTTCCAGGAATTCCAATGATCCAAAGTTGTTTACTGTATAGTTTATAGCAACAGTATTTGCTTTTGCGTCAAAACCATTCCAAATATATTCTGCAATAGAACTCGGCGCATCATAATTACTAAGAATCTTTTTTATTCCATTAGAGGTTACATTTACATTTCCTGCCATAATTTAACTCGTTTAAACCTTGATTTAATTCTTGTAATGTTATCTATAAATTTTTTCTCTCTTAATAAGAAGATATACTGATAAAGTAGAGTAATCGTAAAGGTAGTTTTTTTCCTGATTAAGCATAAGCTTATTTAAAGGCCTGATACTTTTCTCTGTGAGGCTATAATTGATTCTACCTTCATATAATATGAATTATGTTTTATCGTTTATACGCTCAAAATAAAGTATTATGAAAACAGTCACTTTTACACGGCAGGAATTATATGATCTTGTCTGGAAAAAAAACCTCGGACAAATTGGTCATTTATATGGTCTCTCGAGTTATGGTATTCGACAGGCCTGTGCCACACTTAAAGTTCCGTTGCCACATGCAAGTTATTGGATACAATTAAAACATGGCTATAGTTGGGTGGCTAAACTTTCAGAGCCGTACGAGGGGCCTGAAAGGATAGAAATTCTTAAAAAGAAATACGAAACCAATGTGCCCGCACCAGTGGCCTCTCCGATAATACTCCGAACCAAAGAAATCGAAAAAGACCCGAAGGCTCCGCTTACCGTCGGGGAGAGGCTCGCTAAGCCGCACAGGCTCATACAGATTACCAAAGACAGCTGGGATAAACGCGACAAAAGTAAAAGTTACAGAGAGCCGGATAAGGAAGGACTCTATTTACATGTCGCTGATGCGCTTATGCCCAGGGCACTGCGGTTTATGGATGCCCTTATTAAACTGCTGCAGTATCGTGGTCATGATTTCAGGAAGAACCAGTATGGTTATACAGTGGCGGTGGTGGACGGCATTGAAATTGAAGTCTATCTTCGCGAAGCGGGCAAACGTGTACCTTCAAAGTCTGGGTACGGCACAGATCTTGTACCAACGGGTGTCTTTATTTTTCAGGTGGGAAAGCATTCCGATCAGAAAGAATGGCGTGATGGAAGCACACCCATTGAGGGACTGCTGGCAAGGATTTTGGCCAAGCTCGAACTGCTGGCAGAAAAAGAAAAGATATGGCAGGAAGAATCCCGTCTGCGCCAGATTGAACGCGAAAAGCAGGAAGCGATCCAAAGGGCTGCTGCTGAGAGAAGACAAAGGGAAGTACAGGATTTCAAAGCGCTGCTTCACGCGGCTGAAAGATTTGATGAGGTCACCAGACTTCGTAATTATGTAAAGGCCGTTCAAAAGCAGGCAGACCCATTGGATGAGAAGACATATCACTGGATAGCGTGGGCTGAGCAAAAGATGAACTGGATGGATCCTCTGGTGGGTACTCCTGACGACATCTTTACAACGTATGACCTGACGCAGTATAAAAAATGGTAAATGGCGCCTACAAAGCGCCTTCATCAGCAAAGGAGTAATATGATTCGGAAGTTATAATTAATGAATCCAGTAATGTAATATCAAGAAGTCTTCCGGCTTCTTTTACTTTTCGAGTTATCTGTTTATCAGCTTCAGAGGCTGTTAGGTTTCCTGAAGGATGATTGTGAATCATCATCAAGGATGTAGCATTTGCCTTAAGAGCTGCTGAGAATATTAATCGAAGATCTACTACAGTACCTGCAATTCCTCCAGAAGAGATTTCATAAATACCGAGTGCCTTATGAGCTTGGTTCATAAGTAATACTTTGAACTGCTCGAAGAATTCTATTTTATTATAGTCCCAAGCCGAAAGAGCCAGTTTGTATGCGTCTTTAGAGGATTTGATTTGTGGTCTTTCAGAGTTTTTTACTTTTGTTTTGTAAATCAGTTCAATTTCAGATACAGTCTGCCAGTTTTGATTTAAAGTTTCCATAATTTCTATATTTTATTAATTATGGAACATCCACCGGGAATCGCTCAGCAAGCGCAAAAAGCAACGCAATAAAGCAGGAATTTTTTCCTGCATTTATGGGGGAATTTTTTGCTAGCGCCCGCAAGCGATTTCCGAACTTTGTGATAAAATTAAATAATATATTAAAGAATAAAGAGCCATTTAAAGTGGACATATTAAAAAACACGTACTTATACCGGCTCTCACTATTTATTAAAAGATTAATTTGGCATTTGTATTAACAATTATGGAAAACCATAAAAGAAGATGATTGTGGTTCTGTAAATTTGACAATAAAGTTTTAAATGGTGTAACGCCTCCAGCAATTATACAGTAATTAATTGTTTCAAGTTATCTGTAATTATTAACCCAAACATCGTCTAATTTGAAGAAAGTAGATTTACATATTCACACAGTTCCTTCTGTAAGTGACACACAATTTTTTTTTAGTTTAAATTCTTTAAAGGATTATGTTGAAAAGTTAGAATTGGATTGCATAGCCATCACAAATCACAATCTATTTGACAAAACTCAATTTGAATATATTTCTTCGGAATTATCTATAAAAGTATTTCCTGGAATCGAAATAGATTTAGAAGCGGGACATATTCTCCTGATTTCTGAAAATGAAGATTTGGAAGATTTTGATTTAAAATGTAAAAAAGTAACTGAACTTATAAAGTCAAGAAGTGATTACATTACATATGAACAATTAACTGAGATATTTCCATTACTATCAAAATATCTTCTTATCCCACATTACGACAAAAAACCTAATATTAAAGTTGAAACTTTAGATAAACTTGGAGATAATATCTTCTGCGGTGAAGTTACAAGTATAAGAAAATTTAAGGCTTGTCTAAATGAAAATGATAAACTTGTACCAGTTATTTTTAGTGACAGCAGATTTGTCGAAGATATGCCTAATTATTCGACGAGGCAGACATATGTTGATGCTGCTGATGATTCGCTTACAGCAATTAAAGGATGTTTATTTGATAAAAATAAAGTTTACCTTTCAAAAGAGGAAGGTAACGAGTTTTTTCAAGCCACTGATGATGGAATTGTGCTATCTACTGGATTAAATGTAATTATTGGAGAGCGCTCAACAGGTAAAACTTATACTTTGGAAAAAATCATAAATGGTTTTGAAAATGTAAAATATATCGAGCAATTTTCATTGCTGCAAAATGATGAAGAAAAATTCAAAGAATTAGTTACTACTAGGCACAGTTTAGTTTCTGAAAATTATCTTAAAGAATTTAAAGATGTTATTTATGATATAAATACAGTTGAAATTAAAACAAATAACCAAGGCGTTGAAAAATATATCGAATCACTTAAAAAGTTTGCTTCCGAAAGTGATAAATTAGATAGCTTCTCAAAATGTAAACTATATAATGAAACTAAATTTGAGCTGGACGATTTAGAAAATTTGAAAGCACTAATAAAAGCTACCAAATTATTATTAGATAATACCGAATATAAAATTCTAATTAATAAACATATTTCAGAAAATAATTTGAAAGATTTATTTTTCGAATTAATCGAAAATTACAAATCAAAATATATTACAAATTTGGAAAAAAGCTTTATAAATGACTTAACAGAAAGAATTAAGGATGATTTAAAAATACGTTCATCCTCAACTTCAATTGAAGATATTGATTTTAACAAAATTCAATTAGATAAAATTAAAGTTAGTAAATTCAACTATTTAGTACATAAGCTTCAAACTGAGAAAATAATTGATAGTAAGGAAATTCGAGGTTTTAAAGTTATTGCCAAAACAAAAAAATTTACTGGCGCCAGTCAGTTGCAAAAGAAGAGTAGAAGTAAAGTTGCTTTTAGTGAAGCTTTTGATAATTATAATAAACCATATAAATTTCTAATTTCATTAAAAAACATTGCAATTGAAGAAACTGATTATTATAAATATTTCATTGATATAGAATATAAAACATTAAATAAACACGGTTTTACTGTTTCTGGTGGTGAACGTTCAGAATTTAATTTGTTGCACGAAATTAGCGATGCCTTGAAGCACGATATATTAATGATTGATGAGCCTGAATCTTCTTTTGATAATATATTTCTTAAAAATGAAGTAAATGAATTAATCAAAGAAATATCAAAAGAAATTCCTGTAATTGTTGTAACACATAATAGTACTATTGGAGCATCAATAAAACCTGATTATTTAGTTTATACACAAAAAGAAATAGTAAGGGATGAAATAAAATATAATGTTTACTTTGGACATCCTATGAGCAAAATCTTGAAAAACGCAGAAGGAAGAGAAATACAAAATATTGACATTTTATTTAATTGTTTAGAAGCAGGCGAGGAAGCTTATTACGAAAGAAAACTAAAAGCATATGAAATACTTAAAAATTGAAAATAATAAGGGATATTATATAAAAGATATTGCAAGCCCAACAAACTGGACAGAAATAGATCAAATTGAAAAAGACGATTTATTAAACTTACTTGACCTTGCAACAAATCAAGACTTTGAGTTAGATGCTTATGAGGAAACCTTATTAGGAAATAAAGCTCATCAAATCATATATAAACACATAGTGGAGAAATTCACAACTTTTCTGAGTAATAAAGCTAGATTTAAGGATGAAGCTGAAAGTTTATTTAAAATTGCTTTAGAAAAGTACCAATAGAAAACTAGATATGGTAGCGGTTTGAAAAATTTAAATACAGGCTTATTTTTAAGTTAACATTGTATTTGGGGAAGTTGTATTTAACCAAAAAAGAAATCTCAATTAAGTCATAAAGAGTTGTAGTCACAATAAGTTAGTATCTAATTAACACAAAATACAAAAAAAAACAATATGAGCAAACCAAATATTCCGAATTTACGCACTTGGCCACGTAATTTAAGTACAAGCCACGGCGGTGGTCTGTCGACATCGCAATATGGTGGAATGTCAACCTCACAGTATGGAGGGGCATCTACTTCACAATATGGAGGACTTTCGACTTCTCAGTATGGTGGAATGTCAACTTCTCAATATGGTGGTTTATCGACCTCACAATATGGAGGATTATCGACTTCACAATATGGTGGACTATCGACTTCACAGTACGGAGGACTATCGACATCACAATATGGAGGATTATCTACGTCTCAAGGAGGCGGAATGTCGACATCTTCATCTAATATTTACACAAGTAATATTCCACCTTGGCCATATTTTCTTAAGATACTAGAAGAAAAAGGATATGATAGAGCTGTTGAGATGATTAAAAATCATTTACCTGACTTTTTATGGCCAGAGAATTATTTTAGATGATAGTTTTGTATTAGCGATTTCTGAAATTTAAACTGACCGAAGATCTGCTGCTAACTGACGTTTAGTAATATGGTTGAAAAATTTAAATTAAAAATAAGGATTCACTCTTGTATGTATTTGTGTGTCAAGATTTAAATCTTATTAAGTTTTGTATTTCTTAAAGTTTTCAGCTTGCTCAAAAATTTCTTTATAAACTTCGTCACGATCAACTGGTGGATAGCCATTTTCAGCTAGTAAAATTATCAGTCCAACTTTGAGCTCAGCTTTAATATCTTCTCTCTTGGACCAGTCCGTATACTTAGCTTTGTCATCTACTACCACCTTTACTTTCTGAGCTAATGAAATTAATTTTTCTTCTGGATAAATGAAATCATACTTGATGGCTAACGATTTTAATATGTCATAAAATGCTTTTTCTTCAAAATCAATTCCAAGATCTTTAAAAGATTCTTTTTCTTTTTTTAGGGCATAATACAAATCTATAATTTCATCTGTAAAATCTTCAAGGACTTCGCTTCGCAAAACATCACTTTCTTTACGTTCATTGTACTTATCAACTATAAATTGTAATCTTTTCGAAAAATCAATACCAGTAATTTTATTTACTTTTTTAACATCGTCAATTGCTTTCAATAGTAATTTTTGTAATAGCTTTATCTTTGTATTCGGCAATTTTATTTTATCAATTTTTGCCATATAATCATCTGAAAAGATGTCAACTTCAGTTTGGCTTTCATCACCTAATTTAAAGATTTCTTCCACACCATTACTTTCAATAGCTTCCTGAAGCATTTGCTTAACCCTATTATTCATCCTTGCTGCGTCTGGTGCTTCTCCTTTGGTTAATTTAAAGATTATCGAGCGTATTGCTAGATAGAAATGAATCAAATCTCTTTCAACGTCATTGAACACTCCGCTTCCGGAACAGATATCGTAGGCTGATTTTAAACGTTTAACAATATACATGAATCTCTTTTCTAATTCTTGTGTAAGTTGTATAAATTCAGCTGCTTCGTTTAATGATTTAAGTTGGTCAAGAGGTGTACCATTAAAATATTTTAAAGTGTCAAACTTATGAAATAGTTTATTTAGAAGATCTAGTTGATCTTTTACTACTACAATAGATTGTTCAATATCTTCTATATTTTGGGAATCAGCATTGCTATATTGTGCAAGTGCTAAATTCATTTGTTTTTTAATTCCAATATAATCTACAACTAATCCCTTTTCTTTTCCTTCAAATTTTCGGTTAACTCTTGAAATTGTTTGAATTAAGTTGTGGCGTTGAATTGGTTTGTCAATATACATCGTGTCAAGAAAAGGAACATCGAAGCCTGTTAGCCACATGTCGACAACAATAGCAATTTTAAAATTCGATTTTTCATTTTTGAACTGACGATCAAATTCCTTTCTATCTTCTTTTGTTCCTAATAAATTATACAGATCAGCATGGTCATCTTTACCACGGGTCATTACCATCTTAATGCGTTCCATTGGTTTGATTTCCTTCTTTTCCTTTTCAGTAAGTTCAATATCATCTTCTGCTATCTTTGTAATACCCCATTCTGGACGTAAGTCAATAATATTCTTATATAATTCAAAAGCAATTTGACGGTTACTACAAACAAACATAGCTTTTCCTTTTACTGTAGCGCCTTCTGCAATTCGTTTTTCATAATGAGTTACAAAGTCTTCTGCTATTGTTGATAATCTTGTAGGATCACCAATGATTGCATTCATCTGTGACATTGCTTTTTTGCTCTCCTCAACCTGATTTTCATTACTACCATCTTCTGCGCAACGATTATAATAATCTTCAATTTCTTGAAGTTTGCTATTATTGAGTAGTACTTTAGCTGCACGTCCTTCGTAGACAATCCGAACTGTTATTTCATCAGCAACAGATTCAGTCATTGTATAAGCGTCAATTATATCGCCAAAGACATCTATTGTCGAGTCAATAGGTGTGCCTGTAAAACCAACAAATGTTGCATTTGGAAGTGAATCATGCAGGTGCTTTGCAAAACCAAATGACTTTTTAACGCCTGTTTCTGTAATTTTGACTTTTTGATCAAGATTGGTCTGGCTACGATGTGCTTCATCTGAGATACAGATCACATTAGTACGATCTGTTAGTAATTTTGTGCCTTCAGTAAACTTATGAATAGTTGTTAAAAACACACCGCCACTGTTTCTACCTTGAAGCAATTCTCTTAATTCACTTCGGCTTTCAACACTAATAATTGATTCGTCACCAACAAATCCTTTTGCGTTAGTAAATTGCCCGGATAATTGATCGTCTAAATCAGTCCTGTCTGTGATAATTACAATAGTTGGGCTTGCAAAGTGTTTACTGCGCATTAATAAACGGCTTAGGTAAAGCATAGTGAAGCTCTTTCCACAGCCTGTTGTTCCAAAATAAGTTCCGCCTTTACCATCACCTAAAGGTTTTTGGTGCAGTTTTATGTTTTCGAATAGTTTTGTAGCAGCATAATATTGTGGATATCTACAGACAATTTTTTCATTCTTTTTAGAACTATCCGGCAAGTATATAAAGTTTTGAATAATGTCTCTCAGTCTATTGCGGTTGAACATGCCTTGAATAAGCGTAAACATTGCATCTATACCGTCTACTTCGTTTGGCATACCTTCAATTTTACGCCATGCATAAAAGAATTCATATGGAGCAAAAAAGGAGCCTGCTTTGGTATTGGCACCATCGCTAATTACGCAAAATGCATTATATTTAAATAGTTCCGGAATATCTCTTTTATAACGTGTTGTTATTTGAACATATGCGTCATGCATAGTTGTATTTTCTTGTATGGCAGTTTTGAACTCAAAAACTACCAATGGTATCCCGTTGATGTATAAAATTAAATCTGGTATACGAATTTCAAAACCTCTAATTGCTAATTGGTTGACAATTCTGTAGATGTTATTGTCTTTTTCAGAATAATCAATTAATTGAATGTAGAAGTCTTTTTGATTTCGGTCTTCTCGTTTCAATAAAAAACCATCTGATACCATCTTCATGATGGTTTTATTACTCTCATATAAATCAGAAGCAGGTAGTCTTTCTAAGCTTCTAATGATTGAGTCAATTTCGCTTTCTGTAATATTTTCAGTAGCGTATCGAGATCGTAAAAAGTTTTTAAAATCTTCTTTTAGCAAAACTGTTTCGCTTACAATGTGACCGTAAATTGCTTGAGGTTCTGATACTTCATTCAATTCAGACTTACGGACATCACCACCTGCAAGATGAGTCATTTTCTCTTCTTGTAGTAAACTGATAAAAGCCTGTTCTAATTGTGATTCAGTAAATTTCATATCAAGGTATTTTAATAGTCCACTGGATGCTTTCCATTTGTTTACTAATTCTTAATAATGTTTTAGCTATTTCGGCTTCATCCGGTAGTGGTCCCAATACTAATTCTCCAAAATCAGTAGTGTAAGAATTTTTGAGTGTGTTCCAGCTTATATCAAGATCTTTAAATAACCAGGAATCGTTAGGATGATTTTGGAGCCAAAGATTGTCATTTCTGTAACTATCTACATCATCTTGAGCCACTTTATTAAGTAATATGTCAAAATCTGCTGATTCAAAAAAAGTATTTATTACTTCATTTTGAAGTAATAAATGCAAGTCGTATGTATGTCTGATTTTATTTTTTAAATCTAATATTGGATCAGCTGAATAAGAGAAACGAACCAGACTCATGATTTTTTCACATACCGTTCGTACTGGTTCTAATGCTAATACCTCAAAAGGGAGTAGCTCATATTCATGCGTTAATGCCTCTTGATTGTTTTTTATCATCATTTCATATACGTATGAACTTACGGTTGCTCTGGTATAAGGTTCATGGTAGCCAAGCCAAGTGGCTTCTACAATAACTACATCCCGAACTTGACCATAATTTCCTGTAAATTCTTTGCTGTAAGTATGTGCGGTTTTTCGGTTCATACCCATTTTTTGAGTAATGTTTTCTACAGCTATTTCTGGAAGAACTGTAGAAACTAATGTACTTATTTTTTTAATTCTATTTGTCAATTTATTTCCTGAATCACCTACTTCTCGTAGTACTACTAAATCAATATCTTCAGAAAATCGCTCAATCAGCCCAAAGCATTTGGATAAAGCAGTTCCTCCTTTAAAAACGACCTCATTTTTTATGTCACTATGATAAAGAGTATGTAATACTAATGTAACCCAATAATCCTTTTCCACATAGATTTCTGGTAGTCCAAGTGTTTGTGCTGTAAATTGTATAGCTTGTCTAAAGAGTTGTTTGTTTTGATGTAGCTTCATAATAAATTCCATTTTTCAGCGGTTTTTAAAACACTAGAAACTCCCGAAAGTTTATATTTGGTAATAGGATTTAAGTTTTTCTGTAATAATTCTTGAAATTGTATAATTCCAGATTCTTCCAATAATGCACCTAACAGCGCTCTCGTAGCAGGAGGATATTTTTGAGATAAACGAACCAAAGAAGTTGCATTTTTTTCGTTTAAAGTTTTAAGTATTGCTGTTAATCGCAAACAAGCGGAAGCTATACTAGTATCGGGTATTTTTTTTATATAACGAATGGAGTCTAAAATTTGTAACAACGGAACGTTTTCCTTAGTGATGGTATTTTTTTGCTTGATAAATTTAATGGTATAACGATCTCGTTTTAGCATTGGACGGATTTCATTCTTAGCAATTTGTATAGTATTGCTTACTTGTGTGGTTAGTCCTAATTGGTTGTAAATACTTAAACCTGTAAGATAGCCAATTGTTTTTCCATCGTCTTCAAGTAAATCTTTTACGACTTGAAATTGATTAGGTTCTAGATTGCCAAAAGGTGTATTCTCAGGTTTGTAATATTTCCCTTTAGCTAGTTTAGCAATCTTACCTGAAACTACCATTCTGTTCAAAGCTTTGATTACCGCTTCTTTTTTATTCACCTCAGTAGTAAAGTCTGCATAGGTGAATATATACCCTTTGGGTAATCGGTCTATGCTAGTTGCAATGTAATCAGTAGTTTTCATACTATACTAGTTAATGCAAATATATATAAAATGTCCAGTTTATTTTATAAAAAACTGGACAAATGCAGAAATGAGTTTGAAATATAGTTAGGTTATTACCATGCATTAGTTTAACTTTGACATGTCAAAGTTAAACTAATGCACCCTCACTTTATGTTTTTGTTAGTTTCTACGTATTAAATGACATTGTTAATTATTACAATCCTTGATAATAAGCTTTTAGTTTTTTTGCAATTAATTTTCTTCTTTCTTCTAAAAAGCGTTCATAATCTAAATGAGTAGCTTCTTCAATAAAACAAGGAATGTCATTGTTCATTAAATTCTCATGTAAATTAATTTCTGAATCTATGGTACTGATTTCATTGATACCTACTGCTATTTGCGATTTTACCTTATTCAAGTAAGCTTCTGGCGTTAATATGCCTACTTTTATATTGGTTGCCTGTTCTGTGTACACGAGGTTGGCTACCTGATTGTATGATTTTTGTGCGTAACCATTATTCATAAGGTATTTTTTAGCAAAAATATGATGGACATCGCCACGTTGCTCAATAAGGGTGCTAATCTTCATACTTTTAGATAAAAATGCTGTTGAGCCTGCAGTGATCTGAGCAGCTAAATATAAATTATACGCATTGTTGTTGACACTGGAGGTTTCCAGATCATTAATGATTCCAAAATCCCAAAAACCATCTCCAAGGTACGCTTGTTCCATTTGAATCAAGTAGGCAGCAATCCCTTTTTCATTGATTTGTTTAATGTCTTCATCAATACTCGATTCTGCAGAACCAGAATAACGACCTATGAACATAGACAAAATTAACCATCTTTTTATGTAGCCATGGGTTTCTGATTCGGCCATACCATTTTCTCGCAATTTTAGATACAATGCGTAGGCAAAATTTAAACTATTCTGTGAGGATATCAATTTTTTGCTTATTAAACCAGCCGACTTAATAATCATTATAAAACGTTGGTAATTACTTTGATTTACAAAAGCGGATAATCCTGCTGAAAGCTTTGCATAACTTTCTTCTGCGATTTCAATTTCATAGGAGCGGTTTTCGAAATTACGGCCAGATAATAAGGCAACTAGATCACTGAATTTACCACGGCTAAATTTAAAAGTGAAAGCCACACGCAGCATATCGATATAGTCAGGTACATATAGGTCATCATTACCTGCAGCCATCCATTTTATTTCTTTATAATAATCAGATTGGCTAAACGTAATATCATTGTCTTGTATATGCTTGATAAATCCTTTGTCTACTAATAATCGGCAGAAATAATCAATCATTTTACGCATTGTATTTCCACCAAATTTTTCATCTGACGCAATTTTAGACATGACAAAATCAGCATTGCTCAATACCACACCTTTTTGGTTGATACGAATGAAAATTTCAGTTACTGTATCAATATCCAAACCAGCATCTAATTCGATAATTCCTACTTGTTTGTTTTTGATGCGTTTTAAATTTTCGATACGTTCTTCAACTAACTCCTCATTAGCTGTTGGATTATCGGCAATGTATTTTTTGATTGCTTTTGAAATAGAAACTTCATCATTTACAATTGGATTGATATTATCTATCCATTCTGGGCTTTTCTCGATTGCTTTATTCAGCACCTCAAATTTTTGATCTATTGGATGAAAAGCTATACGGATATTGGTTTCTTTGTAGTTTTTATCTAATACTCTTTGGCCAACAATGGCGGCAGTAAGCGCTGTAATACGTTGTTGACCATCAATCAAAACCCTTTTTCCAGTAGAAAGTTGTCCGTTTTTTAGTTTTACGTCGTGATTTCGCCAGGTAATGATGTAGCCAACAGGATAACCTTTGTATAAAGAGTCAATTAAATCTCTAACTTTTGTACTGTTCCAGACGAAAGGGCGTTGAATTTCCGGAATTGCAATATCTCCGGATTTAATCCAACTTAATAAAGTTTCTATTGGCTGTTGATGAACGCTGTATTTTGCCATTTTTATTGTACTTGTTTTTAATATCTAATTTTTGAAACTTTGTCCAATTCCCATTAGACGGATTCGCTCCAACCATTCATAAATCATTGAAGAGTTATATTTTAAATTCCCATTTTCATCTTTTTCTTTCTCTAGAGCAATTGCCATTAAAGCATACTCGTTTTCTAAAGAAGTTGAAAAAATACCTTGGTCATCCGTATTTATTGACACAGATAATTGAGGGCAATTTTTAATATCATTATGATTTAATTCTAGGCCTAAATTGAAGAATTTAGTAATTGGATGTTTTGCATATCTTTTAAAAGTACCAATTAGATAATTAGATGTTGGATTCGTTTCAATAGCAATATTTCTGTTTTTGACATCATGCATCATCTTTAGTTGTACTGCTTCTACTAGTTCAGCATATTCATGTGTTATTTCAAATTGCTTAATTAACGTACCTGACTCTTTCAGTTTTGAATTAAAGTGATATTCCTGATACAATCTTTTTACATCAATATTCTCTCTGACAGTTTTCGAGATAGGATATTCTTCATTAATTCGACATCGCTCCCAATACGTTAAATTTATTTGAGAATAAATATCCTCTTCAATACCTGTAAGATATAAATAGGGATCATCTCCTCTTAATTTCCATGCATCGTAATATGTTGTATGATGAATATATTTTTGCTTTAATGGGTGATTTTTATCAAAATTGGCTGTGAATAATTCATAAAATAAATTATCAAATACTTTTTCTAATCGATTAATCTCATTACGGTGGATACCAATACCAAAATTTCTAATTTTAGCCAATAACCAAGCTACATTATCTAAAACAATTTGTTTGGGTAACATGAGTTTTCCTTGTTTAAAAGAATAATACTCTTTAACATCTATTCCTAATGCTAATGCATGACCAATACGATCCCCTTGTTTTAAATTTAAAAAATGAATGCATTCATCTATGGCTCGTAAACCATCTACTAAATCATAAAAATCTTCTCCAGCGTGATAGGTTGCATATATTTTAGGTTCAGAAAGACTATTTTTAAGATGATTAAATTTACCTCTCAATTTATGATTTTTTAAATATCGGAAGCCTTGAGAAAAAACCTCTGGGCTAGCATCAAATTCACTTGAAGCAGCATCAATACCTCTTATCGAATCTGATAAAGGGGAAAAACTTTCTCTTAGCTGGCTTATGGCAATAGATTGTTTTTTTACTTCTTTTCTAAGACTGTGATGTCTGCATAGTACATCGGAAGAACTATCACTATATTTATAATCATCCTTTTTTTTGATATAATGGATTGTATAAAAAATATTATGTTTTTCTAAATAATTTTTTTTTGATATCTCTTCTAATTCAATTTGCAATGTCTTACACAATTGAGATTCAGATAAAATGGCATATTTATCAATTGCTTTATTATATCCTTTTAAACTGTTGTTTAAGTCTACCACTTGATTTTTTGGAGCAACTCTAAGCTCGAATGATTTTATTTTATTATGTTTTTTAGTGTCATGGACTGCTAAATTCATGAACGCAGTATGATAAATACTGTTGTCTTGTAAAAAATATTCCTTTCTATCTTGGTATCTTGAAAAGTTGCCAAAACCTATTTTGTCATTCACCTGAATTAATTCAGCTCTAAATTGTAACTTAATCAATAAGTAAGAGTGAAGCAAATAAGCATATTCTTTAAATGCTTTATTCCCAGAATATATTAATTGAAAACAATCATACAAAAATTTGCGCTCACCATAAAAAACAAAAGACTTTTTTAAGTTTCGACTATGTATATTTTTAGGAATTGCATAATCAATTACTTCTAAACTACCCCTATGCAAAAAGCGATGTCCTCTCTCAAATCTTACTATTCCAATATTTTGGGATATTTTATTGATCTTCAAAATTAAATCGAAGGAATCAGTGCTATTACTTGCCTGTGATAAGTCAACATCCAGTTTGATTCTCTCATTTCCGTTTAATAATTCCGACAAGAAATAACGAATATACGCTGCCTTGTATACTAAAATTTTTAATTCCTTTTTAGAATTTATTGCTGTATTTGAAACTTTAGTTAGCAGGCTTATTTCGCTATCTAAATTCCTAAATTTATCTTCAAAAAGGGTTGGATGATTCATCAAATTTATCCAACTTAAATCAAAAACTGGCCCTGATCCTTTTAAATGAAAATGATTCTCTGCAATACCTTTACTTAATAATTGCCGTAATCTTTTGTTGTTGGAAAAAGAAGTAGGCCTCCATCCAAAAAAATCTCGTCTTCTCTTTGAACGATTATCTAAATATGCAAAATATGAACTAGTCAACAAATCTTCTCCAACATAATAAGATAAATCTCTCCATTTAAGTAAATGCTCATAAACTACAAAAGGCTCTAAGTCTTCTTCAATTAAGACTTTTGATGTAAAATGATTTAAAATGTGAAAGTAATTTTTTTCTTTCCCAAGGTGAATATCTTTAAACCAATCATTTTCTAATTTGAAAAAAACATTTTGAATTTCATCCAATGAGTAATTTGAAAATGATTTAAAACCATTCTCCATAAATTTCTGTAAATTAATATACTCATTTGATTCTTTTTTTTTTAAAATAAAATCTGAGCAGTAATCTGTAAAAAAAAGTCTTATTGAACGTCGTAAGTTATCCATTTATCTAATAGATTTTAAAAGCTTTTCTATTTCATCTAATCCATCTTTAAGATCAGTATTCATAAGATCGCGAAACTCTTTCAATTTTAAATATAATTCAGAATCTTCTCCAAAGGCCTTATAAACTGAATTCATCGCTTGTTTAGCCCCTCTGCTATTATTTGATTGATCATTGTCAAAATAATTTGAATATTCTTTTAATAATCTTTTTGAAATATCCATTTCCTCCTTTGTAAAAGCCTTCTTATCTTGTGAAGAATAAATTTCCTGAAATAGATTAATAAACAATTTACGTCTATCCTCATCAAGGCATATATTTTTCCAATATTTTAAAATTGGATGATTCTCAATCCAATTTTTTGCATTAATATTCAAAAAAGGATATTTATTTGAAATAGTAACCAAAGCTTTTTCTAAAGAACTAATAAAATAATCATATAATATATCAAAATATATTTCTTCACCATCGTCAGTTTTTACCATTCCTTCGGATTTATGTTCTGTTCTTGTTTCTTTATCAAATTGATCAAGAAGTTCTGTGAAAAACATAGAGTTCTTAAATAACAAATTTAAATTTACATCATTTAAATTCCACTCTAGGATATCTGTATAAAGGGATGATGTTTCTGGATTTGGAATATTTAAATTTCTAGTAAACTGTTCGGGAAATAAAATATTATTAAAAATAGCTAATGGAGAAAAAACACCATTAGATACGTTGTGCAATGGTTTAAAGAAAGGGGAATACAGCTCATCTCTGTAGTTGTTAAAATATTTACCAAAGACAGGGAAAAAATTTACAAACCACAATTTATCATCAGTAAGCTTTATTTTATCAAATAAATTCTTGATCGATAAACCTTCAAAAGTTACAAAGTCTCTCCTTCTTCTCCTAGTTGAAGAAGTTTTAAAAATTTGTAAACTATTAGAAATATATAAAGATTGATTATTCACATCTCCATTTTCTAATTCTATGAGTCTCAATGAATAGTAAATATTTAATAAATCAATGAAAATTATTTGTTCTTGGTTTGTATAATTAATCTGGTTTTCTAAGTTTTTAAATACAGTATATACATCCCCAATATTGACATTTGATGGATTACTTGCATACAAAATGTAATTAATATTCAATTCACTAAACTTTCCCTTTAAATTACTAATGCAATTTACAAGAGCGATGTTTAAAGTTTGCAATGTTTGTTTTTCTAAAATATTAAATATTTCAGAAAATTCAGTATTCAAATTGTTTTTTGCTACTTCAATAACATACCTAATCAGTTCTGAATTTAGATCACTTTTCTTAAATACACTTAGAAAATTTAAAACTCCCCTTAAGTTCTCAGGATAGATGACATTATTTCGATATTTTGGAAAATTAATAAAAAGCTTTGCTTTTGAATAAATTATATCCGAAAGTAATAAAGGTAAATTATTTCCAACATAAAGTAATTTATTTTCAATAAGCTTTATTTTTATATCGTGACAATTTTCTTTTTTAACTACATCTTCAAGCGAATTACTATCTAAATCCGATGTATTACCAACATAAATTCTTAACTCACGATTATTTACATATAGTTCTGGCAAAACCAATCTTCTATGAATTGGAAACAATTTTTCTAAATATTTACCAGAAGATAATTTCAATTTATCACTTAATCCACCTTGAATATTTGTTGATATACTTTGTGCTATTTTTTGAGATCTAGTATTTTCTAATTCGCTCGAAATATTAAACTGCTTTTGAGTATTATAAAAACTAGTTAAGTTTCTATATTCATTTGTTAAATAATTTAGTATTGAATCATTTAGCTGCTCCATCTTACACGAAACTAAAATAATTACATTCGGTAGAATTAGAAATTGTCTTATGTCCTCTAGCATATTATATGCCCCTGCAATACTTAAATCAAAATCATCAATTGGTATTATTAAAAAGTCTTTATTGTTTTCGAAATTGACCAAGTAACTATTAACTAAACGCTTAAAGCAATCACGTAAATTACTGCTAGTGGCTAGCCTACTTAAGGCTTCTATAGATTCTTTTTTATATAAATCTTTCCGATCGGAATTTATTATTTGTAAATTCTCGAAAACATTTTGAAAATTTTTAATCAAATCTCTTTTCGAATCTTGCCCCAATTTGAAGTCATTATTTGAAATTTTAGTTTGAAATTCTTGAAACATTTTTGCTAATATGATTTCAAACAAACTTTCTTCTCCTCGAAATAATGATGGATCAATAATATCAATTGTTGCAAAAGATTTATTTTTCAAATATTCATATTCCGAAGATTTAAAAAAAGAAATATGATTTTTACATTCTTTGTTAACTAATGCATCTCGAAAAGAAATCATTGATGATGACTTACCTTTACCGCGTTCACCAGTAAAAGCAATCAAATTATTATAATCATCATAAGGCGATTCAGTTTTTTCGTCTGATTGAACAACAATTTCTATTACATTTTTTAGAGCACTATTGTAAACCTCATTAAAAATGGATTGATTAAAGTCTTTTCCTTTTTCAATTTTAATTTTATATTCTTCGTTTAAATTTATTTCTAATGTAGTATTGTTCGACATAAGTGTATTTTTTATTTTTTAAAATTCTTTTTCAACTATTTTAGTCTCCACTTTATTTAGCCACCGATGCAGAATTCTTGGGAGCTGCATCAATAATTACAATATTTTCCTGATCCATTAATTCTAATTTAGTCAAGACTCTTTCAACAGCTTTCATTTCTCCGTCAGTATAACACAGAATAACCTTGATATCATTGGCAGATTTTGATGCTTTTTTATAGATATCTGTTTGATTTGAAAGATTTTTACTTAGAGAAGATGATTTTCCTAGTTTGAATTCAACTATTGTGGAATCATTAGCGCCATAAGACACTTTATAATCTGCTGGACCTCTACCATTATTAACTTCTGCATTAACGTCAAATGGTGTAGCGTACCATGTTAGCTTAAATATTCGTTGAATTGTTTCTTCCTTCGCAATAGGAATTCCGTCATTGTAGAAAACGCGGTAACCATCATTGTTTTCTATTACGTCTTTTAGAAAATAAACTCGTTTTAAAGCTTCATCATAGCTGTTTGGAAGTATTTTGTAAAAATCACTATTTTCAAACAAAATGTCACCCAGTGAAGCTAGTGCTTCAGTTAGTTCAGAAGTAAGTTTTTTGATTCTGTCTTTTGTTAATTTACTGACAGCATCTTTATTGTCTTCTTTTGATTTTATGTAATAATCAATAATGTCAGGAAATCTGCTTGCTGTTTTGCTAATTGCATACGATCGATCTTTTTGAGTTGGTTTTTTAGGAAGTAAACTTCTGAAATATTCATTAATTGAGTTTCTTAGATCGATATTTTTAATGCTATTTGCAACAGATAAAAAATTAGAATAAAATTCAGAATTGTTAATCGCCGATTCATCTTTTGTCAATATATCCAAAGGTGTTAATATTATAAAATCACCTCTATCTTCTAGGTATAAGTACGGTAGATGATACTTTTTAGGCATCCATCTTTTGAACTGTTTATTAAATATTGAATTTACACTAAATTCTCGAATCTGATCCGGACCCAGATGTTTTAAGGCAAAAGCTTCGGTATACGTCAGTAAGTAATCAAAGATCAGATTGGTTGTAAAGTCACTGATGAAATCTCGTCCTATTCCAGGATTCAAAATGGTCAATTTTTCTATATGTGTTTCAGAAGTGATATCTTCATCTCCAAAAGAATTGTAGAATCCGTTGAATGATTTGATGATCTTCTTAGCGAAATCTTTACCTAATCCGTGACCTTCGTTCCCAAATTTGGAAACTCCTAACCAGTTTTGTTTTATTTCCGGAAATCTAAAGATACTGTTGTTAACTCCAGCTTCTTTATCCTCAATAGCTATTTCTTTAAGAATAAGCAGATGGTCTATCAAATATTGATGTAATTGTTTGTAGGTTTCATCATCAGAAGCAAACAATAAGAAGGGATCTATAAAAAGAGGCATATCAGCTGATAGGCAAATATTAAGTGCTCCATATTCATCCAATTTGGATGAATTGATATTAAAATAGTCGGAAAAAAGTAACTTAAAATTTGCCATATTTTTTTTTTAAGATATTAATTCAGCTTCTACTTTTGTCATTTTTGATAGTAATAAAGAATTTAAATTCTTTAAAGAGTTATGTTGCAAACTGTATATTTCAATATTTTTATCAATAATAGCAACTTTATTTTCAAAAGATTTTATAACTTCTTCATTTGTAATTAATACTATTATATCGTTCAAACCATCCTTTGTTATAGATCCAAAAATAGTACCTTCATCATTTGCAGCATCAAATTGATTTCTTACTTCTTGCATCAGATAAAATAAAAATGAATTACATTTAATTTTACTTCTTATTGCTGATATCCCACGACCAATGGCACAATCATTATTCGCAATATTCAAATCTCCAACAGGTGCTCTTACACTTATTAAAATATCGCCCTTTTTTGCTTTCCTTTTTGTTTCAGTAGTATATTGTTTTACATTAGGAAATCTAAAACCAAATTCAGTTCTTCCCTGATAAAAAATATCGCCATTCCCTTCAGTATTATAATTTTCTCCACTAGGAGATTGTCCCATTATAATAGTTGCAATATCTGCTAAAAATCCTTTTTTCCACCCCTTAGGAATTTCCTTATTTAATTCATCGCACCAAAACATTTTCCCACCACTACTCTTATATGGCCTCCCATTTTCATCCGGAAATTCAAAATCAACAAACCATCGTTTATAAATAGCCTGAGCTGTTTCTTCAAGTTTAGTGACAAGTTGGTTGTTTAATGAAATTCGGTTTTGAATAATATGATACTCACGAACGATTTCTTTTTGCTTTTCAATTGAAGGAATAGGTAATTCTATTTCGAGCATTTCAGTCCAATCAAAAATTTCTCGGGCACTGCCATGTGATTTAAAGCGAGCATAACGATCAAACTCAGGTCTGCGAAACCACATCATTAAATATTCTGCCAATAGTTCTTTTTGATCAATTATTTCAAAAACAGTATAAGCTTGTGAAACCATTGCACTTTCATATTCTTCTAATAATGCAATAGATATTTTATCCCCATTACGTGAAGTAACCGGACCATATGCAAATTGATTTTTAGAAATCAATTTATAAGTAGACATATCTGTTCCGATGATATTAGCAATAGATGGCATAAATACTTTACGAATACTTACACCAAGTAAAGGAATGGCAATTAAGTCCTTATTCCTATTATTTATTAAGCGTATGTAATTACCTAGCTTTTTATAATTTGATGGCATAGCCTAATTCTTTAAATACGGTTAACAAATCATCTTTAGATTGAGTTTCAGCTTTTAGTAGTTCAGAAAATTCAGCTTTCAAAGCAGTCATTTTGTCCTCGAAATCAATATTTTCATCACGATTAACAAAAGTGATGTATCTACTCGGAACCAATGAAAAGTCTTTAGCGGTTACTTCTTCTATGGTGGCTGCATAACAAAATTCAGGAACATTTTTATAAACTGACACATCAGTTTGCCAAGTGTGATAAGTCTGTGTTATTTCATGAATATTATCCTCTGAAAACTGAGTGAATTTCTTTTCAAAAGGAATTCCCTTTTCCCGTAAATCCATGAATAATATTTCATTTTGACGATTACGATAGTTTCTTGTTTCCTCAGGTAATTTAACTGTTCTTTCCTTTTTGTTTCTATTAAGAATCCAAAGCGTGACACTGATGTCTGTGGTGTAGAACATGTTGCGAGGAAGGATGACAATAGCCTCAATCAAATCATTTTCGATCAATTTGCGTCTAATTTTGTATTCTTCTCCGCCACCAGATAGTGCTCCATTTGCGAGGATAAATCCAGCAACACCATTTTCAGATAGTTTGCTAACCATATTTAAAATCCAGGCATAGTTTGCATTACTGGTAGGAGGGACGTCGTAACCAATCCAACGAGGATCATCCTTTAATTCATCACTTGCACGCCAATCTTTTTGGTTAAAGGGCGGGTTAGCCATTATAAAGTCAGCTTTTAAATCAGGATGTTGATCACGACCAAAAGTATCAGCAGGTATATCACCCAAATTAGCAGATATTCCTCTAATGGCAAGATTCATTTTTGCCAGCTTGTAAGTAGTAGCCGTGTACTCCTGTCCGTAAATAGAAATCTCTTTTTTGTTTCCATGATGGTTTTCAATAAACTTCATAGATTGTACAAACATACCTCCAGAACCACAAGCAGGATCATAAATTACACCTTTGTAAGGTTCAATCATTTCTGCAATCAGATTAACAATGCTTTTTGGCGTATAGAATTCCCCTTTTCCTTTTCCTTCGGCTAAAGCAAATTTGCTCAAGAAGTATTCATAAACGCGTCCGACAATGTCTTGTTGCTTATCTTTTATAGTGTCAATATTATTGATAGTATCTAGTAAAGCTGATAATTTACTTACATCCATGTTCAGGCGTGAAAAATAATTATCTGGTAAAGCTCCCTTCAGTGACGGATTGTTTTTTTCAATAGTATGTAATGCTGTATCAATTTTTAGGGCAATGTCATTTTGCTTAGAATTTTCGATAATAAAAGACCAACGAGAATCTTCAGGCAAAAAGAAAATATTCGACATGTTGTAGAATTCTTTCATTTCAAGATATTTCTCTTGACCTTCTGCGATCAATTCTTTTCTGCGTTCTACAAATTTATCACTTGCAAATTTTAAGAATATTAGTCCTAATACAACATGTTTGTATTCCGAAGATTCTACAGTTCCTCTTAGCTTATTTGCTGATTCCCAAAGGGTTTCTTCTATTGATTTTTCTTTCTTAGCTTTTACTTGTTTTGCCATTATTATTTAAGGTAATCTCTATTTAATTTAGTAATATCAATTTGTAAAAATAGGTTATATTTTATAAAAGAAGGTTCTTAAATGATCAATGGTTTACACTTATTAAAATAGTTAAGTTCAAATATAGAATTACTAAATATGATTTGTTTACGGTTTTCCATAATAGAAGAAGAAAGTGGGATTTTGTAATATTTTTGAATTGATCATATAAACTCAATTTCCGTTTTAACTAGAAAAAGGACTTATAATCTGACTGTATATTATCAAAACTTAATTGTGAATAACTAATTGATTTTAGTAAATAAAACACTCTAATTGTTTTACGGCGAATTTAGGGAACTTAGTTAATCTATAACACAGTACAAATACCTAATTTGGCCTGAAAAATATTAATACAAAGTGTTACGATTAGTATATAACTTAATATCTTGAAATAAAAAAACTACGTTTGAGTTTCTATTAAATAAATCCAATCCTTAATCCTGTATTATTTAGATTCCTTTTTGTAATCTTCTTCTCTTTTTCTTTTTAAATTGTTTTGACACATAGTCATTTATTTTTTCACCACGAAGCAGTATATCAGCGAGATTTTCTTTTATATACTCTTTATCTTCAAGATTTGGAAAGTTTCCAGAAATATGAGAAATTGAATTATTCATTCTCTCAAGCTGAAGGATATTTTTAGCACAGCTTTCCAAAACTCCTTTCGCACTGAACTCTTTTCCTAGACTGCTTCCATTAAAAACAAATTGAGTTTTATGATCTATATAAGTGATTCCATAAAGTTTTCCCTCTTGACTCTTTCTTAACATGGTATGAATGCCTTCACTTTCTAGATTTTCGGCTAATTTTTCAGGTGATTTTACTTTCCCATCGTAGAACGCCATTCGTACGGCATTTTTTACATGACTTTTATATGATTCTTTTTTTACATCATTTACTTTAAATCTTTCTTCCAGAAATTTTAAAGTCGGCTTACTGTAAAAATCACTTGCTTTGATTGGCACTCCAATTGGTTTGGAATTTTCATCAAGTATTTTATATAGAAGCCCGTTGTTTTTAAAAACTCGAGAATCTTCAGTTCCTCGATCAGCATGAACATTGTATTGGTTTAAAACAGCGTTGAGTTCCGGAAGACTTGAATATTTGTATTCAAATAAAACTTTGTTTAAAACTCCATTGATAGCCTTTTTGGACTCTGCTTTTCCATATTCTATCTTACGATTTGCAATTGGAGGTAACGAAAATTGCTCTTTTTGTTTTCTGCCGTCAGCTTTTACAAGTCCAAAGGTTTCTTCTATTTCTTTCCTGGCAGGCTCTGACTTTCTAATCCCTAATAAATGAAGATCAATCCTTTTGCCGTCTCTTTGAATATTATTCGTAACAATATGCATGTGTGGATGTCCTGCGTCAAAATGCTGATAAACTAGAAAAGGCTGTTTGCCGAATCCGATTTTATCCATGTAAACTTTTGCAATTTCATTGAGTTTTTCTTTAGAATGGTTTTCCGAAGGATCAAAATTTAATGATATATGTACAGCGTTTCGCTTAACGTTTTCGTTAAGCGAAGCCTGTTTTATAAAACGGTTGAGTTTTAAAGTAAAATTAAGCCTGTCGAGTTCAATAGGAAAGTTAACAGCACTGATGCATTCTGCCTTTTCTTCTTTTACTTTTCTCTCATTGTAGTTTAAAATTCGCTGTACTGAATTACTGGTTTTTATAACTGCAACCATTGCTCTGAGAATTTTTGAGAGTGTATTTTAATTTCCTCTATTTTTTCCAATAGCTTCTTTTTATCTATTTCAAACCAGAAGACCTGTGTTTTAAATTCGGATATGGTCTTAAAAGAATTCATCTTTTTAGCAATCTGGTTGATATTATTTCCTATTGAATTAAGCTCACTGTTTAGTGCCATTGTTTCTTCGATGTAATCATCAAACGAAGCATTCCTGTATTTGGTTACAATGGGTTTGTTAAATAAGTGCCTTCTTATATGGTCACTTAATTTTCGGCAGGTACTTGCTCTAAATCTTTTTTCCAGTTCGGCATACTCCAAAGGAGTTAATCGCAGTCCCACGATTCGTGTTCTGTTTGAATTTTCTCTTTTCATCATCTTTAATTTTCATTGTTTTCAAACTCTCTTTCTTTTAGTGTCTCCACCACCGAGTTCCGAGGTAATAGGTGGCAAGATAGGCGGTTGTTAAACAACCGTTCATCTTGCCAGACCACAGGAACGAGGTGGTCTTCGAAATTTTTAACATCTAATCGACTTTAAAAAAGTCAGTATATTATAAGTAATTTGGATTAAGTTGAGGTTGTGTTTATAACTTTCCCTCGAGTGTTTTGTGGTTTGGAAGATTTGTAATTTAATCTATAAACAGTTTTAAGTCAACCTTAAATTTACGGAAGACAAATAATATTATCACATCATGGCTATATTTTGAACATGATAGTTGTTGGTGGTTATTCTTTAAAAATTTTATTTTAAGACCTTGTAATTAAGTCAAAAACAAATTTACTCAAGAAAAAATATTTTGAGTATCATAAGTATATTTTACTTATCAAGATTAAAACTAAATACATTTCAAAAGAAAAAAAAGAAAAAAAGAAAGCAGGCTTAAATTGGAAAATTTGTAACAAAGTACTATAAGTCCCGAAGGGTAACAAGTAGAGGTACGAGGCTTGTTATTATGCGTGCTTTTTTGCAAATTTTCCAATACCTTAGCTTATTTTTTTGATATTTTCTCTAATCTCTCTAAAGTAAGTCAAGACTTTTTTTTGTAATTAAATATTTATTAATATATTTAAGAAAAAAATAATATTTTGGCAAAAAAATCTAAAGATAGTGCTGAGGCGCAAATGCTTGGTTATTTATTCCAGCCAGATAGAGCTCTTCTTTATTTGTCTCAGTTATCTAATAGGACATTTTCAATTTCTATAGAGTTAATTGATGATGTAGCTATTCATAAATCAGATGGCTCAGTAATTTTAACAGAACAAGATAAATATAGCATTTCTCAAACTTCTTCTACATTTTCTGATAGTAGCAAAGATCTATGGAGAACACTACAAATATGGATCAATAAAATAAATGAAAAAATCTTATCTTTTGATAATGAATTCATTTGTTGCTCAAATAAAAAAATGCCAACTAATTATATTCTATCAAAAATATCTAAATGTGATTCAGAAGAAAATGCTATAGATATTATTGAAAATTTAAAAAAAATTGTGGAGTCTAAAAAAGATGATCTTTCTTCGAAAGATAAAAAACCAGCATCTTCAGTTGCCTTATTAAAAATAATGGAATCAGTAATTTTCGACGAAAAACTTTTAGGAAAGTTAATCTCTAAAATTAAAATTCAAGACGAACAAAATTTGGAAAAAATGAACGATCAAATTTTGAATAATATCAGTTTAACTAAAGGTCATATTTATGGAGATAGAATTCTATTTTATCTAAAAGGATGGATTAGTGATAAATGTAAGCTGTTAATCAACAGCAAAAGTCCTATTATTATTTCTAAAGAAGATTTTAACAGCACAGTTGAAAGTGTTTATGATTCATATAGACTTTCAACTATAAATTTTACAGCCAGAAAGCAGATTTTAGAAGAAATTGGAGATAAAGAAATTGAAGTTATCCAAAATAGCACTTTTGTTGAGCAATTAAAATTAATTAAACATCGCAATCTTCAAAATATTATTCTTGACGCAATAAGAGATTATTTATGCTATGAAAAAGAGATATTAAATGTTGCCAAATATGCGCATATAACATCTAAAGATTTTGATGATTTTGCAGAAATTAATAGAATTAGATGGGGTAGAGTATTTGATAAATATGTAGTAAATGAATTAGAGGATTATACTAAAGAGGAGAAAGATAATTTTGCTTATAAAATTTATGATGAAATTTTGTCTATGGAAGTGAAATTTAAAGGCTTATACGAAATTCCAATAACTAGCAGTTACTTTAAAAATGGTAGTTATCACTCATTAGCGGAAAATTTACAAATAGGTTGGCATCCAGATTGGGAGAAAATATTTGAAGTTCATGAAAAAGCATCTTAATACCTTTGACATTATCCAAAATGTAACAATCAGTGCAATTGCAATGCATCGATTCACCTATTCTTTCCAAGCTACAGCGCAAAAATTTGATCTAGAAATATATCCAAAAACACATTATTTTTTTCCTGTTTTACCATTGATATATCACAAAGATTCATTGCAACAAATACTTTCTAGTAATGAGCTGTATACGTTACTAGCTAAACATCCAGAATTTTGTTCAAGTTTACAACATCGAATGAATAAAATGTCAAGTCAGACATTTGATGCTTTAAATATGGCATTTAATAAAGGACTGTTGACTTATAACAAAGAAACACATCAAATTTCGTCATTGCGCAATCCATTTACTCGAACTTATCATCAAGACATAACACATATTGTTTTAGGAGCAAATAAACTTGGGAAATGGTTTGCTAAAACTCCAATCGAAGAAATACAAATAATGTTAAAAATTGAAATATGAAATTCAAGATAAAAAATATTATAATATATCCCAAAGATGAATCTAAGGAACCACGATATATTCCTTTTGAATTAAATAAAGTAAATGTTTTAACTGGGGACAGCCATAAAGGAAAATCGGCTATAATTCATATACTTGATTATTGTTTGGGTAGTGAAAAATGTACAATCCCTGTTGATACGATTAGGGATAATGTTGCTTTTTTCGCCGTCCACATTATTACAGAAAACTCTGAAATATTTATAGCGAGAGAAGAACCAGGAAGCCAAGCTTCTACTACAGAGATGTATTTGTTTGAAAAAGCAAAAATTGACTTGCCTTCATTATTGAAATTGAACAATAATAGAGATAGACTTTCTCGTATAAAAGTTAATAGAAGAAATGTGGTTAATAGATTTAATCAAATTGCGGGATTTTCTACTCAAAGATTTGATGATGATAATTCACAGAATAAATGGCTTGAATCTGCTAGTTTTAGAGATACGTCTGCTTTTCAATTTCAGCCACAAAATATTGTAGCAAATCCCACTACACTTTTTTATAAAGCGGATACTTATGAACACCAAAATAAATTAAGAATAATTTTTCCTTTGATTTTGGGATATGAAACAAATGAAATAATTGAATTAAAAAAGGAAAAAAAAGACTTAGAACAACAATTATCAAAAAAAAGTAGCCAATTAGAAGAAAAAAGGAGTGCAAGGGATATTTGGAAAAATGAAGTTTTTAATCATTACAGTAAAGCTTTTGACTTTGGATTGACTAACGGAGAATTAGATCTCGATAATTCCACAGTGGATGAAATTATTTATGAATTGGAAAAGATAACCAATGATATTAATAAAAATCCAATACCAATTTATATAAGCGGATCTGCCACTAAATTTGCGGAAAAACTTCAAACATTAATCGATAAAAGAAGTGAATTAGCATTTGATATCGATAATAAACGCCTAAGTCTAACTAAGATATCTCAGGTTAATTCATCTAGGCAAGAATATTTTGAAGAAGTTGTAAAAACTAAAATAAATAGATTAAAGCCTATAGATTGGTTTATTCAAAATGAGTCAGATAGTAGATGTCCATTTTGTGATTCGGAGAATCATAAAGCTACAAAACAATTATTGTTATTGCAAGATGCTTCATTAAAACTAAATGCAATAACCAATGATACTAATTTGGATAGAGAAATTTCAATTTTAAAGAAAGAAATTTTAAAACAAGAAGAGGTATTGAAGAATATAAATTCTAATCTAAACTCAATTTATCGTGAACAAAATAAAGAAAACACTGAAAGAAAAAAAGTAGAGGATATTTATAGATTTATTGGTAAAATTGAGGAAGCCATAGATAATGTAAAAAAAAGTTCTATAGATGGAACTTTACAGGATGAAATAGATTCTTTAAAAAGTGATATATTAGAAAAAGATAAAAAGATTAGAAGTAAGACATCTATACTTAGTGAAGCTA
The DNA here is from genome assembly GCF_046825355.2 of Flavobacterium sp. C3NV. Classification (NCBI taxonomy): domain Bacteria; kingdom Pseudomonadati; phylum Bacteroidota; class Flavobacteriia; order Flavobacteriales; family Flavobacteriaceae; genus Flavobacterium; species Flavobacterium sp. C3NV. The sequence goes on along the minus strand of NZ_JBKQBJ020000012.1, from coordinate 142,490 downwards.
TAGCTTTGCAAAACGTAACTTTAGCAATATCAAAATACACTGAGATGCTAGACATAGAGAGAGGTAAGGATCCAGTTAAATTGGATATTCAAAATCTTACAATAAAGGTGCTTAATCAAGGTAAAAATAGAGAAGATTATTTTTGGGAGATTGGAAGTGGTGCAAATCATATGGGATATCATATCGCAACAATGTTAGGACTTCATGAGTATTTTTTGAGTTTACATAAATTTAATATACCTAATTATGTTCCATCGTTTATAGTTTTTGATCAACCAAGTCAGGTGTATTTTCCAAAATCAATACCAGAAGATATTCCTAAAACTCCTAAAGAAATTAGAGATTTAAAAAGTAAACTTGGTGAAGATTTCAGAAGCACTATGAAAATTTTCTCAACTTGCTCCCAATTTATGAAGCGTACTAAAAATTCTACCCAAGTGATAATTTTAGAGCATACTCCCGAATTAGCTTGGCATGGTTTGGACAATGTCCACCTAGTGGAAGATTGGAGAAATGATAAAAAAAATGCTGTCAAAGATAAGGATGCATTAATTCCAAAAAGCTGGCTTGAATAAATTTAATTACTTAGAAAAAAAAGAGACTTCATAGTCTCTTTTTTTCTGAATTAATATTTTTTGTGATGATTATTTATTAATTAGTTTTTCAAGTCTTGCCATCATTTCATCTTTCTCTTTCAACATGCGCTCAAATAAAGCAATCTTTTCTTCGTGAAGTTTTTTTAATTCTGCGATAGAATTGAAGTTAAATGTAGAGTTAGGATTTCCGACACAAGCATTATCTCCAAAAGTATTTGAAATAACATTTATAGCCTGCTCCTCATCAAAATTTTGAAAAGCTTCAACTGGAATTTTTAGCACTGCTGAGATTTGTCTAAGCAGAGAATCTTCAATTACATCTTTCTGCTCCAGCATAGAAATTTTCTTCTGATTCCAGTCTTCTCCCAGATCATAAGCTAATGCCTCTTGCTTTATATTAAGCATTTCTCTAAAACGTTTTACGTTTCTTCCCTGATGTATTTTCTGTTCCATAATGATTATCAATTTTCTGAAGGCTCAAAGATAAAGCCATGGGGATTAAAAAATCTGAATTTCAAAGATAAAAAAATATCCTGTAAAATATTCCTTTTGTCAGATATTATATCCATTTCTGGAATAGTTTATCCTTTTGAAAGGCAGGAACTTCGCTTTGAATTCTAAATATTTCCGCTATGAAAAAGAATAAAATATCCTTTGGAACTAATTTTTGGTCAGCTTATGAGGCAGGAAATCCATATGATGCTCTGCATGTTTTTTTTGATTTCTCCCATCTTGATGAGTATAAACAGATTTTAAGCGAGGTAGCTATATACAGCTACAGGAGGAGGATTTATAAGCAGGATAATCCTTGCCATGTTTTTGTGATTTATACTGCTTTAAGCTCGTTTATCAAAGTTTGTAAATCTCTGAAAAGAAAAAGCAGGAAATGGCAGGTGAAGGGTTCGGGCGACTACAGTTCAATAGTTCATCTGGCCTCACTAAGTAAAGAAGAGTATAAAAATCCTTTCAAGGTTTTTCAAAAGGCATTCGAAGAGAAATCATTAGAGCAGTTTGAATTCTTTCTCTGCGAAATCGTGCACCTTTCATTATCTCCGCACGCGGGAGAATCAGATTGTGATATTATAACTCTTTATGTCCATTTAATCAAAATGCTGGATGCAGGACAGCTTATCATGGAAAGAGGCATTGAAAAGATTAAGAAAGAGAAGCTGTCTGGGGATATTTTATCCCCTGTCGAATGAAACAACCTTTATAAAAACTTCAAAAAAAACACTATGAAAACGGTAGAAAAAATTACATTTCCAGAACTCGAAAATGAGTATTTGGAAAATATTCTTAGAGAGCTGATAAATAAGTATAATATTATCCAGCTGTTCTTTACCAGACAAAGTTCGTCTGCTTTCTCAAACCTTATCGTGAATATGGACAGCAGTATTGATGTGCAGAAACTCCAGCAGAGTAAATGGATAAGAAAAGTTAAAGAAAACTTTCAGATCACAATATATTTTATCTTTTCTTCAAAGCTTCATCATTATTACTCTTTAGGCGATCCTTTTATTGGATTTTATTGTCGCCCGTCTGCTGTAATCTATGAGAATAAAGAATTTGAAAACTCAATTTTCACACAATGGGAATGGAAAAAATACAAGAAAAGATTTAATGATTACGAAAATAATTTTTATCACGATCATGAGCTTCATAAATGGCAGATCAAAAATCTCATTTCAGAAAGTGCTTCAAACGCTGTTTTTACTTCGTATTCAAGGCTTATTGAATATGATCTCCAATACTTGGAGGAACTGTATTTAGGAAGTAAATCTGTCTCTGTGAGTATAAATGAGAGAATATCTAGTCTCTCAGCATACATTCCTGTTATTCAAAGATACTTTGTGAAAAGCTCCAAAGGCAGATATTTTCTTACTGATCTGTTTGAGCAGGCGAAGGAAGCTTCCAGCGATGATGAAGCGCTGTATCGTAATGAAATGTTTAAGACGGTCGGTGAAGCTGAAGAAAATCTTTGCAATATTATAGGAGACAGGTTGAGTGAACTGAAAAAACTAATAAAAAAAGAATATACAGGAAAAAAAGAAGTTTTATGCCAGACCGATAATAAGCCTACAATTTCAGTGCTTGATACAGCTGTTCAAATAATTTTGCAAAGAGCAGAACCAGAACAGATTTATCTGTTTCATGAGACAACCAGCAATGATAAAATAATTTATTATCTGTTGCTCATTGCCGAAAATACAGGTAATGAAAAATTAAAAGCAATTACCGATTGTTTAAAAAGCAAGTTAGGCGGAAAATGTAATTTGGTTCTGATCAGCCACAGTCGTTACTGGATACAGAATAACCTCTATGAATATCAGAGTTTTTTTGAGAAAATCATAAAAGAAAATTATCTGATTTATTCATCAAATGAGTATCATCCAGAATTTCACTGGGAAGAACCTCACAAACCTTATTACGGTGACCTTCACATTTTTTATAAATCGGTAGAAAAATGTGCGGAGCAGTTTTCTGCAACAGCCCACAACAATGAGGAAAACTACTGTGGGTTGGGTTGTTTATTCGCACAGTTTTTTCTTTCATTCTGCAGAACCTATATTTTCGTAAAAACCTATTATATGCCCAATTATTTGTCAAGCAAGACATTGTGGAATTTATGCATTTACGCGGATAATGATATTAAAAAGTACAATTATTTACTTGAGACGTTCTGGACAGAAATATTTCCTTATCTGGATGCAAATAGAACTGTTTCGCATGGATTAACAAGGCTTGACGCGGAAAAGGTTTCTCAGATGGAAATGATTGTCACAAAGCTTAGCAACGAACTTCATAAACTGGTAATTGAAGGCGGGCTTTTAAAAATTTATAAGCAGGACTGATTTGGTAAAATTAATTTAAGAATAATGGGTATGGAGACAGATGAAATTAGAAAATTGGAAAAAATAGGAGTGTTAAGCGAAAGACTGCTTAATACTCTGAAACCAGCCGAGGATAAAAGAGGAATGTATAACGCAGAGATCAGGATATACGATTATTATGAACTTGTTTCCATTATAAGGAATCTGATGAAGCTCTGCATAATAGCTGTAGACAGGGACAGCGCAGAAGTTCCTCCAACAATTCAAAACCAGAATATTGATGTCGGGCTAATACTAGGGGTTGCACTTCAGTTATTCCCGATTGATGAATTTGAACTTATAAACGAAATTAGTGATTTATATCACTGCAGGAAAGATGGAACTCTAGTTGATTCTAAATAGCAAAAAACGTTTCATGTACATATTATGTCCATGACAATAAGACGAGAGAGTTTTATCTTTGTTTAAATTTAAAAGAACGCTCTAGGGCTTTCACAGGTATATTTTACTTATCAAAGCAAGAAGATTAACTCATATCTTTACAAATATCCCCACCATATTTTGAACGGGATAAATTAAAAAAAGTATTTTAAATTTATAGCGCAGAGTGATTGTTGAACAAAAAAGACCAGTGATGGTCTTTTTTTAATGAAAGAGAATTTTATAATGAAAAACGGAGCAACGGATGAGAAGAAAAGAATCACCCGAGGTAAAACTTTTGTAAATTTACAAATTGAAAAACAGGGGGTTAGATTTAATGAAAGAGAAAGGATTGTTTGCGATGCAGAAAAAAAACCTAAAACTAATGAAGGGAAATTAACAATTGAAGAATTAAGAAGATGCAGAGGTTTTGAAGAAATTTCAGAATCAGATGGACATGAAATAATTGAAAGCTTATTTCAATTAGCGATGATAGTGTATAATTTTAAAATGTGAAATTATGGGGATTGAAAGTTTTAAAAAATTTCAAAAAGAGAAATTAGCCCAGAGGGCTGAGGTGAAAGAAATATGGGGCTACACAAGAGTAAGCTCTAAATTACAATTAGTTAACAATAGTCTTGAAGAACAGCGTATAGAAATAATACAATTTGCTTCTAAAAATGGATATACACTCAAAAATATGCTTGGAGGTACTTACGAAAGTGCATCGGGGGATTTTACCAGAAAAGAGTTTACAAGATTATTAGAAGAGGTAAAAAGCGCAAAGCAGAAACCTTTTGCAATCGCGATAAAATTTATAAGCAGATTTTCCAGAACGGGAGGCAACGCTATTACTATTGTCCATGAACTGGTGGATAAATTAGGTGTGCATTTAATTGAAACTTCTTCAGGTCTCTGCACTAATGACGAATACAGTAAACTTGATATTTACAGCAAACTCTTAGATGCCAGAAGAGAAAATATGGACAGGCTCGAAAAAACGATTCCAGGCATGAAAGCACTGCTCAGAGCAGGGAACTGGCTTGGTAAAGCTCCCAGAGGCTATACAATGAGAGGCAGGAAAGTAGGAGATTATGCTTTAATGCAGGATAAGCAGTCTATAACTATAAATCTGGAAGGAGAGATTTTAAAAACGGCTTGGAAATGGAAACTTGCAGGAGAAAGGGATTTTGTAATAAGAGAGAAACTAGAAAAGCTGAATTTACATATTACAAAACAATCACTCGGCTCTATGTGGAGAAATCCATTTTACTGCGGAATATCTGTCAATGCATTGCTTGAAGAGCCAGTAAAAGGAAATTGGAGAGGTTTAGTGAGTGAGGAGGATTTTCTGAAAGTTGACATTATGCTTTCTGAAAGTAAAGTGCCAATAAAAGAATACTCAAAAAGCAAGATCAATGAGTTTAGACCTCTGACAGGATTTTTAAGATGTGAATGCGGAAGCCTTCTGACCAGTTATGTGGTAAGAAAAAAGAATGCACATTACTATAAATGCCAGAAATGCAGAAATGCCAGTTTTAACGCATTAACAACATCACATTCAAAAACAGAAGGATTGAATGATTCTTTTGAAAAACTGTTATCAAGATATACCTTAAGCTCTCAATTTGTAGAACCGTTTAAATTTCAGCTGAATAAACTTTTTGAGATTGTGGAAAATGAAGGCAGGGAAGAGATGAAAGGTCTGCTTGCGAAGAAAAAGGATTTAGAAGCTAAAATTGAAAATTTAGATAAACGCTATTTTGACAATCCGAATTTTGGGGATGAAAAATACAATAGATACTCACTTCAGTTTGATATGGAATTAAAGGAGGTTGATCTTCAGATTGCCTCAAATAAAAAAATAATATCTAACCACAGCAGACATATTGATAAAGTGGTCGAAAAGGTTACAAACATCAATAAATACTGGAGAGAAGGAGATATTGACAGTAAAATTAGAATCCAGAATTTAGTATTTCCAGAAGGATTGTCAATTAGGGCTGAAAACAGGGAATATCTAACTGGAAGAGTAAACTCTATTTTTGGCTTAGTATCAACGTTTACTGGTATTGACAGAGGTAATAAAAAACAAAAAACCCATCAAAAAGTTGATGGGTTATTCTCTGTAGCGGGAACAGGACTCGAACCTGTGTCCGCCGCGGCGGATATAAGTCCGTCGAGCTGAAATTTATTGCATAAAAAAAGCTCCAGATTTCTCTGAAGCTTTTTCTCTTAGTAGCGGGAACAGGACTCGAACCTGTGTCCGCCGCGGCGGATATGAGCCAGACGAGCTATGAATTTTCAATAAGTTTTTTGATGAATTCTCTTCCTATTCCTGTTTTTAAATATTTTTCTCTTTTCATCGCTTCAGATTTAGAATTAAAAAAACTCAACGTGAATTACTTTCCAAGGCCTAAATTTTAAAGTATACCCTTGTGTTTCAAGAATATTATGAGATTTGAATCTTTCAATTAAATTAGAAGTATAACCAGTATAATTTTTATTGAATTTTTCAGAATAAAGAATGTAAACAACAAATTCTTCCATAAATACAAAGGTGCTATAAACGAAAAAAACACCAACTTTTTCAAGTGGTGTTTTTCTCTTAGTAGCGGGAACAGGACTCGAACCTGTGACCTTCGGGTTATGAGCCCGACGAGCTGCCTACTGCTCTATCCCGCGATGTTTCGGGTGCAAAGATACGCCGATTTTTAAGAAATCCAACGAAAACTTTAAAAAATGTTTTATTTTCTGTATTGAGTTGATATGACTACCTTTGCAAATTAAATAATACACAAATGTCACATAAAGCAGGTTTTGTAAACATCATCGGGAATCCAAACGTTGGAAAATCAACATTGATGAACGCCTTTGTTGGGGAAAGATTATCTATCATTACATCAAAAGCACAAACAACCCGTCATCGTATTCTTGGAATCGTGAATGGCGAGGATTTTCAACTTATATTATCGGATACTCCCGGAATCATCAAACCCGCTTATGAAATGCAGGAATCGATGATGAACTTTGTAAAATCGGCGTTTGAAGATGCTGATATACTGGTTTATATGGTCGAAATAGGAGAGCAGGACTTAAAAGACGAGGCTTTCTTTAATAAAATCATTCATGCTAAAATTCCGGTTTTGTTATTGTTGAATAAAATCGACAACTCAAATCAGGAGCAATTAGAGGAGCAAGTAGCATTTTGGACAGCAAAAGTGCCAAATGCTGAAATTTTCCCAATCTCGGCTTTACAGAATTTTAATGTTCCGGAAGTTTTTGGAAGAATCATCGAATTGTTACCGGAATCACCGGCATATTACCCAAAAGATCAATTAACAGACAAACCGGAACGTTTTTTCGTAAACGAAACCATTCGTGAGAAAATCTTACTGAACTATAGCAAAGAGATTCCGTATGCAGTTGAAATCGTAACGGAAGAATTTTTTGAAGACGAAAAAATTATCAGAATCCGTTCGATCATTATGGTAGAACGCGAAACTCAAAAAGGAATCATCATTGGACATAAAGGCGCGGCTTTGAAAAAAGTAGGAACCGATGCTCGTGCTGATCTTGAGAAATTCTTCGGGAAACAAATACATATTGAACTGGTTGTAAAAGTGAATAAAAACTGGAGAAGCAATGCCAATATGCTGAAGCGTTTTGGATATAATCAATAATTTTTTCTAAACGCCAGATCATAATTTATGCAAGTTTCAACGAAGTATTCAATACCAATATGTTTGGGACTTATAGTAATTTTGGGTTTGGCTCGTCTTTTTGGTACCGAAGAGAAAGCAGTTCCAGCGAAACCTGTAATCAAAAAAACGGAAACTATTGTAGAGAAAGATTCTGTAGCTTTTGATACAACGGCTTGTTCTGATCAAGAGGTGAGATTGTTTTTAAGCGAATTTATAAAGCAATTCCAGACCAATAAGGCTTCGAATATTAATAAGTTCATTGATAAAACTAACGGATTGGCCATATTTGTGAAAGATGGATATTATCCTATTTTAAGCTTTCCTAATAAAATTGATGACTGGATCGAATGGTTTGATTTTAAAATCTATGAGAATATAGAATTTGGAAAATTTCCTGAATATCTGGGAGATGGAGAATTTAAAAAGACAGGTTTTTATTATGTGAAATACCAGAATAAATTCCGTTTGGATGATTTTGAAGATACTTATAGTAATCGGTCAGATGAAGATAAAAAGCCATTTCGAAAGCTCGAAAAGTTGTGCAATTACAGAGCCGATGTAATGTCGATAGATAAAAGCAGGGTTTTAACATTGTATTTTAGTATTCATAAAAATAATAAATATTTAGTGGGAATTACTCAGGATGCTGTAGATGATGTTTTGTACACAGCTCCGGAAAAAGAGTTTGTGCCAATAGATACAGAAAAGCAAGTCGAAGCGTTTTTATCAAATAACAGAAGGTTTTGCGATGTAGAGAATAAAGCATATGTTGATTTTGATAAAAAAGAACTTATATACTGGGATTTTGGTGATGAGCCTTTTCCGTTTAGTAATTATAAAATAGGTCCTTTAAAAGTTATTTCGGCAAAAATCAAAATTCGGGATATTACATTTTTTAATGTAAAGGAAGACGATGGACTAACTTTAAAATTATCCAATAAAGGTGATTTTAGTTCTTACAGAATGGGTGCGAGACCACAATATATTTATGAAAAGTGTAAATAATTTCAGAAACACTTAGTTGAAAATTAAGAGGTTGAAGTTTTTTTTAGAGGTTGTAAAATAGATTGTTGATACAAAACAATTATTAATTTTTGATGTTGACTGAATTTCTTTATACCCCGAAACCCTAGCCCTGATAGAAGTGGAAATCCTTTTTCTGGCTGCTGCCAGCCAGAAAAAGATTGAAACGGATAGCAGGAAACAGCTCCCGAAAATAACAAGAATAACAATAAAAATCTTAGGTACTTAGAAACTTAGCGACTTAGTCACTTTTTTAACTACCTTTGCAAAAAATTAAAATTAAGCATTTTGGATTACAAGGGATTAGGTTTTTAGGGAACTAAAAATCTGAAATCTAAAATCTAAAATCTAAAATTCAAAGAAATGAATAACATTGTTGCGATAGTAGGAAGACCTAATGTAGGGAAATCAACCCTTTTTAATAGGCTGATACAAAGAAGAGAAGCTATTGTAGATTCAGTTTCTGGAGTTACCAGAGATAGAAACTACGGTAAAAGCGAGTGGAACGGAAAAGAGTTTTCTGTAATTGATACCGGTGGATACGTTCGCGGATCTGATGACGTATTTGAAGGTGAAATTCGTAAACAAGTGGAGCTTGCTATCGACGAAGCTGATGTTATTATTTTTGTAGTAGATGTTGAGGAAGGAATTACACCAATGGATGATGTTGTTGCGCGTTTATTGCGTAAGGTGACAAAACCAGTTTTATTGGCTGTAAATAAGGTAGATAACGCAATGCGTGAGAAAGATGCAATTGAGTTTTATAACCTTGGTTTAGGTGAATATTTTACGTTTGCAAGTATTTCAGGAAGTGGAACAGGAGATTTATTAGATGCTTTAATTGACTCTTTTCCAGAAAAACCAGAACCTGTTCAGGAAGAAGTAGTTTTACCTCGTTTTGCTGTGGTAGGGCGACCAAATGCTGGAAAATCTAGTTTTATCAATGCACTTATTGGTAAAGAACGTTTTATGGTAACTGATATTGCAGGAACTACACGTGATGCAATTGATACAAAATTTGACCGTTTTGGATTTGAATTTAACCTGGTTGATACTGCGGGAATCCGTCGTAAGGCTAAAGTGAAGGAAGATTTAGAGTTTTACTCGGTAATGCGTTCTGTACGTGCGATTGAGCATGCTGATATTTGTATTTTGGTTATTGATGCAACACGTGGATTTGAAGGTCAGGATCAAAGTATTTTTTGGCTGGCAGAGAAAAACCGTAAAGGTGTTGTAATCTTAGTAAACAAATGGGATTTGGTAGAGAAAGATACCATGTCGACTCGTGATTACGAAGAGAAAATCAAGAAAGAATTAATGCCTTTTACTGATGTGCCAATTTTATTCGTTTCGGCTTTAACAAAACAACGTTTATTGAAAGCATTAGAAGCTACGGTTACTGTTTTTGAAAATAGAAAACAAAGAATCCCAACCTCTAAATTCAACGAATTTATGTTGAAGGTAATTGAAGCTTATCCGCCACCGGCAACAAAAGGTAAATATGTAAAAATTAAATATTGTATGCAGTTGCCAACTTTAACGCCTCAGTTTGTGTTTTTTGCTAATATGCCACAATACGTTAAAGAACCATATAAAAGATATCTTGAAAATAAAATTAGAGAAAATTGGGACTTTTCAGGAGTGCCGATCGATATTTATATTAGAGAAAAATAAAAGTAAAAGTCCTCAGAAATGGGGACTTTTTTTATGTCTTTTTATTGATCGAAATTTTTTTATCCAGGTTAATGGCACACTGTTTGAGTAAATGTTGAGCTTACAATTAAACCTTTTAACTCTACTTGAGTCTTACTATTTCTAACCAACCATTTTATGACCAAAATTTATTATTTTCTAATTTTTTCTCTTTTTTGTTATTCGGCAAGTGCCCAGAATGAAATTGTCCTTAAAGGAACCGTTGTAGATATTAATACGCAATTACCGCTGGAGTTGGCAACCGTTTATTTTACAACCGTAAAAGATTCTACTGTAATCGAATATGCTACAACCGATAAAAACGGATCCTTTAGCATAAAAACCAAAAAATACGACAAGCCTATTTTCTTAAAGGTAAATTATATGGGGTATCAACCTTATTTTGAGGAGGAAAAAGGACTTCTTGAAAGTAAAGACTTTGGCAAATTGTATTTATTGGAGGCTGCAAATGCTTTGGATAATGTGGTTATAAAAAGCGAAGCTCCGCCTATTACGATTAAAAAAGATACTCTGGAGTTTAATGCCGCTTCGTACAAAGTAAGGCCAGATTCGAATGTTGAAACTTTGTTGAAACAATTGCCTGGTTTTGATGTGGGTACAGATGGTAAAGTTACCGTAAACGGACGCGAAGTAAATCAGGTTTTGGTAAACGGAAAAACATTTTTTGATAAAGATGGTGCCATTGCGTTGAAGAATCTGCCGGCAGAAATCATTAAAAAAATTCAGGTTTCGGATTTTAAAACCAAGAAAGAAGAGCTTTCGAAGCAGGAATCGACTTCGGATTATTCGAGTATAAATATCACAATTGACGAAAAGAAAAACAAAGGTTATTTCGGGAAAATTCTTGGAGGATATGGCTCTGATGATCGTTACGAAAGCAGTCTTTTATTGAATTATTTCAACAATAAGCAAAAGATTAGTGTTTTGGCTTCATCGAATAATATCAATTCTACAGGTTTTGCAATGGATGAGGTATTTGATAATATGGGAGGCGGCCGAAATGCAAAAGGAAACAGTGGCGGCGGCGGCAGTTCAGGAAGCGGTAAAGGTATCACGCAGTCGAATTTAGTAGGACTTAATTATTCTGATGACTGGTCGGAAAAATTGATGGCAATGGGAAGTTATAATTTTTCGAATTCGATTAATAATAACGATAGTAAATCTGATCAGGTTAGTTTTTTACCAACCGGAAATATTGCCACTTCATCTGATTCTAAAACAAGAAATGAAAATACAGGAAATAACGTAAATTTTGAATTAGAATATAAAATTGATCCCACAACGAAATTGGTTGTAGTGCCAAAATTCAATCAATCCCGTTCGAATAGTAATTCGACTTCGTCTAGTTTTTCTGAGGATGAAAACGGAGAAGCTTTGAATGAAAGTACAGCCAAATCATATTCAGAAAGTGACAATACTACTTTTGGCAACACGATCAACTTCAATAAAGCTTTTAAGAAAAAGGCCCGTAATTTTAGTGTTGTTTTTGATAATAATAATGCCAAAACAGATGCTGAGGCTTTGAATCTTTCTCAAACTATTTTTTATAAGGATGCTAAGCCAAATGATGATCGTAATCAGAAAAGTAATAACAAAAATACTACTGATAATTATTCTCTTGAGCTTGAATATACAGAGCCTGTAACAGATTCATTGAGAATAAGGTTTGGGTCTGATTTTGACTGGAACAAAGATATGAAAGACGTAAAAACATTCGATTTTGATGCAGCATCGCAATCGTATAGTAGTTTAAATGATTCTTTGAGCAATTATACGACTTCAAAGCAAAATTCGTTTAGTCCCAAAATTGGAATTACCTGGCAAAAAAGTAAATATACGGTCAATTTGAATTCGAGAACTTCCATTGTAGAGTTTGATAATCATTCGTTATATCTTAATAATACAACCGATTTAAACAAACGATATGCTTTGCCATACGGAGATTTTCAGGTAAGGTATAAGTTTAGCCGTTCAAAGAATTTATCATTCAAATACGATTATTCAAATGCACTTCCTTCAGCGGTTCAATTAATGCCGGTTTTAAATTTAACCAATCCGTTAAATACCATAACAGGAAATCCTGATTTGAAGCCTATCGAAAAAAACAGCGCTAATTTTAGTTTTAGAAATTACGATTTCCGTACACGCTCCGGTTACAGTTTGTATGTAAAAGGAGATTATTATAATAACGATGTGGTTTCGACTTCTATTTATGATGATAGCGGAAAAAGAACTACTACTTATGTCAATATTTCGGGAACTTACATGGCTTCGGTTGGCGGAAATTGGAATCAATCGATAAAAAGAGACGCTCATGTTTTACGATATGGTTTTGGGTTAAACGGTAGTTATTCTTTCGATAAAGGTTTTACCAATGCTATTTTGTACAATGCAAAATCTACGGCTGTAACGCCAAAAGTAAACTTGACTTACGAATATGGAGAATTGCTTATTATCTCGCCATCGTATAGTTTATCATACAATCAGACCAATTATGAAAACTCTTCGAGAGATGCCAGTTCGAATGTAGTACACAGAATCAATTTGCAAACGACAAGTTACTGGCCGGAGAATCTAATTTTTGGTAATGATTTTGGATATACTTACAATTCAAGTATTTCGAGCAACTTCAAAAAAGATTTCTATTTGTGGAATACCAGTTTATCTTACGGTTTTTTTGATAAAAAAGTCTACGCAAAAGTGAAAGTTTATGATGTTTTGAATCAGAACCAAAGTGCTACAAGAACTATTTCGGCAACCTCTATTCGTGATGAAGAAAATACCGTACTGAAACGTTATGTAATGTTTTCAGTAAGTTATAAAATAGGAAACTTTGCCGGTGCAGAAAAGGGAGGGAAGAAGAGACAGAGAATGGATTAATAAAGGGACAAAGTGACAGAGGTTCAAAGGTTTTAACTTAGGGACGCACAGCAGTGCGTCTTTTTTTTGCCCAAAGATTTGCTTCGTCTGAGTTTTATATTGGAATTTTATTTTCTAAATCCTTGGTTTCCTATTTATTCTATGATAAACAGTAAATCTGATAATATCGCGATCATAAAAATCAATTCCGCTTGAACGTCTTTGAAAGCTTTTTAGATAACCTAATTCCAAACCAATATTGGGAGTGAAATGATAACGCAAAGCAGCATAAATTCGGTTTTGATCGAAAGTATTTCGTTTATTGTCTTTTCCAAAATTGAACATCACTTCATCCGAAATTGTTCCTTTTAAGCTTTGTTTTTCTTTTTTCCAAAGATCAAATGTTGCTTGTAATCTGTATCTAAATCGATATGCAAAAGAAAAATCATCCAGTAATGCTGTTTTATTTGCTTTTTGAATGAAACGTTCTTCGAGCTGAAAACGGTTATGAAAAGTAACTTTGGCAATATCATTAATAAAGGTAATATCTTGCTGAATTCGGTATTCAGGAGCAGAATAATCAGGATCAATGTGAGGGTCTTGCGTGTTCACATTAAAATAAGCAAAACCGCCACCTATATCTATATTTTTATGAATGCGATATCTTGCCTGAAATCTTAGAACAAATAAATTTTCATGCACGGGATTTAAAAAACTCCTGTTGTCAATCTCAGAATGTATTGCCCATTTTTCAGTAATCGGCAAAATATTGTAATATCTTATCCAGGTTAAGGTTTGCTGATCGGTCTTTTTCAGACTTTGTGCTGATAAAAAGGGACTAATAAAAATAAAAAAGAGTAATAATTGGAGAACTTTCATTCAATTTGTATCTATTCAGGCTGCGAATATATACAAATCAGAATAGATGTATCGAACAATAAAATTTGTTTTAAGTTCTATTTTGTGATTTCAATTCATAAAAAAAACGAGACAGATTTAAAAACCCGTCTCGTTTCATATATATTTAAACTAACTAACTGTGATTATAGTGAATATTTTAAAGTTACGCCATAAGTTCTTTGGTCACCAATTACACCAGCATATTGTCCTGTGTTTCCACCAGCTGGCAATAATTGTTCGTAGTAATCTTTATTTAAAAGGTTACGTCCCCAGAATTGAACAGATAAACCTTGCGAAGCGCGGAAACCAATACGGGCATTAAAAATAGCATAACCAGGAACGACTAAGTATTTTGAAGCCGATGGGCTAGATGAAAATTCAGAACGAGCGTAAGAATCTAATGCGATGAAAGCTTTTCCGGCATTTCCGAAGAATCTTGCTTTGTTAGAATATTCACCTCCCAGAGATCCTGCCCATCTTGAAGCTCCTGGTAAATCAGTTCCTGAAACATCTTTGAAGGCTACCGGAGCTCCTGTTTCTTCTAATGGAAGCGGTGCGTTTGTAAATTTAACATAAGTACCTTCTGTATAAGTTGCAGCACCATTTATAGTTAAGTTTTGACTGATAACAAAGCTGGCATCCAATTCAGCACCTCTTACACGTACTTTATCTGCATTAGCAAGATATCCACGGTTTACACCCAATTCAGCTGCCTGAACGTTGGTTTGAAAATCTTTGATTTCTGTATTAAAGAAAGCAAGGTTGAATACTGAATTTCTAAACGGTGAAGTTTTTACACCTATCTCGTAATGGTTTACTTTCTCTGGCTTAATTACCGCAAGATCTAATAAAGGATCACCTTTTGAATCAGTAGGAAGTCCCGCTACGTTTACACCAACCGGTTTGTAACTTTTTGCATAAGTAGCATAAGCATTGATTTTGTCCGATGCTTTAAAAGTCAACGTTATGTTTCCAGAAAAGTCAGTGTTGTCAGTACTAGAATCAAATGCCTGATCAGAATACACTAATTTTTTCAAAGCTAATAATGCCGGATCAGTAGTTTGTAAACCTCCGTATGTTGTACGAGAATAATGAGCGTCTTTTTTATCAAAGTTATATCTTAATCCTGGTAAAACGTGAAGACGATCTGTAATAGCCCAGTCAATTTGTCCAAATACTGCCGCACTTGATGCTCTTATGTTGGCATCTGTTTTGATTCCGTATCCTTCAAAAAGTCCCGGAGTTTTCCATAATGGGCTGGTTGTACTTTGAGCAAATCTCCATTGTGCATTACCAGATTCTTCTGTACCATCTGTTTGAGAAGTTTGGTCGATAAAAAATACACCTACAACACCGCTAATTTTTTCTGTAAGCTGACCTGCGTAACGAACTTCTTGTGTAAATTGCGTTTGTCTTGTTGGGTTTTGAGATAATGCCAATACTTGTAATCCTGTAAAATCCCTGTCATTTGATGGATCCCAGTTCCAAAATCTCCACGCTGTTGTTGAAGTAAGTGTTCCCGAACCAATTTTGGTATCGATATTAAGAGAAATACCTCCCATATCTTGTCCTGAACGCCATGGAGTATCATGATCAATTTTACGATCAAAAGCATTTAAGCTTGGCAATTGATAATTTAAATCTTTAATAATAGCATCAAACTGACGATAAGCAGCTCTTTGAGTAGGCGCAACACCTGCAACAACCTGAGCATATCCGTCAGGACGTTGTGTTGTAATATCTGCTGCCAATATAATATTGGTATTTACTGTTGGAGTCCAAAGTAACTGACCTCTAATTCCTTGGTTATTTAATGTATTTGTAGGTCTTCCTGTAGCAACGTTATCGATAAGACCATCACGTTGTGTACCTGAGAAAGACAAACGACCTGCTACTTTTTTTCCTAAAGCTCCTGTTACAGAGGCTTTAGCTTGCAGGAAATTATAGTTTCCGTAGCTCACTTCAAAATCAGCTCCTGAAGTAAAGCTTGGTTTACGGGTTGTGATGTTAAATGCACCCGAAGTAGTGTTTTTTCCAAACAAAGATCCTTGTGGTCCGCGTAATACTTCGATTTGTTCTACATCGATAAAATCTAAAGTTGTAGCAGCCGGACGTGCATAATAAACACCGTCTACATAAAAACCAACTCCAGGATCGATTCCGTCATTGGTAAGTCCAAAAGGAGAACCAAGACTACGAATGTTGATTCCGGTATTTCTTGGGTTAGAAGAATACAATTGTACTGAAGGAACCAATTCTTTAATACGGTTCACATTAAAAGCGCCTGTTTGTTCTGCTTGTTTACCTGTAATAACAGAAATGGCAATTGGCACATCCTGAACTTTTTCTATTCTGCGTCGTGAAGAAACGACAACTTCTATAAGTTCATTTTCTTCTCTAAGTGTTACTTGTAATGGAGCAGTTGGTAAATCAGCAAGTTCTATTTCTGTAGTTTTGTAACCTACATACTGAACTAAAATGGTAACAGGAAGTTTTCCTTTGCTGTCGATTGTAAATCTTCCTTCGCTATCTGTAGTGGTATTGGTAGTTGTTCCTTTAATAACAACGTTAACAGCTTCAAGTGGTGTGTTTTCGCTAGTTTTAACTACACCTTCAATGTTTTGGGCAAATGATATTGAGAAAGTTAAAAAGGATAATATTGTAAGTATATTTTTTATAGAATTTTTCATTTTTATATTAAGTATATGTGATTAGTAGAATTTAAAATAAAATTTTTTTTATCAGCACATACACATCATAGAAGAATTGTTTTTCACATTCGTGAAATGAATATTTTGGTTTCTTTGCAAAAGATTTTTTGACACACCTGATCGATTGTAATTTACTTTCATAGGGTTTAAAATTTTGTAAATGGTTTGTTGGTTTTTTTGCAAATATATGTAAATTCTATAGATTTACTAGGAATTAAGAAATATTTTTTTATTTCTTTACAAGTGAGGCGATTGTTATGCCTTGCATTGCCTTAAGAGTTTCGTCGCGAATGATCATCAGACCATGTCTTAGACTGCATTCTTCCTCAGTTTTACAATCTGAGCATGGTTCGTAAAAGTTTAACGAAGCACATGGTAAAAGCGCAATTGCACCGTCAAATAAACGGTGAATTTCTGCCAAAGTAATATCGTTTTTGGAGCGTATCAAATAATATCCGCCAAATTTTCCTTGCTTACTACTCACAAAACGTCCTCGTTTTAGATCCAATAAAATTTGTTCTAAAAACTTTTTAGGAATATTGGCGCCATCAGCAATTTCAATTGTTCTTGAAATGTGATTTTCGTCTTGTTCTGCTAAATAAAGTAAGGCCTTAAGGGCGTATTTTGCTTTATGTGATAACATCTATATTGAATTATTAATTGTAAATTATAAATTTTTAAAACTGAAAACTGTCACTGCAAACTGTGACTTTGTTTTCTACCAGCCTCCGCTAGAACCTCCACCAGAGAATCCGCCGCCGCCAAAACCTCCACCGAAGCCTCCGCCACCGCCAGATGATCCGCCGCCGAAACCTCCAAATCCGCCACCGCTGCTTCTTCCAAGACTGCTTAAAAGAATTACATCCATCAGACTAGGGCCTCCGCCGCTATTATTGCCTGAATTTCCTCCACCGCCTTTATTACGCGCCAGTAAAATTAATACAATTACAACAATAACAATGAATGGCAATATCGGAAAATCGTTTCCTTTGGCTTGCTTGCGTTCGCCTTTAAATTTTCCTTTAAAAACATCAATTATGGCATCTGTTCCTTTATCAAGCCCATTATAAAAACTTCCGGCTTTAAATTCCGGAATAATAATATTCCTGATGATGGTTCCGCCAATTCCTGCAGTCAAACGATCTTCAACTCCGTATCCGGGATTAATGGCAATTTTTCTTTCGGCTTTAGCCAATAAAATAACAACACCATTATCATCTTGCTTTGTTCCTCCAATTCCCCAGGTTTGTCCCCATTTTGTAGCCAGCTGACTCACATCTTCACCCTTTAAACTTTCGATTGTAATCACTACAATTTGAGTCGTAGTAGAATCTGAGTACCGAATTAGTTTTTCTTCCAGCTGTGTTTTTTCAGAGGCGCTTAAAACATTTGCATAATCATAAACTGAAGTCTGCAAAGTTGGTTTTTCCGGAATTGTAAATTGTGCAAAAATACAATTGGTAGTAAAAAAAGCGATGAACAAAAAGGTAAACTGAAAAAGTCCTTTTGAATAAGATATTTTGTTTTTGGAAATTTTCATTATTTATCCTTTTGAGATTTCGTTTGATAATTCATTAGTGTCACCTTCAGACCACGGAAAGTATTTTTTTAATTGTTCGCCGGCATTCAAAATACCATCGACAATACCTTGTTTAAAGTTTCCCGACTTAAATTGGCTGATCATGGCATCTTTGGTACAATCCCAAAAATCTGCTGCAACAAGATCATTTATGCCTTTGTCTCCGCAAATAGCAAATGTTTTATCTGCTACGGCAAAGTAAAATAAAACCCCGTTTTGTTGCTGGGTTTCATCCATTTTTAATTCATGAAAAACTTCCAAAGCCCTGTCAAAAGGAACCTTGGAAGTTGTTTGTTCTATATGTACTCTAATCTCGCCAGAAGTATTTTTTTCAGCCACGCGAATAGCTTCAACAATGGTCAATTCTTCTTCTTTGGATAAAAAATCTTCTACTTTAGACATGGTGTATTTTAGAGTTTAGATTATTGATTTTAGATTTTTTGACTAAATCTTAAATTCTAAGAAGTCTATCAATCTTATAATCTGGTTTTTTAGAATTTTACTTCAACTGGTTTTTCAGCTCCTGCAACAGCTTCAAAATATGGTTTTTCTTTGTAGCTTAAGAACCAGCTATTCGGAATTGCAAGAACATAACCATTATAATCTTGTACAGCTTCGTTAAAACGAGTTCTTGCTGTTAAGATTTGGTTTTCTGTACTAGCCAATTCGTCTTGTAATTTCAAGAAATTCTCGTTTGCTTTCAATGTTGGATATTGTTCAACAGAAACCAATAATCTTGATAATGATGAAGATACTCCGCTTTGAGCCTGGTTGTACTGAGCCAATTGTTCAGGAGTTACATTACTTGGATCAATAGTTACCGAAGTAGCTTTTGCACGAGCTTCGATTACAGCTGTCAAAGTTGATTTTTCAAAATCTGCTGCACCTTTTACCGTGTTCACTAAATTTCCAATAAGATCATTTCTTCTTTGGTACGTTGTGCTAACATTTCCCCATTCTTTATTAACGGCTTGATTTTTTTGCAAACCAGTATTTTTAATTCCAATTGACCAAAAAGCAATAATAGCAATCAGTACTACTATAATTCCTACGGGGATTAACCATTTTTTCATATTCGTTTTAATTTAAGTTTATTTCTATTTTTAATTACAATTCGTTTTTGATTTCGTTTAATTGTGTTTTTATGGTCTCTAATTTACGTATTATTTCGAATTTATCTAATGTTTTCTTTTGTCCCTCTTTCAGGTGCGTTCTGGCGCCATCTAAGGTAAAACCTCTTTCTTTAACCAAATGATAAATCAGTTGCAGGTTGGTAATATCTTCGGGCGTAAACATTCTATTGCCTTTAGCGTTCTTTTTAGGTTTTAAAATATCGAATTCGCTATCCCAAAACCGTATTAATGATGCATTGACATTAAAGGCTTTGGCCACTTCACCAATGCTATAATACCTTTTATCTTTTGAAAGCTCAATATGCATGTTTTTTTAATTTTCTATTTTAATTTCAAAAATACTACTTTTTCGAGGATTAATCTAATGACTGATTTTCCTGGTTGGCCATTTGTGAAATTGCGACGTATTCTGCGGCCGAAATATTTCCATAATAAAAATTCAAAGGATTCACGACTTTTCCGTCCTTATGCACTTCATAATGACAATGCGGTCCTTCAGATCTTCCTGTACTTCCTACGTATCCAATAACATCTCCACGTTTGACATGTTGTCCGGCTCTGCAATTGTATTTGCTTAAATGCGCATACAAACTTTCATATCCAAAACCATGCCTGATCACAACATGATTTCCAAACCCCGAAGCAGAGGCATCGGCTCTTTCTACAACGCCGTCGCCTGTAGCATAAACCGGCGAACCTGTATTGGCAGTGAAATCCATTCCGTTATGCATTTTTCGCACTTTCGTGAAAGGGTCAGTTCTGTAACCAAAACCGGAAGCCATTCGTTTTAAATTTTCATTTCTGACAGGCTGAATGGCAGGAATTGCCAATAACAGATTTCCTTTTGTACTCGCCAGTTTCAAAATTTCATCTAATGATTTCGACTGAATAGCCAATTCTTTCGATAATCTGTCAATTCGTTTTGTGGTGCTTAATACCAGTTGCGAATTGTTGTAACCTTCTAAATCTTTATAACGTTTAGGATCTCTAAAACCTGCTTTCCTGATAGAATCCGGAATTTCGGTTTTATTAAAATAAACCCTGTATATATTGTTGTCCCTGTTTTCTAATGCCTCAGTTACATCATCAATTTCATCCATTTTTTTGTTTAAAATCGCATATTGCAATTTCAAATTCTCGATTTCACGTGCTTGCAAACGATCTTTTGGCGTTTCGAAATAAGGAGTATTAATTAATAGTACAAAAACTAAAAAACCAAATAATGCCGAAGCCAGCAAAAACAGTAACGCATAACCGATTTTGATTCTTTTTCTGGTTTTTATTTTCGTATAAGCCAGATTTTCTGAGTCGTAATAATATTTTACTTTCGCCATATTTTAAAATACCCTATTTTTGCAGCTTGTAAAATAAGTTAGTCGAACAAATTTAATAAATGTTTCAGTTGTTCGAAGCTTTTTTTTAAGAATAAAATAGAATTAGATAATGTGTCAATTTGATAATTAGATAATGTTTTTAAGGTGAAATTTATTGTTTTGAATGGTAAATTTCTAATTAAAAAACAACATTAACATATTTTCAGATGAAGTAAATTATCTAATCGACACATTATCAAATTATCACATTTCTAATTATAACATGAAATCACAAGACGTACGTAAACAATTTCTAGACTTTTTTAAAAGCAACGGACACTTAATCGTTCCTTCTGCTCCAATCGTTCTTAAGGACGATCCAACTCTTATGTTCAATAACTCGGGAATGGCCCAGTTTAAAGAATATTTTTTAGGAAACGGAACACCAAAAAGTAAAAGAATAGCCGATACGCAAAAATGTCTTCGTGTTTCAGGAAAACATAATGATCTTGAAGATGTAGGTTTTGATACCTATCATCATACTATGTTTGAGATGCTTGGTAACTGGTCTTTTGGAGATTATTTCAAAAAAGAGGCCATCAACTGGGCATGGCAATTATTGACAGAAGTGTATAAAATTCCAAAAGAAAATCTTTATGTTTCTGTTTTTGAAGGAAGTAAAGAAGATAATGTTCCGTTTGATCAGGAAGCGTGGGATATCTGGAAAACTTTAATCGATGAAGACCGAATTATTCTTGGAAACAAAAAAGATAATTTCTGGGAAATGGGAGATCAGGGACCATGCGGACCTTGTTCTGAAATTCACGTTGATTTACGTCCGGAAGCTGAAAAAGCTTTAGTTTCAGGAAAAAGTTTAGTAAATAATGATCACCCGCAAGTGGTAGAAATCTGGAATAATGTATTCATGGAATTCAACCGTAAAGCTGATGGATCTCTTGAAAAACTTCCTGCACAACACGTAGATACCGGAATGGGATTTGAGCGTTTGTGTATGGCGTTGCAAGGCAAAACATCCAATTATGATACCGATGTTTTTACACCGCTTATCGAGAAAGTAGAACAAATTACAGGTTTAAAATATACATCTGATGAAGTTAAAAACATCAGCGAAGAACAAAATAAAACAAACATTGCGATTCGTGTAGTAGTAGATCACGTTCGTGCGGTTGCTTTTGCAATTGCCGACGGACAGCTGCCATCTAACACAGGAGCAGGTTACGTAATTCGTAGAATTTTACGTCGTGCAATTCGTTACGGATTTACATTTTTGGGAACAAAAGAACCTTTTATCAATAAATTGGTTGAAGTTCTGGCAAATCAAATGGGGGAATTTTTCCCTGAGATTAAATCACAACAACAATTGGTTACCAATGTAATTCGTGAAGAAGAAGCTTCTTTTTTAAGAACTCTTGATCAGGGATTACAGTTGTTAGACAATGTAATTGCACAAACAAAAGGTTCAGAGGTTTCTGGGGCTAAGGTTTTTGAATTGTATGATACGTTTGGTTTTCCAAAAGATTTGACAGCTCTAATTCTAAAAGAAAAAGGTTTCTCCTATAATGAAGAAGAATTTGAAGTTGAATTACAAAAACAAAAAACACGTTCACGCGCTGCATCAGAAGTTTCAACAGAAGACTGGACCGTTTTGATTCCCGGAAATGTGGAAACATTCGTTGGTTACGACCAAGTAGAAAATGATGTAAAAATCACAAGAATCCGTAAAGTAGATTCTAAGAAAGACGGAATTTTATACCAAATCGTTTTAGACAATACATCATTCTATCCTGAAGGTGGAGGACAAGTGGGGGATAAAGGAACGTTGGTTTCTGCAAACGAAACAATCGAAATCATCGATACTAAAAAAGAAAACAATTTAATTTTGCATTTTGCAAAACAATTGCCTGAAAATATTGAAGCTGGTTTTACAGCAAAAGTTAATAATGATTTAAGAAGTTCAACTTCTAAAAATCACTCGGCTACGCATTTAATGCATTTGGCTTTGAGAAACCTTTTGGGAACTCACGTAGAGCAAAAAGGGTCATTGGTAAACCCAAATTATTTACGTTTTGACTTTTCGCATTTTTCTAAAGTTTCAGAGGATGAATTACGTCAGGTTGAAGCAAGTGTAAATGCGCAGATTGAAGCACAATTGCAATTAGTAGAACACAGAAATATTCCAATTAAAGAAGCATTAGATAAAGGTGCAATGGCTTTATTTGGAGAAAAATATGGAGATAATGTTCGTATGATTGAATTTGGTGACAGTAAAGAACTTTGCGGTGGAATTCACGTGAAAAACACGGCAGAAATCTGGCATTTCAAAATCATTTCTGAAGGTGCAGTAGCGGCTGGAATTCGTCGTATTGAAGCGATTACAGGCGATGCTGTGAAAGACTTCTATCAAAACCAGGAGAATACTTTAGCTGAAATAAAAGAGACATTAAAAAATCCACAGGATATTTTAAAATCAGTAGCTTCTTTACAGGATGATAATGCGAAACTGAAAAAGCAAGTAGAGCAATTACTAAAAGAAAAAGTAGGTGCTTTAAAATCTGAATTAGAAAAAGATTTCCAAGAAGTAAATGGAGTAAATTTCCTTGCAAAACAAGTAGATTTAAGTATGGCTTCTACGAAAGATTTAGCTTCTGCTTTAGGAAGTTCAAAACCAGATTCATTTGTATTCTTAGCTTCTGTAGAAGATGGTTTGCCAAATATTCACTGTTATATCGCTAAAGAATTGGTAGCAAGCAAAAGCTTAAATGCAAATGCAGTGATCAAAGAATTAGGGAAATATATTGAAGGAAATGGAGGAGGACAGCCTTTCTTCGCATCCGGAAAAGGTAAAAATGCTGCTGGAGTTAAGGAAGCTTTAGCTCACGCAATTGATTTTGTGAAATAAGGTTTTTAAAGTTGCTAAGATTCTAAGGGACTAAGGTTCTAAGTTTTTTATAGTATTTAGAAAAAATAAACCCGACAGTTTTTTAAAAAACTGTCGGGTTTTGTGTTCATAGTATTATAATTTTTCTCATTTTTATGTCATTTCGACGAAGGAGAAATCTCCGCAAGAAGCTCGACAAAGATTTGATTCTCGTTGCGGAGTTACTTGCGGAGATTTCTCCTTCGTCGAAATGACAAATAGTACGTTTAACGAACTATTTTTTTAAAAAAAAACTTAGTGCCTTAGAGCCTTAGCATCTCAGCAACTTAAAAACTTACTTACGCTCGCCTATCTGTTGACGCCACATAGCGTAATACAAACCTTTCTCCACAATCAAATCCTCATGTTTACCAGATTCGATAATTTTACCTTGTTCAAGAACAAATATTTTATCAGCATGCATTACGGTAGATAATCTGTGTGCGATTAAAACCGTGATTCTGTTTTGGTCGGATATATTTCTAATTGTAGCATTAATTTCTTCTTCGGTGATCGAATCTAAAGCAGACGTTGCTTCATCAAAAATCAATAAATTTGGATTTCTTAAGATAGCACGGGCAATAGATAAACGTTGTTTTTCACCACCGGAAACTTTAATTCCGCCTTCACCAATTGTAGTATTCAAACCATCTTCAGCACGTTGCAATAGTTTTTCGCAACTTGCTCTTTTTAAGGCGTCGTACAAATCTTCATCGGTTGCATTGGGTCTTACGAACAATAAATTTTCACGAATTGTTCCGGAGAATAATTGCGCGTCCTGCGTTACGAATCCTAATTGTTTTCTTAGATCTAATAAATCAATTTCGGTCGAATCGATATCATTGTAAAGTACCTGACCTTCGGCTGGCGTATATAATCCCACTAATAATTTTACCAAAGTTGTTTTACCGGATCCTGATGGGCCAACAAAAGCAACGGTTTCTCCTTGTTTGATGTCGAAATTGATATTTTCAACTGCTTTAAATTTGGCAGTTTTATGCTGAAAACTTACATTTTCGAAAAGCAAAGACTGAATCGCTCCAACGTGTTTGGGACTTTTAGGACGGAATTCTTTTGGAGCACTTAATAAAGTTTTGAAGTTTTCCATTGATACTTTGGTTTCGTTCAAAGCAATAATGAAATTCCCTAATTCCTGTAAAGGTCCAAAAATGAAGAAAGTAAAGAAAACCATCGTTAGAAGATCGCCTACAATAATTTTATTTCCAAACAAGAAATAATATAAAGTAAAGACCACACAAGTTCTTAAAAAGTGAACTGTGGTGCCCTGAATAAAACTCAAACTTCTGATAAAACGAATTTTCTCCAATTCAAGTTGCAGGATTTTAAAGGTATTTAAGTTCAAACGTTTTTCTTCCTGATACGTTAATCCAAGACTTTTTACCAATTCGATATTTCTTAAACTTTCGGTAGTAGAACCTGCCAAAGCATTGGTTTGATTCACAATTTTTCGGGAAACAATTTTAATCTTTTTACCTAAATAGGAACTAATTAACGCAATAATAGGAGCAGTAACTAAAAAGATAAGAGAAATGCGATAATCAATTCGGGCAACGTAAACAATAACAAAGATGAACCCGATAATGGTTTGAAAAATCAAAGAGATCGAAAGCGTAATTAACTTTTCAGAGTCAGAACGTACTTTCGTCAGTTTGCTTAAAGTTTCACCGCTTCGCTGATCTTCGAATTCGGCATAAGGTAAATCAAGCGATTTTTTGATACCATCAGTATACATCTGTGCTCCAGTTCTCTGAATTACTACATTGGTAAAGTAATCCTGAAAGTTTTTGGTAATTCTGGATATCATGGCAGCACCAAGCGAAAGGCCCAGCCAGAAGGATAAAGATTTTAAAAAACCAATTTCATTTCCTTCGTATTTATGTAAACCAACTCCGCAATCCTGCATTAATTTACCGGTAATAATAGAGTCTGATAAGCTGAAACAGATGTTTATAGAGGCCATAATCAAAGCAAAAAGCAAAAGCATTTTGTGCTTGATTATATAAGAATATAATAATTTCATATAGAGAGAATGTTAAAAAAATAGAAGATGCAAAAGTAGTGAATAGTTTGAGTTTGTGAAGTTGATTTATGTTATTAAAAATGTTAATTTTATTAGTTACCTGATTTATGTATTAAATGTGCCTTATACTATTAGTAATAAAACTTATACAGATAGTTGTTCTTTTTTTTAATGTTTCTTTTTGTTTGATAATCAATTAAATAAAAACACTATGAAAAAGAAATTACTTTGCTTTTTAGTCACTTCTTTGTTAGTACTCACATCTTGCTCTAATGATGATAATAATGGCACAATTGAGCCTGTTAAAGTAATAACTCCAAAAAGTATAACCTATCAGGGAGAAAATGGGGAAAATATCGATGTTAATACGTTAATATATAACGGGAATAAAATTGTGAGCGCTTCATGTCTTGCTTATGGGCGTATTATGAAAACAGTTTTTACTTATACGGGTAACTTAATTACTAAGACAGAAGGTTTTACAGATGATCAATTATTTAGTACGACTTTGTATACTTATGATAATGGCAAACTAAAAGAAGAAAGCTATTTTTTACCTACACAATTAGAAGACGCTTTTTATTATAAAAAAGTATACACACACAACAGTGATAATACAATTTCGTATAAAGTATACCGTCATGAAAATCCTGCTGAGCCGGAAGATGGTATACATACTTTAACTTTTACAAACGGTAATCTGGTGAAGAGCAAAACAGAATATTCTGACCTGAATCCTTATTATAAATATGTTTATGAATATAAGTATGATAATAAAAACAATCCGCTAAAGAATATTTTAGGATTAGATCTTATTTTATTAGAAGGAGGAGTTGTCAGCGGACATGATATGTTTAATGGAGATTTTGGAATTAATGATTTTGGACTTAATAATATTTCAGAAAAAATTACAACCGTAACTTCCGAAGTGGGTGTAGAAACTTATGTTGAAAAACTAACTTATAAGTACGATGAAAATGGATATCCAACAAAAAAGAGTTCAGATCAATTTACAGATGTAATTGGTTATAATTATTAAGAATATATTCTTTTGCAGCTGAAATTATCGGATGCTTTAATTTTTTTTGAAATATATTTCGTAAAACCGTAGTAATAATAAAGCGAATCATTACGTGCTTTTAATGTGGAATCCCGTATGGTTTTGATTGAATGTTATAGTATGTTTGCAGCATTAATAAATTAACTAATCAAAAATGAAAAAACAATTATGCCTTTTTGTAGTAGCTGCTTTAACGCTAGCTTCTTGTTCTAGTGATTCCGAAAACGGATCAGATGCCATTCTGCCTAAAACAGTTAGTTATAAATATTCTGACTCTCCGGGTGATAATGATTTTGCAACATTAATCTATGACGGAAATAAGTTAGTAAGCGCTGGTTATACAGCAAATGATAAAGAAGTGTACACTTATACTGGAGATGTTATCACTAAAATTGAAGATTTTGCAGAAGAAGGGAATATTAGTTCTATAAATGAACTTACGTATGAAAGTGGAAAATTAAAAACAGATGTATTAACTGAAATCGCGAGCGATAGAACCTATATTTCTAAAAGAGTATACACTTATAATACAAATGGAACAATATCTTTTGTGAATTATGCTGTTGACCCGACGACAAAAGTAGAAACAAAAAGCTCCGAAGGTATCTTAACTTATACAAATGGAAACCTAACGAAGAAAACAGAGGTTTTCGATTCATATTCGTATACTAAAACATATGAATATGATGCTAAAAATAATCCTTTTAAAAATATATTAGGATTTAATTTACTTATTGATCATGAAACTAGCGCTAGTTTAAATAATGTAACAAAACTAACAACTGTTTACACACGGGGAGAGGAAATTACAACTAATATTTTTAATAGTGTTTACGAATACGATGCAAAAGGATATCCTACAAAGCAAACTCAAACAGATGATTCTGATAGTGATGAAATAACAGAATATACATACTAGCCTTTGAATATTTAAAGATTGAATAAAAACCAAATACTTCTGTATTTGGTTTTTTTATTCGTGAAAATTGGTGAAATTCGTGTTTAAATAAAA
The DNA here is from genome assembly GCF_046825355.2 of Flavobacterium sp. C3NV. Lineage (NCBI taxonomy): Bacteria > Pseudomonadati > Bacteroidota > Flavobacteriia > Flavobacteriales > Flavobacteriaceae > Flavobacterium > Flavobacterium sp. C3NV. The sequence continues at coordinate 114,657 of NZ_JBKQBJ020000012.1, read as the reverse complement.
AGCCATGCAATTCAGAACCCAAATACCAATTTCTAAAACCAATAATCCAATCGATTATAATTCGAAAGTGATCTCTCTTGGTTCCTGTTTTGCAGAAAATATGGCGGAGAAATTCGATTACTTTAAATTTCAAAACTCAACAAATCCGTTTGGGATTATTTTTAATCCAGTGTCGATCGAAAAAATAATTCAAAGAATAGTTAAGGAAGAATTTTATACAGAGAAAGATGTCTTCTTTTATAACGAGCGCTGGCATAGTTACGAAGTTCATTCTGATTTAAGTAATTCAGACCGACAAGAATTGCTGGAAACGTTGAATAAAGCTATTTCAGAAACCTATAAACACTTAAAAGAAGCCACGCACATTATCATTACGTACGGAACTTCCTGGATTTATAGAAATATAGAAAGTGATGAAATCGTAGCCAATTGCCATAAAGTGCCGCAAAAACAATTCTCAAAAGAATTATTGCCTGTTGAAGTAATTCAAAAAAGTATCCAGAATACAATAGATTTAATTCAGGTTTTAAACCCAAACATAAACTTCATTTTTACCGTTTCGCCTGTACGACATATCAAAGATGGTTTTGCAGAAAATCAATTAAGTAAATCACATTTGTTTGCGGGTCTTCATGAGGTTTTAAAAACTCATAACTCACAACTCATAACTCATAATTATTTCCCTTCTTACGAAATCATGATGGATGAACTTCGCGATTATCGTTTTTATACCGAGGATATGTTGCATCCTAATCAGGTAGCAATCGATTATATCTGGCATAAATTCAGTGAAAACTATATTTCAGAAGAGAGTATTTCGACCATGCAGGAAGTTTCAGAAATACAAAAAAGTCTCCGACACAGAAGCTTCAATCCGGATTCCGAACAACATCAGAAATTCTTAACTAAACTTCAACAGAAGATAAGCAGTATTCAGGAAAAATGGAAGCACATTAAGTTTTAAAGTTAACTTTTCTTTGTGTCTTAGCGCCTTCGTGGGATATTCAAAAGTAAGAAAATAATTATTTGTGAGTAAAATTCTAGAATAATTGAGCGTAATTATGTAAATTGTTAAAGTTTAAAATTCTCAATTTTGTAAACTGTATAAATACAGCTTTATAATAACGCAACTTTAATCTAATCGTGTTTTATTGACGTATGAATAAGAAACCCATTCATTTTCTTAAAAAAACACTACGTATACTTCTTTGGTGCGTGGTTTCTATCATTGCACTTTTATTACTTTTAATTGTTTTAATTCAGGTTCCGTCAATTCAAAATTATGCGAAGGACAAAGCGATTACCTATCTTCATAATAAGATTAAAACCAAAGTTTCATTAGATCATATTTCGATTAAATTCCCGAAAGATATAGTTTTGGAAGGTTTTTATTTTGAAGACCAAAAAAAAGATACTTTACTGGCAGGTAAACGTTTAGAGGTTGATGTCGATTTGTTTAAACTGGTAAGCAGCGAATTAGAAATCAATTCGGTTTCACTTGAAAATGTGAATGCGAATATTTCGAGAAATAAAGACGGTGTTTTCAATTTCGATTACATCATTAAAGCTTTCGAATCAAAAGAACCAAAGGTGGAAGATCCTGATGCTAAACCATTCAAGATATCAGTTGTAAAAGTGAATCTGGATAATGTGAAATTCAGTTTTAAAGATGATTTTTCGAAGAATGATGTCAAAGTTAATCTAACACATTTCGACACCAAATTCAAGGAATTCGATTTGGATAAAATGAATTTTGATATTCCGAACATTAAATTAGACGGATTAAAATTGGTTTTAGACCAGGATGCAGTTGAGAAAATTGCCGAAGTTTCGGTAGAAACCGTTGACACTATTTCGAAAAGAAAAGATTTCAATCTAAAACTAGGCAAAATCAGTTTGTCTAAAATTGACATTGCGTACGATAATAAAGATTCCAAATTAGATTCAGGAATAAAACTCGGTAATCTTGATTTATCGGTAAACAAAATAGATCTGAACGATCAGTTGTTGGATTTCGATACTTTCGAACTAAAAAATCTAAAAGGAAACCTGAGATTAGGTACAAAAGACAAACAGATAAAAACACCTAATTTAGATTCAACTGCGATTAAACAAGCAGGCTGGAAAGTAAAACTGAATGATATCGATATACAGGATGTCGCTTTCAAATTTGATGATATGCAATCGAAACCTGCTTTAAAAGGAATTGATTACAGTCATTTGGATTTGGATAAACTGAATTTTAAAGCAGAAAAATTATATTACGGAAACGATACTATTTCAGGAAATATAAAAGCTTTAACCGCAAACGATAAAAGCGGATTACAAATTCAGTCTTTAAAAACCAATTTCTTTTACGGACCTAAAAATGCGTATCTGAATGATTTGTATTTAAAAACGCCTCAAACTTTATTGCAAAACAAAGTTAAAGTAGCCTATTCTTCGATTGCAACGATTTCTAAAGATTTAGGAAATCTTTCTCTGGATGCGAATTTAAATCAGTCGAAAATTGGGTTCAAAGATATTTTGCTTTTCGTTCCTGATTTACAAAAAACAAATCCGTTTAAAAGTAATCCAAATGCAATTTTATATCTGAATACCCGCCTAAGCGGAAAAATAAAAGACCTTGATATTCCGCAATTCGAAATGAGCGGAATAGGAACGACAAAGGTTTCCCTTTCGGGGAAAATAAAAGGATTGCCGGATGCTCAAAAAGCCTATTATGATCTGGATATTAAGAAAGTATCAAGTACTGCAAAAGATATATATTCGTTTGTGCCAACTGGAACAATTCCTAAGAATATTCAGTTGCCTTCGCAATTAAATTTGCAGGGAAAATTTAAAGGTTCTGTTCAGAGTTTCAAAACAAATCTGGCATTAAACAGTAGTTTCGGAAATGCAAAAGTGGATGGTTTATTTGATCAGCGTGTTAAGAAAAAAGAGAAATACGATGCGACGGTTTATCTGTTAGATTTCGATTTAGGGCGATTAATCAAAAACGATTCGATTGGGAAAATTACGCTTAAAGCAAAAGTAAAAGGAAATGGTTTAGACCCAAAAACGGCTCGTGCCCAATTTGACGGATTGGTTCAGAAAGCTGTTTTTAATAGATATACTTATAAAGATTTAGCATTAAAAGGAAATATCGCAAACGGTTCATTCGACGTAAAATCAGGAATGAAAGATCCAAATTTAAATTTTGATTTGGTTGCGAGCGGAAATACACAAGATAAATATCCGTCAGTAAAATTAAAATTAAACCTTGATATTGCCGATTTAGAAAAGCTGAATCTTCATGCCGGACCAATGAAATTGAGAGGTAATGTAGATGCGGATATTGCCAACAGTAATCCTGATTTTCTTAACGGAAAAGTGTTTCTGTCGAACGTTCAGGTTTTGCAATCTGCAGAACCAATTGTTCTGGATTCTGTTCGCGTAATTGCTTTTGCTGATAATAATCGAAATAATATTAAGATATCTTCTCAGTTTTTAAAGGCTGAAGTTGACGGAAAATACAAACTGACAACACTTACGGCAGCGATAAAAAAATCATTGTCGAAATATATCGATTTGAAAAATCCGAAAGTAAACGGAGAATCAGATGAACAAAGATTGGCCTTTACTTTAAAAATAGATAATGACCCGATACTTTTTAAATTAGTTCCCAAATTAACCGGCTTAGAACCTATCAATATTACAGGAAAATACAATAACGTAACAGATTCATTAGAAGTAAAAGGTACTATCCCAAGAATTGTATATGCTGATAATACCATTTCTGACGGAAAAATAAATATCGAAGCCAAAGAAAATGCTTTAGAATATATGGTTTCTGTAGCAACGATCGAAAGCGGATCTTTAAAAATTCCGTTTACGAGTTTATCAGGAAAAGTCGAGAATAATCTTTTGACTTATGCACTTGAAGTAAAAGATGTAAAAGACAAACAACAGTATTTTATTGCCGGAGAATTTAAAACGGAAGATTCTAAAAATATCTTTAAAATCGATGCTGAAAACTTTATACTGAATTATGATAAATGGAATATCGATCCTGAAAATGTAATTGAGTTTGGAGGCAAAAGATTGTACATCAATAAATTTTATTTGGCCAATTCCGGAAACGAATTAAAAATACAATCTCAGGGAGAGCAGGATAATGCACCGTTAAAAGTTGAATTTGTAAACTTCAAAATTGAGACGATTATGAACATCGTCAAAAAAGATGAAATTTTAATGCAAGGTTTGATTAATGGTAATGCAGTGGTCGAAAATGTAATGACCAAACCCACTTTTACATCAGACTTGAAAATAGATCAATTTGCTTTTAAAGGTGAACCGGTTGGAGATATTACCGTAAAAGTAGACAATAAAACAGATAATTTACTGAATGCAAATGTAGCATTGACCGGAGAAGGAAACGAAGTAAACCTGACCGGAAATTACAAAATAGACGATGGAAATCTTGATTTTAATTTAGATTTGAATAAGTTGTATATCAAAAGTATCCAGGGCTTTACAATGGGTAATGTTACCGATGGAACGGGATATTTATCAGGAAATTTCAAGATTGTAGGCAATGCATCAAGTCCAAAAGTTTCAGGCGAATTAAATTTTAATGATACAGGATTTAGAATCACACAACTGAATTCATTTTTCAAAACAGATAAGGAAAAAATCACCTTTAATAATGATGTAATCACTTTTGATAAGTTCACACTTCAAGACGAAAACGACAACGAATTATCTGTAGACGGAACGATTCAGTCTCCGGATTTCAAAGTATATAACTTTGGTTTAGTGGTTACGGCAGACGATTTTAGAGCTATACATTCTAAAGAGGCCGATAATGATTTGTTTTATGGTGATATGTTTTTAGATACAAAACTAAATATTAAAGGAAATCTTGATAGCCCGGTTATCGATGGAACGATAAAAATTAATAAAGAAACCAATTTTACGGTTGTACTGCCGCAGTCAGATCCTTCAATCGCAGATCGTGAAGGAATTGTAGAGTTTGTCAACGAAGATAGTATGTATTTGAAACAGACCGTTGATTTGCAGAATAAACTCGATCAGTCTGAAGTAAAAGGAATGGATGTAAATGTGGCCATTTCAATTGATAAAGAAGCTGAACTGACTTTGCTTATTGATAAAGGCAACGGAGATTATTTAAAACTAAAAGGTGAAGCCGAATTGGTTGGAGGTATCGATAAATCAGGAAAAACTACTTTGACCGGTAAATATGAGTTCTCAGATGGGGCTTATGAAATGAATTTTAACGGAATACGAAGAAAATTTGATATCCAGAAAGGAAGCTATATTACCTGGAATGGCGAACCAACAATGGCAAATTTAAATATTACGGCAATTTATAAAGTAAATGCAGCGCCAATTGATTTATTAGGAAACCAGCTTGGAAACGATGATCAGGCCATCAGAAACAGATACAAGCAAAAGCTTCCGTTTCAGACTTTGCTGAAAATGAACGGAGAATTAATGAAACCGGATATCTCTTTTGGAATCGTGCTTCCTGATGGTAATTATGATGTTTCTTCGGATGTGGTAACCTTAACGCAGACTAAACTAAAACAACTGGAACAAGATCCTGCAGAACTAAATAAACAAGTTTTTGCCCTTTTATTATTAAACCGATTTGTAGGCGAGAATCCGTTTGCAAGTGAAAGCGGCGGTACGAATGCAGAATCTTTGGCCAGACAAAGTGTGAGTAAAATTCTTTCGCAGCAATTAAACAATCTTGCCGGAGAATTGATTACCGGATTTGAAGTCAATTTTGATTTAGAATCTACAGAAGATTACACATCGGGAACGATGCAAAACAGAACTGATTTGAATGTTGCTGTTTCTAAAAAACTGCTCGATGACAGATTGAAGGTCACCGTAGGAAGCAGTTTTGGTGTTGAAGGTGCGGAGCGTGCCAATGAAGAAAGCACCAATATTGCCGGAGACGTAGCCTTGGATTATCAGCTTACAAAAGATGGCCGTTATATGGTTCGTGCTTACCGAAAAAATCAATATCAGGTAGCAGTTGAAGGTCAGGTGGTTGAAACGGGTGTTGCTTTTATTATTACAATGAGTTACAATAAATTCAGAGAGCTTTTTCATCGTTCAGAAGAAGAAAAGCAAATGATAAAAGAAGAAAAAATCCGCAAAGAAAAAATAAAGCAAAAAGAGAAAGAAGAAAAAGAATTAAAAGAGAATCAAATTGAAGGCAATGAACAAAAAACATAAACATATAGAAAATTGGTATATAAAGTATTTTGTACTGTTTTGCCTGTTTTTTGTTTTAGGCTGCAGTAATACTAAATACTTGCCGGAAGGCGATTTGCTTTACACGGGAGCTTCTGTAACGGTGAAAGATTCTTTAATAAAGAAAAAAGAAAGAAAAGCACTCGAAACAGAATTAGAAGGTTTATTGCGCCCAAAACCCAACAAACAAATTTTAGGATTACGTCCAAAATTATGGATTTACAATCTGGCAGGTGAACCTAAAAAACAAAAAGGAACCAGATACTGGCTTCGTAATAAAGTAGGAGAGGCGCCTGTACTTTTTAGCAAAGTCGATTTAGATTATAATGCTTCTGTTCTAAGAAATTTTACCGAAAACCGAGGTTACTTTAAAACCCGTGTCAGTGCTGATTCTACTGTTCGAAATAAACGAGTTACGGCAGAATATACCGTTATACCCAAAAAACAATATATCATAAAAAGCGTGACTTTTCCTGATGATTCCCTGGCAATGTCAAGAATCATTGGAAGATCAAGCCGAAGAAGTTTGTTGAAAGTAGGAAAACCGTATGATTTGGATATTATAAAAGCCGAAAGAGAACGAATCGATGCAAGGCTTAAAGAGAAAGGGTATTTTTACTTTAACCCGGATTATCTTTTGGCTCAGGTCGACAGCAGCAAAGGCGATCATGAAGTAAAAATCAGGCTGGTAATAAAACCGGATACACCGCCAAAAGCACTTACAGCTTATAAGATTAATAAAATTTTTGTTTACCCTAATTATTCTCTTTCGAATGATAGTGCCGTTTACAGGAAAAAAAATATAACGCAATACAAAGATTTCACGATTATAGATACAACAGAGACTTTTAAACCAAGAGTTTACGATCGAACGATATATTTTAAAAAGGGAGATTTGTATAACAGAAAAGACCATAATTTAACCTTAAATCGTTTCGTAAACCTGGGAACTTTTAGTTTTGTAAAAAATGAATTTAAACCGTCGGATAGTATTCCAAAAACTTTAGATTCATATTACTATCTAACACTTTTGCCTAAAAAGTTTATTAGGGTTGAGGTTCTGGGAAAAACAAATTCAGCCAGTTATACCGGAACAGAACTGAATGTGAATTGGAATAACCGAAATTTACTTAAAGGCGCAGAACTATTTACTGTGTCTGTTTTTGGCGGTGCCGATTTCCAGCTTGGCGGTGTAAACAAAGGAAAGAACATCTATAAACTAGGAGCAGAAACAAGTTTAACCTGGCCTAGATTTGTAACGCCGTTTAATATCGAAGGAAACAGCGAGTTTGTACCAAGAACCAAAGTAGCTTTGCGATACGAGTATCAAAAAAGAACACAGTTGTATGCGCTTAATTCCTTTAATACCTCTTTTGGATATTTGTGGAAAGAAAACATCAGGAAAGAACATCAGCTAAATGTAATTGATGTAACCTACGTGAGTCCAAATCATGTTACGCCGGAATATTTAGCAGACATTAAAGATGATCCTGCGCTGGGAAAAGTAATTGAAAAACAGCTTATTTTTGGGCCAACTTATAGTTATACCTATACCAATACGATGCAAAAACGCCGAAAAAATACTTTCTATTTTAATGGTGAATTAGATTTGGCAGGAAACATTACAGGATTGGTTACAGGTGCAAATGTAAGAAAGAATGATACGATAAAAATTTTCGACGTTCCGTTTAGCCAATATGTAAAAATCAGATCAGATTTGAGGCATTATTTAAAACTGGGAAAAGAAAGCGAATTAGCCAGCAGATTAATTGTAGGCGCAGGAATTGCTTACGGAAACTCAAGGACGCTACCAACATCGAAACAATTTGTAGTAGGAGGAACCAATAGTATTAGAGCTTTTAGAGCCCGAACTTTAGGGCCGGGAAGTTATGTGATTCCGCCAACAGTAAACAACAATTATACACCAGACCAATCAGCAGATTTGAAACTGGAATTTAATACCGAATACAGAGCAAAGCTGTTTAGTATTGTAAGAGGAGCAGTTTTTATAGATGCTGGAAATATCTGGCTTTTACACGCCGATCCTGATAAACCAGGAGCCGAAATCTCAAAAGATTTTATGAAAGAAATTGCAATAGGTGCCGGAGCAGGTTTACGTTTCGATCTATCATTTTTAGTTCTAAGAACCGATTTTGCTTTTCCTCTTAGAAATCCAGCCCTTCCAGACGGTCAAAGATGGGTAATCGACGATATCAATTTCGGAAGCGGACCGTGGAGAAAAGACAACCTGATTTTAAATATCGCAATTGGATATCCGTTCTAGAGAAAGTTTGCCACGAATTGCACGAATTTACGGTAATACTTTGTGTATAATTTATTAATGGCGTGAATTTAAAATTCGTAAAATTGATTATTATGCGCAAACTATGAATTTGTGAAAATTTGTGAAATTCGTGGCGAAAAAACTTAGTAACGAAAAAAAACTTTTATCCTCTTAGAAAAAGAAGTAAATTGGTCTAATAAAATAATAGAATGCAAAATTTAATAAAGAGAATAATAGTTTTAGCTGCGCTCGTACTTGTAATAGTGTTGGGTTTCAAATATTGCGAGTTCAAAAAAGACGACGATTCTACTATCGATTATAATACTAATCTTATTCAGCAACAAATCCTAAATGTTGGGAAATTAGTAGTTACCGAAGGACATTTCTCAGAAGTCATCACCTACAAAAACCAACAAAAATACTTGATGGACATGGTTTCTTTTGAAAAGAAAGCGCTTGTGGTTGTAAATGCAAATGTTACCGTTGCCTACGATTTGCATAAAATGAAATACGATATCGACGAAAAAAACAAAACTATTACCATTCTAAATATCCCAAAAGAAGAAATAACCATCAATCCCGATATTCAGTTTTATGATGTAGAACAAAGTAAACTGAATCCTTTTACGGGAGAAGACTACAATAAAATCAACAAATCAGTAAAAGCAAATCTGGCCAAGAAAATCGAAAAATCGACCCTAAAAACCAACGCTCAAAACAGATTAATCAGCGAATTATCTAAGATTTTAATTCTAACCAATTCAATGGGTTGGGAATTACAATACGAAGGAAAAACAATCGAATCAGATAAAGATTTTAATGAAGATTTGAAATTGTGATTTGCCACGAAGGCGCTAAGACACAAAGTTTTTTTATAGATTATAAAGTGGCTAAATAAAGAATCTAGCAAAGACGCAAAGTCGCAAAGAAAAAAACTTAAAGTTAAAAACTTTGCGACTTTGCGTCTTTGCGAGATTAAAAAAAATCTGCGTTTATCAGTTTCAATCTTTAAAATCTGCGTGCAATAAATTAAACTGCTTTTTTATCGAAAATTAAATCCAATCCACCAGCAATTAAATGTGCGACTTCAGGACGTCTTTCCTTCAATTGAGATAAATAAACTATTACTTCATGTAAAAGAGGTGTTAAAGAATCCATTAAAAGTTCTGCAATCTCAACAGCTAATAGCCAATCATTTGGGTGATTATTTTTTAATTTATTAAATATTAATTGAAGTTCTGTTTTATTGCTATCATTATTTCGAATATTTCGAACTGTAGCATATAAAATTTCTAAATCATCACGTTCGTCCGTATGTTTGGCTTTAATAGTGGTTGTTTTTGGAACAGAATTAATCAAATCAAAACTATTCACATCGGCTGGACCGGAAAAAGCAGAAACCACTTTTTTACCAATTGCCATATCGTAATTTCCCCATTCAGGCTGAAACAAAATTGTTTCGCCATGCGTTACCGTACAATTTCTAAAACTAATCAGGATAATTTCTCCATGCAGGTTTCGTGATCCGGTTATAATTTCACCTTCAACAATAATATTACCTTCAAATTCCAGTTTTACAGTTTCATTTTCAACAATAGAATAAGCTTGTAAATCCTTCGGACTCATATCTTCAATCGCAAGATTAAAGCCTTTCAGTTTCCCAATCGGACTTCCAAAACCTTCCGGATGCGTCAAAGTTCCGTGACCCACCAATTCTTTTTCACGGTACGATAAAGCTGTTTTTCCTGTGGTTTGTATGTAAACCGGTTTTCCTTCCTCTTCCAGAACATTAGTAAAAACGCCCGAAATTTGCAAACCTGTACTCAACTCAATAGTTCCTAAAGCATTCGAATGAATCAGTTTCTGAATCCCCGAAAGACCTCCCGTACGTAAAGCCATTTTATTAGCAAACTCTTCCAAAATCAAACTTAAATAAGAAAAATTTGGCGTTACATAAAGTTGAGGTTGTAACTGCGTAATATCAAAATTTTGATTCGCAGCCGAGATATCATAAGGAATTTTCTTTACGTTATCTGTCATGCACCAGGCACTTTCACCAATCGACGAAAGTAATCCGGCGCCATATATTTTCGGGTTTTCAATCGTTCCAATCAAGCCATATTCAACTGTCCACCAATGCAGATTTCGAATCTGGGCCATTTCAGACAATTCTCCCATATTATTCTGTAAATCGGCAACTGCTTTTTCGGCTTCGTCTATTTTTTCTTGCGGTGTATCTTCAGCCTCTTTCAAAATAGAAAGCAAACGAATCGCTTCGTACATCTGATAATCTTTGTGTGATGAAATTGCCTTACAGCCAATCTCACCAAAACGTCTCAAATACTCAGCATATTCAGGATTCGCAATAATAGGAGCGTGGCCTGCACCTTCGTGAATAATATCCGGCGCAGGCGTATATTCAATATGTTCAAGCTGACGAATATCCGAGGCAATAACCAAAACGTTATAAGCCTGAAATTCCATAAAAGCATTGGGCGGAATAAACCCATCAACGGCAACAGCAGCCCAGCCAATTTCGGTCAGGATTCTGTTCATTCCGTACATACTCGGGATCGAATCAATTTCGATTCCCGTTTTGCGCAATCCGTCTAAATACGAACTATGCGCAACTTTCGATAAATAATCTACGTTTTTACGCATTACATAGCGCCAAACCGCTTGATTTATAGGAGTGTAATCGCTATAATCCTGAGGTTTAATAAATTGCTTTAAATGTTTAGGCAATCGCTCTAATAACGGGTTTGTTTCAATACTTGCATTCATTTCGAAAACGTTGTAGATTAGAATGTAAAATTACGAATTAAGACCGCTATTTTTTGCTATTCGTTACAATTTTTTTATTCGAAATGATTTATTATTGCGTTTTTCGTGAAGTTTATCTAAAGAGCCTGTGTAGTTTTTAGGAGCTGTTTCCTGCTATCCGCTATATCTTTTGTGCCTCCCGATAGCTATCGGGACCGCCACAAAAGGATGCCGCTTCTATCAGGGCTAGGGCTTTAGTTTTCAAAAGATATTATTTTTTGCGATAGTTTTTTTGTTATTACTTCGATTATTTGTTCGAAATAATCTATAATATTTTATGCGATTATTTTCGTAGTTGTTAATTGTGCTCTTAATTCATTTACATCTTTCAACGAAATTTTGTTTGTAGATATTCTCAATGTTTTAAGATGATGCATAGTTGAAATACTTTTAGGTAAATTTTCTAAAAGATTATTATCAACATCTAATTTTTTTAGTTTTTTTAGGCTAGAAATAGTTTCTGGAATTTCTGTTATGCTCTGGCAACTCCATAATTCTAATATCTCCAGGTTTTCAAGTTGATGGAGCTCATTAAATAAATTTTTAGCATCAAGTTGATTTTTCCAATTAGAGTTCAATTTAAGAGTTTTTAAAGATTTTAAATTCCCAATCCCTTTTTCTACTTTCTTTAGTTTGTTTATTCCCAGATCAATTTCTGTCAGTTTTGTTAAGTTATACAGTGAACTGGGGTATGATTTAAGTTTATTGTTGCTTGCAGAAAATTTTTGTAATTGTTTTAATAATGATATATTTTCCGGAATTTCTTTAATATCATTTTGGTCAATATTCAATTCTTTTAAATTACTACATTTAGAAAGGTTTTGAAAAATTTCCTCTAGTTTTAATTCAGTTGATTTGTTATCTAAAAATAATGCTTGCCAAAAGGAAATTTTCTTAAGATTGTTTAATTTTTCTATTTTTTCTGAAACAGTCGAAATTTTAGTATCAAACAATTCTAGCTCCTCCAGATTAGTAAGATCATAAATTAAATTTGGAATCTCTTTTATGTTTCCATTTATTGTGATTGATTTTAAAGAAGTTAAGCTTTTTATTTCCTCACTGATAACTTGTTTTTTCGAAATATAAATTGATATTTTTTTTAGGCTTTGGTTTGAGAAAAAAGATCTCGGTTGATTTTTTAATTTTTCACAACCTAAATAATTTAATTCTTTTAGTTTTGGAAGCTGAAAAACAAAATCAGGGATTTCAGTAATTTCAGTATAAGATACATCAAGTACTTCAAGCTGAAGACAATCTTTAATACTTTCAGGAATTTTAGTCAAAGAATATTGCTCCGATAAATTAATTCTTTTGATTGTTTCTTTTTCATTAAGAATCTTTTCCAATATTTTTTTCATAATAGATCTAGTCAATTTTTTAAATAAATTTTAATGATTCTCCGGATTCCTAAAATATTCAATTTTGTGACTGAACATATAGGCCATATTTGTGGCACGCATTTTAGCCTCTTCGGTTATTTGACCGGCAAATTGTGCATCGATTGTCGTATTAAAAATTGCAATCCAGCGGTCAAAATGCGTTTTATCAACAGGTAATTGTTTATGTGGCGGAAAAGGAGTTCCCGAATAAGCTCTTACATCAAATAAAATAGTCTGCCAGAATCCGTACATTTTTTGCAGATGAGGTTCCCAGCGATCTAGCAATTTGTCATTAAAGATAGGACCAATCAGCTCGTCTTTTCTAACATTTGCATAAAAGCTGTTCACCATTTGTTTAATGTCTTCTAAGTTCGAAATATCTTTAAGTGTCTCCATATTTTTAGTAATTATATAAACCGCAAAAATAAGCTATAACTCTAAGTTTATTCTATGAGATTTATCATTTGTGAAAATTTTATAACAGGATAGGATATTTACAAGATGATCTAAAAGGTTGATTTTGAGAAATTTATTTATGTAGTAAAAAGTAAAAGTAATGTTTTGTGGTTTTTTGTAGTGTAAATGATTGATTTTGAAATATTTGATAAAATAAAAGATAAGTTTTTGTTAAGGTAATTTTTACAAATGATGTGTATTTGTAAAGTCTCAGTTATATCGATTTCGTGAAAGATTGATGTAATTTAGATGCGTTTTAATAAAAATAATCATAATAAAATGACAGAAAATTAACTATCTAAAACCACAAAACTTTAAAAAAATGCACAAAACTACTCACAAACCTACAAATCGGGTAAAAGCAATTTTGACTCAGGTCATTATTATAATGCTTTTCGTTATTATCAAAACAAATGCTCAAACAGTAACACCTTTTATCACGTCAGGTGATCAGACGAGATTATTACAGCAGCAATCTACAGTAAGTTTCGGTACAAATTCTGGAACTAATCCTTCTACAATTACGATAAATGCCGGAACAACCTACCAAACCATGGACGGATTTGGTTATACCCTTACCGAAGGAAGCTGCGAAGTAATAAGCGCAATGGCAGCGACTCAGCAAAATCAATTATTAAATGATTTGTATAATCCTGTTACAGGCTTAAACGCCAGTGTAGTTCGTATTAGTATAGCGGCTTCTGATTTAAGCAGTTCTTCTTATAGTTATAACGAAACTTCAGGAGACGTTAATATGAATAATTTCAGTCTCAACGGACCAGATTTGACGTATTTAATACCCATTATAAAAAAGATTAAGCTGATCAATCCAAACATAAAAATATTAGCTACTCCGTGGTCAGCGCCACGCTGGATGAAAACTAATAATTCCTGGATTGGCGGAAGTTTACAAACACAATATTACGCCGCCTACGCGAGATATTTTGTAAAGTATTTTGCAGCAATGCAAGCACAGGGAATTTCTATTTGGGGAATCACACCTCAAAACGAACCAGAGAATCCGCATAACGAGCCAAGTATGTTAATGAATTCTACAGAACAAAAGAATTTTATTAACCAGCAACTTGGGCCTCAAATGGCTGCGGCAGGTTACGGAAACATAAAAATCATCGCTTTTGATCACAATTGCGACAATACAGCATATCCTATCGATGTTTTAAACAACAGCAGTTATGTTGATGGTGCAGCGTTTCATTTGTACTTAGGAAACATTTCGGCCATGTCAACGGTAAGAAATGCCACAAACAAAAACGTTTATTTTACAGAACAATATACAGGTTCAGGCGGAAGCTTTAGCGGAGATTTTGGCTGGCACATGCAAAACGTCGTGATTGGAAGTACCAATAACTGGTCAAAAACAGTTTTGGAATGGAATGCGGCCAATAATCCAAGTTTAGGCCCGCGTACCCCTGGAGGATGCAACAGTTGTTTAGGAGCTGTTACAGTCAATAATAGTACAAGTTATACTAAAAATGTGGCCTATTATATTATTGGTCAAATCTCAAAATTTGTAAAACCGGGCGCTGTAAGGATTTCATCTTCAAGTACAAGCGGTACAATTCAAACTGTCGGATTTAGAAATCCTGACGGGTCGATTGCACTTGTGGCCTATAATTCAGGATCAGCCAATACAATAAAAGTGGTTTCAGGATCATCAGCTTTTAATTATACAGTTCCCGCTTCATCAGCAGTAACTTTCAATTGGTCTGCAGGATCGCCACCATCTTCTTCTTTGCTGGGATATTACAATATAATCTCAAGAAACAGCAATAAAGGATTAGATGTTGCAGATAATTCGAGTACAAGCGGAGGACGCATTCAACAATATGATATTACCGGTGGAGGAGGAAGTAACCAACGCTGGAAATTTGTTCCTGACGGAAGCGGCAATTATTACATTATTGTAAAATCGACAGGATTGTATTTAGCACCTGAAAATAACAGTACTGCTGATGGAATAAAAGTACAGCAAAGAGCATTTTCGTCTTCAAATGAATTTAAATGGACAGTAAATAATCTTGGCGGAGGTTACTATAGTATTATTAACGTAAATAGCGGAAAATCATTGGATGTCGAAAGTGTTTCTACTGCAAACGGAGCCAATATTCAGGTTTGGGCATATACGGGAGGATTAAATCAGCAATGGCAATTGGTACAGGTTGAAGCTTCTGCAGCGAGAAAAGTTTCCGTAGAAGAAGAAGCCAATACCGTATCTGATTTTTCTCTTTATATCAATGTAACAAACAACTATTTAAAAATTAATACGCCAAATTCAGGTTCAGGACAAGTCGAAGTTTACAATGCTTCTGGTCAAAATGTTTTAAAAAGAAGCGTTGATTTTACCACTGGTTCTGAAGCCGAAATAGAAATTTCGCAATTACCAAAAGGTATTTATGTAGTTAAAGTTAACGATAGTAAAAGCACGTATTCTAAAAAAGTGATAAAGAAATAATTACCAATTTTGAATTTTAATTAGTGATTTTATTTTGGTTTGAAAAAGGCTGTCTGAATTTAAAATCAGACAGCCTTTTGTTTTATCCTATGAGTTGTGTAAACAAATCCTGATTGTCATTCAGGTATTGAAATTCGAAACCATTTTTGGTCATATTTAATTTAATAGCCATGATATCTTTTTTATTTTTTAATTCTAATCCAACAACGACAGAACCAACTTCACGACTGTTTTTCTTCGCAAACTGAAAATAAGTGATATCATCATCCGGGCCTAAAATGTTATTCACAAATTCTTTTAAAGCTCCCGGACGCTGCGGAAACTGAATCATAAAATAATGCATCAAACCTTCATAAAGTAAAGAACGCTCTTTTATTTCAGCGGTTCTTTCGATATCATTATTACTTCCGCTTACAACACAAACCACTGTTTTGCCTTTTATTTTATCTTTATAAAAATCTAAAGCAGCGATTGTTAATGCGCCTGCCGGTTCAACAACCATTGCCTCTTCATTATACAAACGTAAAATTGTCGTACATACTTTTCCTTCGGGAACCAGAATTATGTCTTCGAGATTGTATCGGCAAATTTCAAAAGTTTTGTCTCCAACTTGTTTTACAGCGGCACCGTCTACAAATTTATCAATCGTTTTTAAGGCTGTATTTTTGTTTTCTTCAATCGAGGTTTTCATCGAAGGAGCACCTTTGGGTTCAACCCCAATAATTTTAGTGTTCGGACTCAAATGCTTAAAAACTTCAGATAAACCAGAAGCCAGTCCGCCACCGCCAATTGGAACAAAAATATAATCTATTGGTTCTTTATAACTTTCCAGAATTTCTAAACCTACAGTTCCCTGACCGGCAATTACTTTTTCATCATCAAAAGGATGAATAAATATTTTATGATTTTGAATTGCATCTGCCGTGGCCGAAGCATAAGCATCATCAAAAGTATCTCCGGTTAGTACAATTTCTACAAATGATTTTCCAAACAACTGCACTTGTTTTACCTTTTGTTTCGGAGTTGTTTTTGGCATATAAATTTTGCCTTGTATTTGCAAAAGATTACAAGAATAGGCAACACCTTGCGCGTGATTTCCGGCACTGGCGCAAACAATTCCAGTTGCTTTTTCTTTTTCATTCAACGAAGAAATCTTGTTGTAAGCGCCTCTAATTTTGTACGACCGCACAATTTGTAAATCTTCCCGTTTCAGTAAAATAGTCGATTGAAACTCGTCTGAAAGATTCAAATTTTGAGTGAGTGGAGTAGCGGCAACTACATTTTCGAGTTGCTTTTTGGCAGCAAGTACTTCGTTAAATAAATTCATTTTGTTTTGTTTTTTGTTTTTGCCACAGATTAAATGATTTAAAAATATTTTAATCTATGATAATCTGGATCAACGCTAAATATTGTGGAGAAATATTAAAAAGGTAATACTACCTAATTATTTTTTACCGCAGAGAACACAATCCCGATAGCTATCGGGATTCGCAGAGTTCACTAAGATTAAGTTGTGTTTACACAATCTAAGTACACAAAGCTTTGTGAACTTTGTGTTTTTATTAAACTTAGCATATTTAAAAAACTTTGCGTTCTCCGTGGTAATTTTTTTCCCTATCCAAAGGTCTTAGAATTGATCTGATAATCTTTTAATCTGTGGCAAAAAAATCATTAAATAAAAAAACCTCCCGATTTGGGAGGTTTAATAAATTGTATTTTGTTTACTTATTTATATAATACCTCGCCATTAATGCTGAATTGCAATAATGTTAATAGAGATAATAATGATATTTAAGTTTTTCATTTCAGATAATTGAATGGCAAATGTATTAATTATTTTGCGAAATATTCAGCACTTTATTAGTTTTTGTAAAAAACTGAAAACCGTCACTGAAAACTGCGACTAAAAATTACTTTTTAACCGGAGGATATTGCGCTAAAACCTTAGATACAATTTCTTTTACTCTAGCATCTTTTTTGTCGATGTTTTTGGTTAAAGTTCCAATTCCTTCACCTTGCCAGATCATTTCTTTCTTTTTAGCATCGATTAAGTCAATGAATAAAGTTCCTTCTGTAGAAGTTGATACCGTAGTTTGGTTTCCTCCGTACATCATATAAGGATTCCATCCCCAACCCCAACCATAACCCCATCCGGCACTAAATTGGTTTACATTTACTTGTTCTCTTGATTTTGTAAAAATATTTACTAATAAATCAGGATTTTCGCTTTTTGTAAAACCTTTTGCCTGCATTTGTTCGTCTATGGCATGTAGGATACGTCTTTTATCCAAATCAGAAATTTCGACCTTATCAATTCCGGGCTTAAAAAAAGCGTAGGTCTTATACGGCGCGAAATCTACGTTTTTATCGTAATCAGAATATACACTTACCGTGCTGCATGAGGCTAGTATCAAAAGCAAAAAAACGGGTACTAATTTGAATGTTTTCATATGTTTAAAAATTTTAATGTTCTTTTTCTTTTTGTCAGGCTGAGCGCCCTTCGACTTCGCTCAGGGTGACAATTTATTAAAATAGATTTTCATCTACAATATTGGGTAAAGTTACCTTTAATAATGGCTGAACTTCCATCGCTCTTTTTATAGCAAAAATAGCTTCGTCATTTCGTGCCCAGCTTCGTCTTGAAATTCCGTTGTTAACATCCCAGAAAAGCATTGATGCTAAACGTTTTGAAGCCTCTTTAGAACCATCAAGAACCATACCAAAGCCACCATTTATAACCTCTCCCCAGCCAACTCCTCCGCCATTATGAATCGAAACCCAGGTTGCTCCCCTAAAGCTGTCACCAATCACGTTTTGAATCGCCATATCGGCCGTAAAACGAGAGCCGTCATAGATGTTAGAAGTCTCTCTGTAAGGAGAATCAGTTCCCGAAACATCGTGATGATCGCGTCCTAAAACAACAGTTCCAATTTCGCCTTTTGCAATAGCCTGATTAAAAGCTTCGGCAATTTTAATTCTACCTTCAGCGTCAGCGTATAAAATGCGCGCCTGAGAACCTACAACCAGTTTATTTTCCTGCGCTCCCTTGATCCATTTGATATTATCCTGCATTTGCTGCTGAATTTCATCTGGAGAAGTCTTTGCCAATTCTTCTAAAACCTGACTGGCGATATTATCTGTTTTTTGTAAATCTTCTGGTTTCCCGGAAGTACAAACCCATCTAAAAGGCCCAAATCCGTAATCAAAACACATTGGTCCCATAATATCCTGAACGTAACTTGGATACCTGAAATCGATATTATTTTCCGCCATTACATCTGCACCAGCACGGGAAGCTTCTAATAAAAAGGCATTTCCGTAATCGAAAAAGTAAGTTCCTTTTGCGGTATGTTTGTTAATTGCTTTCGCTTGACGACGTAAAGATTCCTGAACTTTTTCTTTGAATAAGTCCGGATTATTGGCCATCATTTCGTTGGCTTCTTCAAAAGAAATGCCAACCGGATAATAACCTCCAGCCCACGGATTATGAAGCGAAGTTTGATCTGAACCTAAATCAATTTTGATATTTTCTTTATCGAAACATTCCCAAACATCTACCACATTTCCTAAATAGGCAATCGAAACGACTTCTTTATTGGCTTTCGCCAAAGTGACTCTCTTTACCAATTCTTCAGTTGAAGTTACGATTTCATTAATCCAACCTTGTTCGTGGCGAATTTTGGTAATCTTCGGATTTACTTCGGCGCAGACCGTAATACAACCGGCAATGTTTCCGGCTTTAGGTTGTGCGCCAGACATTCCGCCAAGTCCTGAAGTTACAAATAAATTTCCTTCAGGATTAAGTTTTATTTTTCTAAAACCATTCAAAACCGTGATCGTAGTTCCGTGTACAATTCCTTGAGGACCAATATACATATAGCTTCCGGCGGTCATTTGTCCGTATTGCGAAACGCCTAAAGCATTCATTTTTTCCCAATCGTCGGGTTTAGAATAATTCGGGATCACCATTCCGTTGGTGACCACAACTCTTGGCGCTTCAGTATGAGAAGGAAATAATCCCATAGGATGTCCTGAATACATTGTCAACGTTTGCTCATCTGTCATTTCAGACAAATATTGCATTGTTAATAAATATTGCGCCCAGTTCTGGAAAACAGCTCCGTTTCCTCCATACGTAATTAATTCGTGTGGATGTTGCGCCACAGCATAATCCAGATTGTTCTGAATCATGTGCATAATGGCTTTTGCCTGCAATGATTTTCCAGGATATTCGTCAATTGGTCGCGCGTACATTCTATAATCCGGACGCAGGCGATACATATAGATACGACCGTATTTTTCTAATTCTTCTGAGAACTCTTTGATTAATTCGGCGTGATGTTTGGCTTCAAAATAACGCAATGCATTTTTTAAAGCCAGTTTTTTTTCTTCTGCCGAAAGAATATCTTTTCGTTTTGGCGCGTGGTTAATCGCTAAATCGTAATCTTTTTTTGGAGGAAGTATGGATGGAATTCCCTGTTTTATTTGTTCTTGAAAAGTCATTTTTTTTAGAGATACTAAGTTGCTAAGATTCTAAGACGCTAAGGTATTTTAGTTAGATTAACAACAGATTAATTTTTTATATTTTTTATATTTTTTACTATGTTGCTCCACTGGAGTTCAAATTTTAGATTTTAGATTGTTGATTTTAGATTTTTGTAAACGTAAAATTCAATATCTGAAATTATTATGCTTAATTATATCGCTCCGCTGGAGCTCAAAGCCATGATAATGTTTTATTCTATAAATATGCCACTCCTAACGGAGTTTTTTTAGCCTTGGAAAGGCGTAATATTTATAGAAAACAATATGCGTCATTTCATAAAAGCTCCAGAGGAGCGAAATATTAATTGATGCAATTGGAATTTGGAATTTAAAATTTGGAATTTATTTAAATTATCTACTTCCCAATATTGCCACATTTTCTAATTAAACTAAGGATAACGAATATCCGACCTGTGATACGATTTGTGGATCGTAATCTTAAATTTTCTTGAGCGAATATCCATATAAATATTTTAGATTTTAAATTGGAATTTGGAATTTAAAAATTTGGAATTTTAATTTATAAATAAACTTCCTCATTAACACAAAACGGCATTTTTTTATTTTCAAAAAGCGCTATTATATTTTGTGCGGCGCAAACTGCCATTGCATTTCTGGCTTCGTATGTTGCTGAACCAATATGAGGTAAAATACAACAATTGGACAATGATAATAACGGATTGTCTTTTTTCATAGGTTCCGGATTGGTCACGTCAAGTCCGGCACCCCAGATTATATTATTAGTCAGGGCATAAAACAAATCATCTTCATTATGAAATTTTCCTCTTGCCGTATTGATGAAAATAGCATTGGATTTCATTTTTGCAAAAGCATTTTTATTGAATAGTTCATTGTTTTCTTCGCTATAATTCGAATGAACACTTAAAACATCACTTTTAGAAAGTAAAGTTTCAAAATCTACATATTTGGCATCAAGTTCTTTTTCGGCATTTTCGTTTTGAGAACGATTATGGTAAATGATGTTCATTCCAAATGCGGCTTTACATTTTTGGGCCATTTCAAAACCAATTCTTCCCAGGCCAAATATCCCTAATGTTTTGCCGCACAGTTCCTGTCCTAAATTTTCTAAAGCATTAAAGCTTTCCCATTTTCCGTTTATAATTTTTTTATAATTATAAAATGATTTTCTGGCAACACTTTGCATCAATAGAAAAGCAATATCTGATGTGGCTCTGCTTAAAACATCCGGCGTATTGCCAACGGGAATTTTTCTTTTATTGGCCGACGGAATATTAACAGCATCAAACCCAACAGAAAATAAAGCGATTCCTTTTAAATTCGGGCATTGCTGAAAAAAATCTTCGTCCAGATTATTGGCTCCAACGTTTAGCAAAACATCATTTTCCTGACAGATTTTTATAAACTCATTTCTTGACAATACATTTTCTGTTGGATTTACGGTAATGTTGATGCCTTTTTCCTGAAGTAATAAAATGCCTGCTTCTGGTATATTTTTATTTATAAAAACCTTCATTTTGTATTGTTTTTTGATCTGTTGGGTAATTTGTAAAAAAAATTAAACACATAGAAACATATATTTTTATGCTTTAAAAGATTGCAAAAAAGAACTAGTTTCTTTCACATAGCTATGTGTATTTTGATAAAGTGAAACGCCTTTTTACATTTCTATTGGCTATGTTTCTATGTGTTAAAATAATTGCGTAATGTTATAACGGTTTATTTATTCGTCCTGTTTTTTTATCAAATCCATAAGGACAATGACGGCAACCACTTTTGCAGCAATAACCACGTTTTAAATGGTGTTTTTCGGTAAAACATTTATAACCTTCGGGCGTATAGTAAAAATCTTCGCCTTCGATTAGTTTATTTTCATTACTTTGCTCTTTCATAAATCTGCATAGGGTTGATGTTCTTTTCTTTTAAAATCAAATAAACGAATTTGATTATGATTTTAATGAAATCGAACATTTTTTATCTACAAATTTATAAATTTTACAGCGAATGTTTCTAATTGTTGCTAAATATTTAATTCCGAAAGGATATCGCGGAATGGCTGTATTTCCGTTTGTAATTGTAAAATATGATTTGGATAAAAATAATCCTGTTTTTGTCAATCATGAAAAAATTCATTTGCGACAACAATTAGAATTATTGATTTTACCTTTTTATATCTTTTATGTTTTAGAATATATAATCAGGCTCGTACAATACAAAAACAAAGATTTGGCTTATAGAAATATAAGTTTTGAAAGAGAAGCATATGCAAATGAAACGGATTTAGATTATTTAAAAAACCGATCTTTTTTTGGTTTTTTGAATTACATAACTTTAAAATAAAATAGATTTTGAATCAGGAAATTCATATCAGTTTTCCTAATCATATTTCGCTGAACATAAAAAGAGATGATCTCAACCATCCTTTTATTTCAGGGAATAAATTACGAAAATTAAAATACAATTTACTTCAGGCGAAAGCCGAAAATAAAACAACATTGGTAACTTTTGGCGGAGCTTTTTCGAATCATATTGCGGCGGTCGCGTATGCAGGAAAAGAGCAGGGTTTTAAAACAATTGGCGTTATTCGCGGAGACGAGCTTTTTGATAAAATTGAAGAAAACCCAACCTTGAAATTCGCTCAGGAAAACGGAATGCAATTTGAGTTTGTAACCCGCGAAGAGTATCGAAATAAAAGTGAAATTTCGTTTATCGAAAAACTAAAAGAGAAGTTTGGCGATTTTTATTTAGTGCCCGAAGGCGGAACAAATGAATTGGCGGTAAAAGGCTGCGAAGAGATTTTGACGGAAGAAGATTCCGTTTTTAATTACGTTTGTTGTGCAGTTGGAACGGGCGGAACAATCTCCGGATTGATCAATAGTGCCTTGCCAAATCAGAAAGTTTTAGGGTTTCCGGCGTTAAAAGGTGACTTTTTAACCAATGAAATTCGTATTTTTGCAAAACAAGATAACTGGAATTTGATTTCTGACTATCATTTTGGAGGTTATGGGAAGATAAATTTAGAATTAATTGAATTTATCAATACTTTTTTTGAAGAAACAAAAGTGCCTTTAGATCCAATTTATACAGGAAAGATGGTTTTTGGCGTTATAGATTTAATCCATAAAAACTATTTTCCTGAAGATTCAAAAATATTACTCCTTCATACCGGCGGATTGCAGGGAATAGAGGGGATGAATATAAAATTGAAACAGAAAAAATTACCAATACTTAAAAGCAATGGTTAAAAAAATAATAACATTCTTGATTCTTGCTACTTTAGTAAGTTGTTCGTCCAGTAAACCTGCTATTGCAACGACCAAAAAAGCAGCAGCAATACAGAGGCCAAGAGTGGCAGCTACCAAAAAGCAAACTCCTGTTAAGCCAATTGGTAAAAATTATCCTTCTACAAACAATACAACTGAGGTTATTCAATCTACTTCGAAAACAGTTGTAACAGGCGATTTAATCAATAATTATATTTTGCAGTTTAAAGATATTGCAATGGGCAATATGCAGAAATACGGTATTCCTGCCAGTATTATTTTGGCTCAGGGAATTTTAGAATCCGGTGCAGGAAGAGGTGATTTAGCATTAGAAGCAAACAATCATTTTGGAATAAAATGTCATAAAGACTGGTTGGGAGAAAGTGTTCGCCATGACGATGATTCAGCTCAGGAATGTTTTAGAAAATATCCCGAAGCAGCAGAATCTTACAGAGATCACGCTTTGTTTCTGGTAGGTAAAAAACGATATGAAACTTTATTTACTTACGAAAAAGACGATTACAAAGCCTGGGCAAAAGGTTTGAGAGCAGCTGGTTATGCTACAGATCCTAATTATCCGGACAAATTAATAAGTTATATCGAAAGATACAATCTGCATCAATATGACTGCCAGGTTACCGGAAGAAACTATAAGCCTTTTGAGAAATCAACTACGGTTAAAAATTCTTCAACTCCATCTAGAAGTTCATCAAATTCAAACTCGAACGATCCTAATTTATACGAAGTTCAAAAAGGAGATACCTTATACTCAATTTCAAAAAAATTCAATGTATTGGTTGATGACTTAAAACAAAAAAACAATCTTTCAGACAATGCCATTTCTATTGGGCAGCGATTGAAAGTGAAATAAGCTTTTAGTTTTCAGTGGCGGTTTTCAGTCTCAGTTTGAAAGTATTCAAAAATCTAAAATTCAAATTTTAAAATAGAGTTCGCAGTTTATAATCTAAAGTCAGAACTCTAAAATCTAAAATCTAAAAATGTTATATAAAAGAAGTAGTCAGCTTTTTGCTGAAGCAGAAAAAGTAATTCCGGGAGGAGTAAATTCACCAGTTAGAGCCTTTAAAGCCGTTGGGGGAACTCCTATTTTCGTAAAAAGTGCCAAAGGTGCGTATTTGTATGATGAGGACGGAAATAAATTAATAGATTATATCAACTCATGGGGACCAATGGTTTTAGGTCATGCATATCAACCCGTTGTGGATGCTGTGATCGAAAAAGCAAAGTTGGGAACTTCATTTGGAATGCCAACTGAATTGGAAACTCAAATCGCTGCTTTGGCGGTTGCTATGGTTCCGAATATAGATAAAATAAGATTTGTAAATTCAGGTACAGAAGCTTGTATGAGTGCAATTCGTCTGGCTCGCGGATTTACAAAAAGAGATAAAATCATCAAATTTGCAGGTTGCTACCATGGACATTCTGATTCATTTTTGATTCAGGCCGGAAGTGGAGCCGTAACTTTTGGATCACCAAATAGCCCTGGCGTTACAGAAGGAACTGCAAAAGATACTTTGTTAGCGAAATACAATGATTTAGAGAATGTAAAAACTTTAATCGAAGCTAATAAAGGCGAAATTGCAGCGATTATTATCGAAGCAGTTGCCGGAAATATGGGTTGTATTCCGCCACAAAAAGGTTTCTTAGAAGGATTAAGAGAATTGTGTACCGCAAACGGAATTTTATTAATTTTTGATGAGGTAATGACTGGTTTCCGTTTGGCTCGTGGTGGAGTTCAGGAGTTGTATAATATCAATGCTGATATTGTAACTTTTGGGAAAGTTATTGGTGGAGGTTTACCTGTTGGTGCTTTTGCTGCACGCGAAGAAATCATGAATTATCTTGCGCCACTTGGTCCGGTTTATCAGGCAGGAACATTATCAGGAAATCCTTTGGCAATGGCTGCAGGATTAGCAATGTTACAGGCACTTGATAATGATCGTGAAATTTTTACCCGTTTAGAAGAAAAAACAGCTTATCTGGAAGCAGGAATTGATAAAGTTCTAAAAGCGAATAACGTTGCTTTTACGATCAATAGAGTAGGTTCGATGATTTCTGTTCATTTTGATGCTAATCCGGTGGTTGATTTTCAAACCGCTGCAAAAGGAGATAACGAAACGTTTAAGAAATTCTTTCACGGTTTATTAAACGAAGGCGTCTACATTGCACCATCTGCATATGAAACCTGGTTTATTACAGATGCGCTGACTTACGAAGATTTAGACTTTACAATTAATGCGATCGATAAAGTTTCGAAAACATTTTAATACAAAAAAAAAGAGGCTCATTTTGAGCCTCTTTTTCGTTGATCAGGATTATTTTTTTCCTTTTCTGTGTTCTTTCATTTTGTCTTTACGCTCTTTCTGAATCGCTGTCCATTTTGTATATTGATCAGCATTCAAAATAGATTTCATTTTGGCATCAGTCGCTTTGTGATCTTCTTCCATTTGTTTTTTCATGGCTTTTTTCTCTGCTTCAGTTGGTGCTGCAGCGTTTTCTCCACGGCTCTTTTTCAGCATTTCCATTTTAGTACTTCTGTCAGATAAAAGTTGACCAACTTGTTTTTGCTGATCTGCATTTAGGTTTAAATCTGTAGTCAGTTTTTGCAAATGTGCCTGATCACGTTCTTGCGGAGATTTCATATCTCTGTGACCTTTATGATCTCCTTTACCTTTATGATCTTTTTTCAAAGCAGTCCATTTTGTGTATTGATCCGCATTTAAAATAGCTTTCATTTTAGTATCATTTGCCGCTCTTTCAGTTTCCATTTGTTTTTTAAAAGCTTCTCTCTCTGCAGCAGTTGGTTTTGTTTTGCGATCTTTATTGGCATCTTTAAACTTTTCTCCTTTAGCAGATCTTTCGGCTAATAATTGTTTTACTTGCGCTTGTTGTTTTGTATCTAAATTCAATTCAGAAGTTAACTTTTGCAAATGTTTCTCATTACGTTGTTCCGGAGTTAATTTTTCTCTTTGATCACGTGTAGCTTTCTGATTGATGTCTTGTGCAAAACTTACCATTCCAACGAACAATAAAGCTGCGATAAATAATTTTTTCATAATTCGTTTTTTTAAAGGTTTATATCGATTAGACTTCAAGAAGTTTGCTAGGTTTAATTAGATTGTAAGATTTGTCTTTTAATTAACACAAACTATTAATGAAAGCATAAAATAGTATCTAAAATAAAAAAGAGGCCATTAGGACCTCTTTTTGTAACTGTTATTAGTTGTTTTCTTTTTTGTATTCTCTCATTTTTTCTTTCGCCTGCTCTCTTTTTTCTTCCTGAATAGAAGTCCATTTTTTGTATTGGTCTGCATTTAAGATAGCTTTCATTTTTGCATCATTGGCGTCTTTTTCAGCTTTTAATTCAGTTTTAAAAGCTTCTCTTTCTGCAGCAGTAGGTTTCTCTTTTCGGTCTTTTCGTTCTGCTCTCAATTTTTCAGCTTTAGCACTTCGGTCCGCTAAAAGTTGTTTTACCTGAGCTTGCTGATTCGCGTCTAAATTTAATTCGGTAGTTATTTTTTTTAACTGTTTCTCATTACGTTGTTCCGGAGTTAGTCTTTCTCTTGGTTCACGATTAGGAGCCTGATCTGCTTCTTGTGCAAAACTTACTACTCCAACGAATAGCAAAGCTGCGATAAATAATTTTTTCATGATGTACGTTTTTTAATTGTTATAGTAATTAGACTTTATCAAATTGAATAGGTTTAATCTGATAATCAGAATTGTAGTTTATTTAACAAAACGAAAAAACGAATAATGATATTGTGTCTTGATGTGCAATGGCTTTTTAACTGTTTAATTATCGTGGATCATGCTATTTTACAAGAATAGGTTTTAAATTTGTTAGTGTATTAAAAATTTCAAAATAGAATTACCAGAATACAATATGGAAGAATTATTTAATAAGAAAAATAAAAACCGAGTTCTTAAAGCCGTAAACGGAGAAATGTCGTATCAAAAATTAAATGCTGCCGAATTGCATCAATTTGTACAGCATTGGAATTATGATGACGGAATCGAACCTTTTCTATGGATGATCAAACAAAAACATCTGGACAAAGGAACAGCGCTTTGTTTGTATTGGATGTTACAGCCGGATTATTTCTGTAAATTCAAAAATGAAGAAGACATAAAAGAAGATATTAATTATGAGAGTTATTCATTAATAAAAGAAATTGAAGAAAGATACATTTCCGTTTTTTATGAAGACGAGAATTTTTCTTTTGATCCTAAAGAGGAGTTCTTAAATGAAAATTCTAACACAAAATGTATTCCGGCAGAAATGCTGGAAAAATCACCAGGAACTGTTTTCGAACGAAAAGATATTGAGTTTGCTTTTTTAAGAAATCCCAACGAGAAAGAATTGAAAACAATCAATTTAAAGATTGCAGATGCTGTAAAAATCATTCAGATTTCAAATCCCGATTTTGTCTATGATAAAAGTGATGATGCCATTAATGCTATAATTGAAAGCGTTGAACATTGGAAAACAAAAGAATTAGGGAAGGTGAAAATTAAGAATCTCTCTTATTTATGGATGGATTGCATTCACAAAAAACACAACTGGAATTGGGTTATTTGGGATTGGGAAACCGGAAATAATATAGGAGTTACAAACGCTACAAAAGAATTAACGTGTTTGGCAGATACTATTATAAACCATACAATAGATGGATTTCAGAAATCTTCGATAATTTCAGATTTATATCAGGATTTGGCCGGAGTAAATAATTTTTATGATTTGAAAAAAGATCCGTACAGCGGAATTGGTTTGCTTTTTAGTACAGATCATTTAAAATTTAGAGAATAATAACTCACTCATGGCATTAAGAAAAATTACTGTTGAAGACAATGTCTACTTATATAAAACTGTCACAGGATTTGGAGGTAGCACAGAAATAGCAACATTTGCGATAACAATATTCTTAGAGAATTATAAGCAAACTCCATTGCAAATTAATTTTATTACATGGGAAGATGCTTATGCCGGAAATCCTTTAAGTACGGGAACGAAATTAACGAAATTATCTACTAAAGATGAAGAAGTTGTTAATTTAAACAGACCTAAATATATTAGAGAATTTATTTTATATGGTTTAAAAATGGGTTGGAATGGGCAAAATAAAGTAGAACCTATTGATGGTTTAAAAATATTGGTGAGTTTAGATTATGATGTTTCTCGTTTACACCCAAAAGACGGAATTATTATAGCGCATGGCAAAGAATATCCAAAATAAGTTGATTTTTTAGTATCAGAAATTTACTTCAGAATTAATTGCTTACTTTAGTAATACCAGAAGTTAAAACCCAAAACAAATGATTATGAGTTTAAATGCCACATCAAACAATAATAAAATTGCCTTTTTTTCGACACAGCCTTACGACAAATCTTTCTTTAATAAATACAATGAAGATTTTGGTTTTGAGTTGGATTTTTTCGAAACACAACTAAATCCTCAAACGGTAATTTTGATCGAAAATGCTACAATTGTTTGCGTTTTTGTAAACGATATTGTCAATGAAGCCGTGATTAAACAATTGGCAGAAAAGGGCGTGAAAATTATTGCGTTACGTTGTGCCGGCTTCAATAACGTCGATCTTGAAGCAGCAAAAAAATATAACATAAAAGTATGTCGCGTTCCGGCATATTCGCCTCAGGCAGTTGCAGAACATGCGATTGCGATGATTCTGACTTTAAACAGAAAAACTCATAAAGCCTACAATAGAGTTCGTGAACAAAACTTTTCCCTAAACGGATTATTAGGTTTTGACTTATTCGGAAAAACAATCGGAATCATTGGAACGGGAAATATCGGGAAAGCTTTTGCAAAAATCGCTTTAGGTTTTGGATGCAAAGTGCTCGCGTATGATATTGTTACAAATGATGAAATGATAAAAGACGGAGTGAAATTCGTTTCTCTTGAAGAAATCTTTAAATCGAGTGATATTATTTCGCTGCATTGCCCATTAAACGAACAAACCAAACATATCATTAATAAAAAGTCTATCGACGAAATGAAAGACAGCGTTATGATTATCAATACAAGTCGCGGCGCATTAATAGAAACTTCTTCTGTAATTGAAGGTTTAAAAGAAGGTAAAATTGGATATCTCGGAATCGATGTTTACGAACAGGAAGAAAAACTATTCTTCAGAGATCTTTCTGCTGATATTATTCAGGACGATGCGATTCAGCGTTTAATGAGTTTTCCGAATGTTTTGGTTACAGCGCATCAGGCCTTTTTTACCAACGAAGCTTTAACTCAGATTGCTTTGGTAACTTTTAATAATATAAAAGATTTATTGACTAATAATAATATTGAAAACAAAGCAGCTTTGCTGGTTTAGAAACGTAATCACAAGAATTAAAAAATAGTAAGTATGAAAAATAAAATTTTAGTGGCAGTTATGATTCTGGGAATGATTTCATGTCAAAACAAAGATAAAACCGACTCAAAAAGTATCATCAAAACAATTGCCGAAGATACCTTATCCAAAACCGTTGCCGGAACGGCCGATGTAAGCGATGCTCCTGCAAAAGATGATAAAGCGGTGGAATTGATTCGTAAGCAATTGAATATTCTATTAAAGACAGATCTTCCTGCAATGACAAAAGACGACAGATTCTTTTACTACGAAGCTTTCGATTTGAATAATGATAAAAAAGACGAATATTTCGTTGGTTTCTCTAATCCTTATTTCTGCGGAAGCGGAGGTTGTTCCGGTTACATCCTAAATAATGACGGAAGTTTAATCAATAAGTTTACCGTAACTGATTTCCCGATTCTGATAACCACTTCAGCATCTGAAAAGTTTTACGATCTTATATTCGAAACCGGTGGAAAATTTCATCTCATAAAAATGAAAAACGGCAAATACCCGTCAAACCCATCCGTTCAGGAAATTTGGAAAGGTGAAACTCCTAAAGAAAATACCAAAGTTTTAGATGTTCAGGGAAAGAAATTAGAGAAGTATTCGTTTTAATCAGATTATTATAAAAAAATCATTCCTTAGGAATGTATGCTCGGTAGAATTAAAATTGAAATATGGTTATACGTTCCGTAGGAACGTTTGATTAACGAAGCAGATGTTTTATTTCTGTAAAAAAACAGGTGTCCCTACAGGACACACCATACAAAAACAACATTTTTTTCTACCGATGAGATATTCCTAACGGAATATTTCTATTCGTTCTGAATCAATTCGACTTTTTTAAAGCAAGGTATATAAAATAAAACCTGTCGGGTTTATGATAGATTTTATTAATTTGTCTTAGAAAGATTTTTTATTAATTTATACACTGCCATAAGTAAACCAGCGCCAAAAAATAATATACCAGTGTAGCCAATAATTATTTTGATTAATTTATTTCCTCTTTTAAATTCTTCAGGGTATAGAATCAGAAACAAACAATTCAAAACAAATATTAAGCAGCCAAAAAACATAGCAATATTCGTTTTAAACGTGTTTGTATTCGTGTCAATTTTCTTCTCTTTAATAAGGTAATAAATGTAGCCTAAACCTCCGAAGAAAAGAATACAATTCAAATACTCAATTCTTTTTTTAACTACAACAGTCTCAGAAAAGTATTCTTTATTTATAAATGAATCAACCAATAAATACACACCCAATATTGTGAATAAAATAAATACTGTATAAAGAAAATAATTTTTGATTTTCGACATAATTGTTTCTAAGTCATTAAATTTAAATAAAAAACCCGACAAATTTTTAAAAATCTGTCGGGTTTGAATATTAATACAATTTTGGAATTTTAAAATTTACTCCACCAATTCCACAAATTTAAACTCACCTTCAACAGCCACTTTCGCCAAACCGTGTTTAGATAAGTTTTTCATAGAAGCATCCCATTTTTTACCGCTTAAATTAGCAGTAATTTTTAGTTGCTGAAGATCCATTTTGTTTTCATTTCCTTTCAATAAATCTACGATGAATTTCTCTTCATCAGATAATTCAATCTGAGCTTGTTTTTTCTCAGGACGCATTTGTGGGAACAATAAAACTTCCTGAATCGATGCGTTATTTGTTAAGTACATAATCAAACGGTCCATACCAATTCCCATTCCGGAAGTTGGAGGCATACCGTATTCTAATGCTCTTAAGAAATCCTCATCAATAACACCGTTTGCTTCATCATCACCTTTTTCAGCCAAACGCATTTGGTCTTCAAAACGCTCACGCTGATCAATTGGGTCATTTAGTTCAGAATATGCGTTTGCGATTTCTTTACCACAAACCATCAATTCAAAACGCTCAGTAAGTTCAGGATTGTCACGGTGCTCTTTACAAAGAGGCGACATTTCTTTAGGATAATCTGTGATGAAAGTTGGCTGAATATAATTTCCTTCGCATTTAGCGCCAAAAATCTCATCAATCAATTTTCCTTTACCCATTGTTTTATCCACGTCAATTCCCATTCCTCTGGCAGCGTCAAACAATTCCTCTTCCGTTTTACCAGAGATATCAAAACCGGTAAAATGTTTGATAGAATCTGTCATCGTAACGCGAGCATACGGCGCTTTAAAGTTAATTTGGTGTTCACCAAAAGTAACCTCGCTGGTTCCGTTTACTGCAATGGCACAATGCTCAAGCAAACCTTCAGCAAATTCCATCATCCAGTTGTAGTCTTTGTAGGCTACATATATTTCCATAGCGGTAAATTCAGGATTATGCGTTCTGTCCATACCTTCATTTCTAAAGTTTTTCGAGAATTCATAAACACCTTCAAAACCACCAACAATTAATCTTTTCAAATACAATTCGTTTGCAATACGCATGTAAAGCGGAATATCAAGCGAATTATGGTGCGTGATAAAAGGTCTCGCTGCAGCACCACCAGGAATCGATTGTAAAACCGGAGTTTCAACTTCAAGATATCCTGCATCGTTAAAATAACCACGCATTGCCGTATACAACTTCGTACGTTTGATAAAGTTTTCTTTTACTTGCGGATTCACAGTTAAATCCACATAACGCATTCTGTAACGTAACTCAGGATCATTAAAAGCATCGTGTACGTTTCCTTCTTCATCTACTTTTGGTAAAGGCAACGGACGTAATGTTTTACTCAAGAAAGTAAATCCGTCAACACGAATACATTGCGCGCCCACTTTTGTAGTAAACAATTCACCTTCAATACCAATAAAGTCACCTAAATCAGTTAATTTTTTAAATAGCGTATTGTATAAAGTTTTATCATCACCTTCACACAAAACATCGCGATTCACATACAATTGTATACGTCCTTCGCTATCCTGCAATTCAGCAAAACAAGCTTTACCCTGATCTCTAACACTCATTAAACGTCCGGCAACGATCACCTTCTTACCCTCTTCAAAAGATTCCTTCACCTGCTTCGAAGTATGATTTACAGGAAAAAGATTAGCCGGATAAGGATTGATTCCTAAGTTGCGTAAGTTTTGAAGTTTTTCTCTTCGGATGATTTCTTGTTCTGATAATGCCATTTTGTGCTCTTTTTTAAGTGTGCAAAGATAAAGAAAAGAATGTAGATTTCAGAATGCAGGTTTTAGATTTTTTGAAGCAGTAATTTATTGCATTTCAAAGACCTTTTGTCCCGCTATTCACTTGTATCTTTTTTGCCGAAAAAGCAAAAAAGGATACCGCTGCTATCGGGGCTATTTTAGAAGTTTTAGTTTTTAAAAGGCGTTTTAGGTAGTGCGTTTACACAATCTTTGTCATCCTCAGGAACGAAGGATCACACCAGGAACTCTACAAAGATTGGCGATTTAGTTTGCGGCACTTCTCGTGCGATCTTTCGTTCGGGATGACAAACTAAACGAATGAATAAACATTTCTGTAAAAATTAAACAAAAAAACCTCAGTATCTTAGCAACTCAGAATCTCAGAAACTTGCAAGAAAATGAAAATCATAAAAGCCTTTCTACTCTTAATTTTAGTCTCAAG
Source organism: Flavobacterium sp. C3NV (assembly GCF_046825355.2). NCBI lineage: Bacteria > Pseudomonadati > Bacteroidota > Flavobacteriia > Flavobacteriales > Flavobacteriaceae > Flavobacterium > Flavobacterium sp. C3NV. Next base: position 81,225 of record NZ_JBKQBJ020000012.1, on the reverse strand, counting down.
CTGTCAAATCACAGAAACTATAAAAATAAACCCAGACGGAAGCGGAACTATTGAAGTTTTTCAATTACGCGACGAAAATAGTTATTTGCAATTAGGACGTCCTTATTCTGATTCTGAAAAATTTACAGATACAATATTCGTTTTTCAGGATTATATAACAAAGTATGCAGCAACGTTTGTAAAATTTAGTAAATCAGACCAGGCATTGTTTCAGGAACACGCCAATGTAAAAATGCATATTAAAGTTGATCCGGTTCAAATGGAAAATTTTAATGTAATTTCTTCTGACTTTAAAAAAATAGAAGAAATACCTAATCTTTATGAGAGCCTTAGTTTGGCAAGTTCTTTAAAAGAAAATTATCCGGTTTCAAAAGAATCTTTCAAAATAAAATATACTTTCGATGGTTCTACTTTCAAAAGAAATCTGGTAATTGTTGATCAGCAAAAGTTTGATAAGGACAAAAAAATGCTGGAAGAAAGAAAAAAAATGTATGCCAAGTATAAATTAGCGCAATCCTATACTTTAAAATATCATTTTCCAAGAGAAATAAAATCGGTCTCAAACGAAAAAGCAGTTATCAGTTCAGATAAAAAAACAATGACATTAGAATTTCAACTTTCAGATTGTTTACAAAATCCGGAAATAACGAATCTTGAAGTGGTTTTAGAGCAAAAAGACCTTCAATAGTTTTGTCTTAGTATCTTAGAACCTTAGTTTCTTAGAATCTTAAAAAATAAAATAGTCTTCGTATCTTTGATAAAAAATTAGCCATTATGAAATTATACAAGTTACTTAGTTTTTGTTTTGTATTAGCAACATTAACAAGCTGCACCTTAACCGAAAATATATATGTAAACGATAACGGAACCGGAAAATTTTCTGTAGATATGGATGGTTCATCTTTGATGGCGATGGCTGGTGACCAGCTTGGACCTGATGCCAAAAAGAATATAGATTCTACTTTTACTTTCAAGCAATTATTTGAAGAGAAAAAAGACAGTATTGCAAAACTGTCTCCGGAAGCCCAAAAAGAACTTAAAAAACTCGAAAATTTTGTAGTAAACACCAAAATGAATGGCGAGAAAAAAGAGTTTTTAATGACCATTTCAACTGATTTTAAAAATGTAAATGAGCTACAAGATGCTTTGCAATCTTTGAGCGCACTTCAAAAATTAGAAGGCGGAGCAAATGCTGCGTCACCATTGGGGAAAGGCTTAGGAGATAATAACAGTAAATTAAGCTATACATACGATGGCAAGAAATTTACACGTACAGCAGTAATCGATAAACAAAAATTAGCTGCAAAAGCGAAAGATTCTACCGCAGATATGTCTAAGATGATTTTTGCTTCTTCGACCTATATTATAAAGTATCATTTTCCTAAGAAAATAAAAAAAGTATCGAATCCAAATGCTTTGTTTAGCGAGGATCGAAAATCAATTACAATTCAATACCCTTTTACGGATTATATGGAGAATCCTGACAAACTTAACTTTGACGTAGAGTTTGAAAAATAATTAAAATGAATAAAAAAATTCAACTTCAGGATTTAGGAAGTAAAGATTATAAATCGACCTGGGAATATCAGGAAGAAATTTTTAAGGATATAGTCGACTTAAAAATCAAAAACCGAAGAGAAGAACTCGATTTGCCAACACCCAATTATTTACTTTTTGTAGAACATCCGCATGTGTATACTTTGGGTAAAAGCGGAGATCTTGAAAATCTTTTATTAAACGAAAAACAGCTCGAAGCAAAAGGAGCTACTTTTTATAAAATCAATCGTGGCGGCGATATTACCTATCACGGGCCGGGACAAATTGTAGGTTATCCGATATTAGATTTAGAAAATTTCTTTACAGATATTCATAAATATTTACGTTTTCTGGAAGAAGCTATAATCCTGACTTTAGAAGAATACGGCTTAAAATGCGGAAGAAGCGAAGGTGAAACTGGGGTTTGGCTTGATGCAGGAACTCCCTTTGCACGCAAGATTTGTGCGCTAGGCGTACGCGCTTCACGCTGGGTAACCATGCACGGATTTGCCTTAAATGTAAATGTTGATTTAGGATATTTTGACAATATTATTCCGTGTGGAATTCGCGGAAAAGGCGTTACTTCCTTACAAGTCGAACTTGGCGTAGAAAAAGTTGATGAAGCCGAAGTAAAAAGTAAAATCGTAAAACATTTGACCCAATTATTCGAAGCAGAATTTGTTTCGTAAATCTTAATTAACCGCAAAGTTCGCAAAGGGTTTTAGTGAAGTTTTTATTAAAAAAAAAACAAGTTCGCAAAGCTTTGTGCTCTCTGTGTTAATTACAACTACGAAACTTTCTAAAAATATAAATAGTATGAAAAATGCTGAAGAAAATAACAATTATAGAATTGCCGTTCCTTCAGCATTTGAAACTGTTTTTTCTCATTTTTATTTTGCCGAAAATAGAACGGCATTTCCCATAACAAAAACCTTATTGCCAAGTTTTCAAACCATTTTGGTTTTTAACTTTGGCACAAAATCATCTTTAAAATCGCAACAAAATACTTTTTTAGAAGTTGAAAAATGTATGGTTCTTGGCCCTATAAAACAAGCTTTCGATTATACTTTAGAGCCTAATTCAGAGATTTTGGTAGCCAATTTTAAAGAAGATGCTTTTTACAGATTCTTTGGCAATGCAATGTTTGATTCTTTGCCCATTCATCCTGACGCTTTAATTGATGAAAATTGCTTTACTCTTTTGTGGGAAGAACTTCAAAAACTTTCTGATACAAAAGAGCGTGTCGATTATATTTTAGATTTCTGCAAACCTTATTTAAAAGAACAAAACGAGATAACAACGCTTTTAACAGATTTTCAAAATCAAAATCTGAATCCCATAAAAGCAATTGCTTCGCAGATCAATCAAACCGAAAGAAATATTCAGCTCAATCAAAAGAAACTTTTTGGTTATACTATTAAAGAAGCGAATCGGTACGAGAGGTTTTTAAAAGCGGTAAATCAAATTCAGGAAAATATAATAAACAATTCTAAAACAGATTGGTTAACGATTGTTGACGAATGCGGTTATTACGATCAGAGTCAGCTCATTCATGACTTTAAATATTATATGAATATTTCGCCCACAAAATTCCTGAAATTTCAAAACGATATCTGCAGCTCAAAGTCAGGATAAATCAGATTTCGTTTTCTTACAATTGTACTTAAACCTTGCGTTCTACATTTGTCATGTTAATCTTTAAAAACAGACAACATGAAAAATTTAATTGTTTATGCACATCCCAATTCAGGTAGTTTAAATCATTTCTTCAAACAAACTGTACTCGAAAGCCTTCAGGAATCCGGAGAAGAAATTGCACTTCGTGATTTGAATGAGCTCAATTTTAATCCCGTACTTTCTTTAGAAGATATGAACGGACAAAGAATGGGAAAGGTTGCCGATGATGTTCAAACAGAACAAGACTTTATCACCTGGGCAGATCGTATTATTTTTATTTACCCCATTTGGTGGACAGGAATGCCGGCCATTATGAAAGGTTATATTGATCGCGTATTTAGTTACGGATTTGCCTACAGATACGATCAGGGCGTTCAAAAAGGTTTATTGACGGGAAAGAAAACAATCATTATTAATTCGCACGGAAAATCAAATGCAGAATATGAAGCAATGGGAATGGATAAAGCTTTGGCATTAACTTCGGATACGGGAGTTTTTACGTACTCCGGATTAGAAATCCAACAGCATTTTTATTTCGATAAAGCAGACAGAGCTTCGGCAGAAAGTATTTTGGACTGGGAAAATCAGATCAAAACTACTTTTAAGTTCATCGATAAAGAGTCTATTTTGGGATAAAAATTGATTTAAAAGTAATAATAATTGTAAAAAAGATAAAAGTAGTTTACTAAGAGCTAAGTTTTTGAATGTACCGTAAATTATAGGAAGTGTGGTTATTTATGAGTTTTTTATACTAAATTTGGTTTTATACTTTTAATAAAAGCTTTAGCTAACCTAATTTAATGACTTATGAGAAAAATCTACTTTATCTGTTTTATTTTTATGATTAATGGTCTTTTTGCTCAAAAGAAAGATAAATTAAATCCAATCGATGTTTATGAAAAAGCCTGGTCAGAACGCAAGAGCGATGTAAGGCTAAAAATAATTAAAACAATCTGGCTGGAGGAAAGTACTTTTGAGGATCCTTCTGCATCCATAAAAGGAACTGCTGCCTTAAACAATGTTATAAATGAATTTTATAAAAAATACCCGGATGCAGTATTTACCTCGGGACCAAAAGTGGTAAAAGACAATTATGTAAGCTGGGATTGGAAAATATTAGATGCAAAAAATAAGCTTATAATGGCCGGACGTGATTTTGCCCGACTCAACGGAAAAGGTCAGGTGAGTAAAATTATTGGTTTTTGGAATCCCGAAGCCACTTTGTCTGAGGCTGAAATTTTGAGTAATCTTGAAACAGAAAATTTTAAGATTGTAGCGCAATATTACGAAAGCCTTTTTAAAACCAGGGACTTTACGGCAATGGCACATTTAATAGAAGAAGGTGCAATTTATAATCAGGCCGAAGGGTTGCCTTATGGAGGAAAATTTACAGGTTTTAATGAATGGGTAAAAATGTATGCAAAATCTGCTGAATTTTTTGATTTAGAAATAGAAAAAGAGCCTGTTTATTTTAGCGATGCTACAAAAAATGAGGTAATTATTTATTTTACCATAAAGGCGAAAGCAAAAAAATCAGGTAAAACACTTTCGGTGCCAATCTCGGAACATTTCGATTTAAAAAACGGAAAAATTACAGCAATCAGACCTTTTTATTTTGATACCAAACAATTTGCAGAATTCCTGAAAAGTAAAAAATAATAGAAATCTAAATCTCTTAATAACAAAAAAGACTTATCAATTGCGATAAGTCTTTTTTGTTATTCAAAATTCAATTCGAGTTGATCCGGCAAAAGCCTAAAACTCATTCGGTGATATTTTGTCGTTCCATATTTTTTTATGGCTTCGCGATGTTCTTTGGTAGGATAACCTTTGTTTTGTTTCCAGTTGTACATCGGGAATTCTTCATGAATCTGATCCATGTATTCATCGCGATACGTTTTGGCCAAGACAGAAGCGGCGGCAATACTTAAAAATTTACCGTCACCTTTTATAATGCTTTGGTTCGGAATCGATTTTAGTAACTCAATTTCGGTCATAGAAAATTGTTTGCCAAAAGTGTTCTTTAGACCCAGTTTCGCATTCAAAGAACGATTACCGTCTACAATAATAAATTCAGGAATATGATGTAGTTTCAGGATACATTCCTGCATACCTTTCATTGAAGCGTTTAGAATATTAATTTCATCAATTTCATTGGGATGCAAATGCGTAACAGCAAAACAAAGTGCATGTTGTTCGATGATTGGTTTAAGAAAAACTCTCATCTTTTCAGACAATTGTTTACTGTCGTTTAAAAATTCATGCTCAAAATGGTTTGGTAAAATTACTGCAGCAGCCGTTACAGGACCGGCCAGACAACCTCGCCCAGCTTCGTCAGTTCCAGTTTCTAAATTAAATCCTGAGAAATTTTTTTCGAGCATTTCCTTTTTGTGTTTTAATTGGCAAATATTATAAAATTTTCTTTAAAAACATTCGTTCTCTTACTATTTGCCAAAGCAGTAGTATAAATTCAAGTGTTTTTTTATTTATACGTTTTTATCTTTTACCTTTGCCAGACAAATTTTGCCAAAATAATTCCATATAAAGCGATCAAATGAGAATATTCTTTTTTCTATACCTATTAGTTGTACCCACTTTATTGTTTTCTCAGGAAAAAAATACTTCTAAAAATAGTTTAGATATGAATACTAAATATTCAAGTATAACTGATACTATAAAAAAGAAAAAAGCAAAAATTGCAACAATAGATCAATACCAGATTATTACGCTGGAGCATGATACTACTTATGTTGATACTTCGTTAACCTTAAAAAGCGCCTATAAACAAAATAATCTTCGTAAAGATGATTTCGGACTTTTGTCTTTCGCAAATATAGGTCAGACTTATAATACTTTGCAATACAGCCTGACTAGTTTTTCGCCTTATCCGGAAATTGGTTTTAACGGAAAACACTTTAATTATCTTCAGGCAGATCAAATCAATTATTATTCTGCAGCAACACCTTTGACGGAGTTGTTTTTTAATACAACAATAAATAAAGGTCAGAACGTAGATTCATTTATTACATTAAATACATCAAAAAACCTTAATTTTTCTATCGCATACAGAGGTTTACGTTCAGAGGGAGATTATATAAACCAATTGGTAAGTGCAGGAAATTTTAGATTTACAACAAGTTACGCTACAACCGACAGAAGATATGCGATAAATGCACATTATACGTATCAGGATGTTTTAAACGAAGAAAATGGCGGAATTACAACGCCTGCAGATTTTGAAAGTGATAATCCGGATTATAAAAACCGTCAAAGATTGCAAGTGTATCTTACGGATGCGGAATCGTTTTTAAAAGGCCGACGTTTGTTTTTTGATCATGCTTTTAGAATAAATCCAACTGAGGGGAATAATAATTTATATGTAACGCATCAGTTTAATTACGAAAACAAGGCTTTCGAATACAAGCAGGCGACTGTTCTTTCAGCTGTTGGTACCAGATCAGTGCAACGATTTGGAGAATCGTATGTAACAAGTGGTATAAACGATCAAACCCATTACGAAAGATTGTACAATAAGGTAGGATTAGCTTATGAAAATTCTCTTTTAGGGAAATTTAATTTTTTTGTAGACGATTACAGGTCTAACTATAAATACGGAAGAGTCTTAGTAGATAAAGATGGAACAGTTATTCCGGATAATTTATTTTTGCAGATTAATAATGTAGGCGGACAATTCGAATATCAAAAAAACAAATGGAACGGACGTTTTTTATATTCAAGATCGATTACAGACCAGTCATTGTCTGATTTAGATGCAAAATTGAAATATGATTTTAATGATAAAATCCAGTTTGATTTTAGATACCGTAACATCAACAAATTGCCAAATAATAACTACAATTTGTACCAAAGTAGTTATGTGCAGTATAACTGGTCGAATAATTTTAAAAACGAGAAAATTAATTCGCTTAGTGCCGCTGTTAGCACGCCTTGGCTGAATGCAGAAGTTCAGTATACGGTTTTAAATGATCATTTGTATTTTGCAGATGTTTCTTCGCCAGCTCAAAAAGCTGTTAATACACAAATTATAAATCCGGCCCAGTACGGAAATGCGATTAATTATCTGGAGATAAAAGCAAGTCGTGAATTTAAATTTGGTCCTTTCGCTCTTGATAATACACTTTTATATCAAAAAGTAGATCAGTCAGATTTAGTTTTAAATGTACCGGATTTTGTAACAAGAAATACATTTTATTATTCAGGTTACTTTTTTAAGAAAGCACTGTATATGCAAACCGGAATCGTTTTTAATTATTTTACAAAGTATTACGGAAATGGTTACAACCCTGTTGTAGGTGAATTTTATGTTCAGAAAGACAAAGAAATTGGAGGTTATCCATTATTCGATCTTTTCCTAAATGCCAGAATTCGCCAAACCCGATTTTATGTAAAAGCAGAGCACATCAATGCTCTTTTTTCTAAAAGCGATTATTATTCAGCACCTAATAATCCTTATCGTGATTTTGTGATACGATTTGGTTTAGTTTGGAATTTCTTCCAATAGCATTAGGTATTTATTATATTAAAAATCAAATATTAAATTAAATAGAAATGGACTTTTCAAATAACATTTTAGAAACAATTGGTAATACACCATTGGTAAAACTCAACAAAATTGTTGCTGAAATTGATGCGTTAGTATTGGCAAAAGTCGAAACTTTTAATCCCGGAAATTCTGTAAAAGACAGAATGGCCGTAAAAATGGTTGAAGATGCAGAGGCAGATGGCCGATTAAAACCAGGAGGAACTATTATTGAAGGAACTTCTGGAAATACCGGAATGGGATTGGCGCTTGTAGCGATCATTAAAGGATATAAACTGATTTGTGTAATATCTGACAAACAGTCTAAAGAAAAAATGGATATTTTGCGTGCTGTGGGAGCCAAAGTAGTAGTTTGCCCTACAGATGTTGAGCCAACGGATCCAAGATCTTATTATTCTGTTTCAAAACGTCTGGCCGAAGAAACGCCAAATTCATGGTATGTAAATCAGTACGATAATATGTCAAACTCTTTGGCACATTACGAACAAACGGGACCGGAAATCTGGAAACAAACTGATGGGAAAATCACTCATTTTGTGGTTGGAGTAGGAACAGGAGGAACTATCTCAGGTGTTGGAAAATACTTAAAAGAGCAAAATCCAAATATTAAAATTTGGGGAATCGATACTTATGGTTCTGTTTTTAAAAAATACCATGAAACCGGAATTTTCGACGAAAACGAAATTTACTCTTATATTACCGAAGGAATTGGAGAAGACATTTTGCCTAAAAATGTTGACTTCTCTTTAATAGACGGATTTACAAAAGTAACCGATAAAGATGCAGCGGTTTATACCAGAAAAATTGCTCTTGAAGAAGCTATTTTTGTTGGGAATTCTGCAGGAGCTTGTATAAAAGGATTGTTACAGCTTAAAGAACACTTTAAGCCAGAAGATGTGGTTGTGGTATTGTTTCACGATTCAGGAAGCCGTTACGTAGGTAAAATGTTTAATGACGACTGGATGCGCGAACGTGGTTTCTTAGAAGAAAACATTACAAAGGCCGAAGACGTAATTAAAGATCATATTGATAAAGAATTAATCGTAGTTCGTACAGAGGAATTGGTTTCTCACGCGATCGAACGTATGCGTAAATACAAAATCTCGCAGATTCCTGTTGTAGATATTACTGGTTTTGTGGGTTCTGTTGATGAAACAGATTTGTTTAGAAGTTATGTTGCAGATAAAAACGTAGCCGAAAAACCAATCAAGGAAGTAATGGGAAAACCTTTCCCAATTGTAAAATTAGGAACACCAATCGAAGAAGTTTCTAAATTATTTACCAAAGAAAATGATGCTGTTTTGGTGGATTTAGGAAATGGTAATCATCATATTATTACGAAATATGATATCATTGGATCTATAAAATAATACGATTTTAATAATTCATAAATCCATAAATCTAGTTTTGAAATTAGGTTTATGGATTTTTTAGCTTAATACATTCGAAAATGACTTTTACCGCGATAGATTTTGAAACTGCTACAGGACATCATCCGTGCTCTGTTGGAATCGTTACTGTAGAGAACGGAATAATTACAGATGAGTTCGTTACCCTTATTAAACCTCCTAAAAATGAGTACAATCCGTTTACGATTCGTGTACATGGAATTTATCCAAGAGATACTGTAAATGCCAAAACTTTTGTGCAGGTTTATCCTGAGATCGAAAAAAGATTAAAGAATAGAGTAGTGGTCGCGCACAACGAAAGTTTTGACCGTAATGTTTTAATGAAATCGATGGCGCTTTATGGTTTGTTTTACGAAGATTTGAACATAGCAGAGAAGTGGGAATGCACCGTAAAGATTTATAAAGCAAAAGGTTTCAAGCCTACTAAACTAAGTGATTGCTGTCGCCAAATGAAAATTCAGCTTAATCATCACGAAGCATTATCTGATGCAAGAGCTTGTGCTAAGTTGTATATGTTGAGATAAAAATAAATATTTTGTAAGATTAATATTATTTTAATTAATTTTAGACTTTTTATAAACCAAAGTAAAAGTCTAAAAAATGAAAGAAGATTTTCTTCATTATCTCTGGAAATTCAAGAAGTTCGATACTTTGAATTTACAAACTACCCAGAATGAACCAATCACGATTATAAAAACCGGAGATTACTTAGAACTTGCCGGTCCGGATTTTTTTAATGCCCAAATTACCATAGGAAATCAAAAATGGGCAGGAAATGTAGAGATTCATTTAAAATCTTCAGATTGGTATGTTCATGGTCATGAAAAAGATGCAGCTTACGAAAATGTAATCTTACATGTAGTTTGGGAACATGACACAGAAATATTTGGTAAAGGCAATAGAGAAATTCCTGTTTTGATTCTGCAAGATTATGTTTCATCGGAAATTTTATCCAATTATAATTCTTTAGTAGCGCCTAAAACCTGGATATTTTGCGAAAAAGATATTACGAAAATTGACGATTTTATATTAAAAAACTGGCAGGAAAGATTGTTCTTTGATCGTTTAGAGCGCAAATCAAAATTTATTTACGATTTATTAGAAGAAACAAATCAGGATTGGGAAGGGGTTTTATTTTCCTTGCTAGCAAAGAATTTTGGTTTAAATACAAACGGCAATACTTTTTTGCAAATTGCGAAATCCATTCCTTTTTCCATTATCCGTAAAGAAAGCTTTGAAGTGGAAAACCTCGAAGCATTACTTTTAGGTACTTCCGGTTTATTAGATGATAATAAAGAAGATATTTATTTTACAGATCTAAAATTAAGGTATTATTATTTGCTTAATAAATACCAATTAGAAAAGCGTCATATCGATTCGGTCCAGTTTTTCAAACATCGTCCGGATAATTTTCCAACAATCAGGCTTTCGCAATTGGCTAATTTGTATCACAAACACCAAAACTTATTTTCGAAAATAATAGTTCTAAATTCCGTACAAAGCGTTTATGATTTATTGAATGTTTCGGCAAGTGTATATTGGAGTAACCATTATCAGTTTGATAAAGAAAGTGTAAAGAAGCCTAAATCTTTATCGAAATCTTTTCTGGATTTGATTATTATAAACACCATAATTCCTATTCAGTTTGCGTATTCCAATATAAGAGGTGAATCTATTGCAGAAGAATTAATAGCATTTATGAATGAAGTTACCCCTGAAAAAAATGCTATAATTGATAAATTTAAATCTTTTAGGGTTTCTGCTAAAAACGCTTTTGAAACACAAACCTTGTTAGAACTTAAAAATGAATATTGCAATCAGAAATCATGTCTAAGATGTGCATTAGGAATTGAGCTGCTAAAGAATAATTAGAGAATTAGAAAATGTGTCAATGAGATAATTTTGTACTTTTGTTACTTGCATATATAATTTCATCCTGAGCGAATGCGAAGGATAAAATCTAAAATCTAAAATCTAAAATCTAAAATCTAAAATCTAAAATCTAAAATCTAAAATCTAAAATCTAAAATCTAAATATGTCAGCAATTTTAAAACTCAAATTCTTTTTCGAAAAATATGGTTTTCATGTTTCTTCAAGATTGGCCGATAAATTGGGTATGCGCGTAACGAGTGTGAGATTGTTTTTTATCTATATTTCGTTTGTTACTGCAGGTTTAGGATTTGGAGTTTATCTTACTTTGGCATTCTGGATTCGCCTAAAAGATTTAATTCGTGCTAAAAGAACATCAGTCTTCGATTTATAAGACTATTTAAAACATAAAAAAAGGATCATAAAGTTATTTACTCTATGATCCTTTTTTATATCTCTTTAGGGAATTATTTTCCCGGATTGTTCAGTTTACTGTTTTTCTTACCATAAACAAAGTAAATTACTACTCCTAATGCCATCCAGACTACAAGTCTCACCCAGCTTTCGTTAGGTAATGAATACATCAAAGCCAGGCAAATTACGATACCTGCGATAGGCACAAATGGTACTAAAGGTGTTCTGAAAGATCTTGGAGCATCTGGCATTCTTTTACGCATCACCATTACACCAATACAAACAAGTACAAAGGCTAATAATGTTCCAATACTTACCATGTGTCCTAAATCGCTTACCGGAACCAGTCCAGCAAATAAACTTACAAATACTAGGAAGAAAAGGTTAGTTTTCCACGGAGTACGAAATTTAGAGTGAATAGAACTGAAGAATGGAGGTAATAAACCATCTTTACTCATAGTATAAAATACACGGCTTTGGCCCAAAAGCATTACTAATATTACAGAAGTATACCCCGCTAAAATAGCTACAATTAAACCTGTTTGTAAAAAGTCATAACCTGTTTTAGCAAAAGCAGTTGCAGCAGGTTTAGCATCACCGGCAAATTCTTTATAATTAACAAGACCTGTCATTACGTGAGCAAAAAATACATATAATAAGGTACATATAACAAGCGATCCTAAAATACCAATTGGCATTCCTTTTTGCGGATTTTTAGCTTCCTGAGCAGCTGTAGAAACAGCATCAAAACCAATGAAAGCAAAAAATACAGTTCCTGCACCAGCAGCAATTCCTGACCATCCAAATTCACCAAAAACACCAGTGTTAGCCGGGATATAAGGTGTGTAGTTTGCAGTGTCAATAAAACTCCATCCTAAAATGATGAAAACAAGAACTACAGCAACTTTTACAACCACTAAAAAGTTGTTTAAAGACGCAGATTCTTTTGTTCCTCTTATTAATAATAACGATAACATAGATACAATAAAAATCGCCGGTAAATTTACAATACCGCCTTCGATCACTGTACCGTCGCTAAGTTTAAGAGTTTCCCATGGCGAACATATAAATTGATGAGGGAGGTGAATTCCGTATTTGTTTAGTAATTCTAATAAGTAACGCGACCAACTTACCCCGACGGTTGCGGCTCCCAAAGCGTATTCTAAAACTAAATCCCAACCAATAATCCAAGCCATAAATTCTCCCATTGTAGCATAAGAGTATGTATATGCGCTACCAGCAACCGGAATCATAGAAGCAAATTCTGCATAACAAAGTCCGGCAAAAGCACATCCAACGGCTGCTAAAACAAAAGAAAGAGTAACTGCTGGTCCTGCGTGTTCTGCTGCAGCAATTCCTGTTAACGAGAATAATCCGGCTCCAATAATGGCTCCAACTCCAAGTGCAACGAGAGACCGTGAAGATAGAGTTCTTTTTAAGCCTTTTTCAGATTCGGAAGCTTCGTCAAGCAATACCGAAAGTGGTTTAGTTTTCCAAATAGACATATTATAATATTGGTTTATTGTTATTAAGTTCCAAATGTATTGTTTTTTGTAAAAAATAAAAACAATTATCTCTTTTTAAGTTATAAAATATTAAATTTTTTGATAAAACCTCCGTTGATTATTCTTTAACTACTGGGATTCATTAAATTAATTGGGCTTTATTAGTGAAAAATGTAATTTTAAAAATAATGATATTTTTAATATAATTCTTGTTAAATTAATCGTTTTTCACTTAATTTACAGGATTTATTAGAAATGAGTAATTTTAGTCGCCATGAATTTTAGTCCATTTGCAAACTATTTTAGGTTTACAAAACAGCAGCGTACAGGAATTTTTTTACTTTTCATTATTATAATGATTTTACAGACAATTTATTTTTTTGTCGATTTTAGTTTACCCGAAAAATCTTTTCCGGAAAAAGAACAATGGCTGTCTTTGCAAACCGGGATTGATTCTATGAAGCTCGCCAAATTCAGTGAAAAGCCAAAAGTATATTCTTTCAATCCTAATTTTATTACAGACTATAAAGGATATAAACTAGGAATGTCGGTTGAGGAGATAGATCGTTTGCTGGCTTTTCGCAGAGAAAATAAATACGTCAGTTCGGCAAAAGAGTTTCAGGAAGTAACCAAAGTTTCCGATTCTTTATTAAACGCAATGGCTCCGCTTTTTAAATTTCCGGATTGGACTCAAAACAAAACGAATTTTAGAACAGAAAGAAAAGAATTTGTTCAAAAGGAGGGTTTTAAAAAAGAAAATTTCAAAAAAGAAAAAATTATAGTTTTAGATATCAATCAGGCGACCCAAGAAGATTTGATCAAAATTTATGGTATTGGCGAAGCTTTATCAGCAAGAATATTAAAACAAAAAGAAATTTTAGGCTGTTTTGTTTCTATGGAACAAATGAATGATGTTTGGGGACTTTCGCCAGAAGTTATCAGTGAACTCAACAATCATTTTAAAGTAGTAATACCTTCTTCTTTTAAAAAGATCGCCATAAACGATGCGTCTTTAAAAGAATTATCGCAGTTCTCCTATTTTAAATATGCCTTGGCAAAACAAATTGTAACTTATAGAAGTATGAACGGAAATATTAATAATATTGAGGATTTATCAAAAATTAAAGGTTTTCCTGTTGAAAAAGCAAAAATAATTAGTTTATATTTGGAGTTCTAAAACAAAAGCAGCTTACAATGAATTTTGAATATAACGAAACGCAGTCGATGATTGCTCAGTCTATAAAAGATTTTGCCGAAAAAAATATCAGACCTAATATTATGGAATGGGATGAGGCTCAAATTTTTCCGGTTGACCTATTTAAAAAATTAGGCGAAATGGGATTTATGGGGGTTTTAGTGCCCGAAGAGTACGGAGGATCTGGATTGGGATATCATGAATATATTACAGTTGTAGAGGAAATTTCAAAAGTAGATCCTTCAATTGGTTTATCGGTTGCCGCGCATAATTCATTATGTACCAATCATATTTTGACTTTTGGAAACGAAGAACAAAAGAAAAAATGGTTGCCAAAATTAGCAACAGCAGAACATATAGGAGCCTGGGGATTAACAGAACACAATACGGGTTCTGATGCAGGTGGAATGAATACAACAGCTGTTAAGGACGGAGATGAATGGATTGTAAACGGAGCTAAAAACTTTATAACGCACGCAATCTCTGGAGATATCGCAGTTGTAATTGTACGTACCGGAGAAAAAGGAGATTCTAAAGGAATGACCGCTTTTGTTTTCGAAAAAGGAATGAAAGGATTCACTTCGGGAAAAAAAGAAAATAAATTAGGAATGCGTGCCAGCGAAACTGCAGAATTGGTTTTTGATGGTTGTCGTGTTCCGGATGCTAATAGATTAGGAGAAATAGGGCAGGGATTTGTTCAGGCCATGAAAATATTAGATGGAGGTCGTATTTCAATCGGAGCTTTGTCTTTAGGAATTGCCAAAGGTGCTTACGAAGCAGCATTGAAATACTCTAAAGAAAGACATCAGTTTGGTCAGCCTATTAGCAGTTTTCAGGGAATTTCATTTAAACTGGCCGATATGGCAACAGAGATTGAAGCTTCAGAATTATTATTGCATAAAGCTGCATTCTTAAAACAACAGCACAAACCCGTTACGACACTTGGTGCAATGGCAAAAATGTATGCGTCAGAAGCCTGTGTGAAAATTGCAAACGAAGCTGTTCAAATTCATGGAGGCTACGGTTACACAAAAGATTATCCTGTAGAGAAATTCTATCGTGATTCAAAACTATGTACTATAGGAGAAGGAACTACCGAAATTCAAAAGTTAGTTATTTCGAGAAATTTGCTAAAAGAATAAAGAATAAAGAATAAAGAATAAAGAATAAAGAATAAAGAATAAAGAATAAAGAATAAAGAATAAAGAATAAAGAGTATTATTATTGGCTCTTTTTAGGGATCGATTTTTGGAGAAATCTATTCTCTTTTTTCTATGTTCTATTTTCTTTTAAAATAATTTAGAATTCATAACCCATAATTCATAATTAATACATACTTTTGCACCCTTAACGAGAGGAGGTGTCAATATTATGTTAATTATACCAATTAAAGACGGAGAAAATATCGATAGAGCATTAAAGCGCTATAAAAGAAAATTTGATAAAACAGGAACTGTTCGTCAACTAAGAGCACGTACTGCTTTTATTAAGCCTTCTGTTATCAAAAGAGCACAAATTCAAAAAGCTGCTTACATCCAAAACATGAGAGATGGTTTAGAGAGTTAGTATTAGCTTTTCAAAAATAATTACCGTTAGTTATCAAAATTTTGATACTAACGGTTTTTTTATGCTTAATTTTGAGATAAATAATATTCTTTATATAAGTAGAATATGGGTTTGTGTAAATGAAAAGTGTGTATTCCTATGAAATCAAATAAAGAAGCATTTCGCGATTATCTTCAATTAGAGAAAAAATATTCCCCACATACAGTCAATGCTTATTTGAATGATATTTTATTTTTTGAAACATTCAATAAAGAGCATTTTGAGCAGGAAAATATCGAACAGGTTAATTACGGTCAAATCAGGAGTTGGATAGTTTCGCTTGTAGATGATGGTATTTCTAATGTATCTGTCAATCGAAAAATGTCTTCTTTAAAAGCATTTTATAAATTCCTTTTAAAAACAAAACAAATAGAGGTGAGTCCAATGCTGAAACATAAAGCATTAAAAACGCCAAAAATTGTTCAGATTCCATTTTCTGAAAAAGAACTGACAGATTTAATGCAGCAGGTTGGAAATCCTTCCGGATTTGAAGAAGTAAGAGATAAGTTGATCGTAGATCTTTTTTATACTACCGGAATGCGTAGGGCAGAGCTAATACATTTAATGAAGTACAATGTCGATTTGTCTTCAAATGTAATTAAGGTTCTTGGAAAGCGAAATAAAGAACGTATTATTCCGGTTTTGCCAATAATTACGGAGCAGTTTAATTTGTATTTGCAGGAAAGAGCTTCGGTGGAGAACATCATTGATGAAGATTATTTTTTTATTTCGTTAAAAGGGTTAAAATTGAGTGAATCTTTTGTGTATCGATTAATAAATTCATACTTTAGTAAAGTCTCTGAAAAGGTAAAAAAGAGTCCGCATGTGCTTAGGCATACATTTGCAACTCACTTGCTAAATAACGGAGCAGATTTAAATTCAGTTAAAGAGTTATTAGGACATTCAAGTTTGGCATCTACACAAGTTTATACTCATAATAGTTTAGCAGAGCTTAAAAAGGTGTATGGTGATGCGCATCCAAGAAATAAATAATGATTCTTAAAATGTTTAACCCTAAAATTTGTATTATGAAGGTAGATGTTCATGCAGTTAACTTTACTGTTGACAGAAAATTAGTGGATTTTATTCAGGAAAGAATGGATAAATTAGAAAAATATTACGATCGAGTAGTTTCGGCTGACATTTTTTTAAAGGTTGAAAGAACGAGTGATAAGGAGAATAAGGTAGTAGAGATTAAGATTAATGTCCCGGGAGATGATTTTTTGGTTAAAAAACAATGTAAAACGTTTGAAGAAGCGGTAGAGCTTTCGGCAGAATCTCTAGAACGTGTATTGGTGAAAAGGAAAGAAAAAATAAGAGCACACATATAATTGAAAATTTTTTTTAAAAAATGTTTTGATTAAAAGATAAAATAGCTACATTTGCAGTCCGTTAGAAATAGCGGACTTTTTTATTGATATTGCCAGCGTAGCTCAGTTGGCTAGAGCAGCTGATTTGTAATCAGCAGGTCGTGGGTTCGAGTCCCTCCGCCGGCTCTAAAATATTTCAAATGCGATTTGAAATTTGTTCTTTAAAATTATGGAATAAAACAAATTTAGGTTTCTTAATTTGGTTTTAGAGTAATCTAAAATCTTAAGTCAAAAATCTAAGATTGTCTGGGGAGATACTCAAGCGGCCAACGAGGGCAGACTGTAAATCTGCTGTGTGAACTTCGCAGGTTCGAATCCTGCTCTCCCCACAAAAAGAAGTTAAGATTTCAGAGCGTAGATTTGAGATTGTAGATTGAAAAATCTAAGATCTAAAATCAAAAATCTAAAATTAGAACTCTCTGCCGACTTAGCTCAGAGGTAGAGTGCTTCCTTGGTAAGGAAGAGGTCACGGGTTCAATTCCCGTAGTTGGCTCAAGTAAGTAGGAAATTGAAAATTAATATATAACTAAGATTAAAAATTAAGTAAAATGGCAAAGGAGAATTTTAATCGTTCCAAACCGCACTTAAACATAGGTACAATTGGACACGTGGATCATGGAAAAACTACATTAACTGCAGCAATTACAAAAGTATTGTCTGATGCTGGTTACTGTCAAGCAAAATCGTTTGATCAAATCGATAACGCTCCAGAGGAGAAAGAAAGAGGTATTACTATTAATACATCACACGTAGAGTATGAAACAGCTAACCGTCACTACGCTCACGTTGACTGTCCAGGTCACGCGGATTACGTAAAGAACATGGTTACTGGTGCTGCTCAAATGGACGGAGCTATCTTAGTAGTTGCTGCTACAGATGGTCCAATGCCGCAAACTCGTGAGCACATCCTTTTAGGTCGTCAGGTAGGTATTCCAAGAATCGTTGTTTTCATGAACAAAGTGGATATGGTTGATGATGCTGAATTGTTAGAGCTTGTTGAGATGGAAATCAGAGATTTATTATCTTTCTACGAATATGATGGAGATAATGGTCCTGTAGTTCAAGGTTCTGCTTTAGGAGGATTGAATAATGATCCTGCTTGGGTACCAAAAATCATTGAATTAATGGAAGCTGTTGATGCTTGGATCGAAGAGCCAGTGCGTGACGTAGCTAAACCATTCTTGATGCCGGTTGAAGATGTATTTACAATTACTGGTCGTGGAACTGTTGCTACAGGTCGTATCGAAACAGGTATTGCTAATACAGGAGATCCAGTTGAAATCATTGGTATGGGAGCTGATAAATTAACTTCTACTATTACAGGAGTTGAGATGTTCCGTAAAATCCTTGATAGAGGTGAAGCTGGAGATAACGTAGGTTTATTGTTAAGAGGTATTGATAAAGAATCTATCAAAAGAGGAATGGTTATCATTAAGCCAGGATCAGTAAAACCACACGCTACTTTCAAAGCTGAGGTTTATATCTTGAAAAAAGAAGAAGGTGGACGTCATACTCCATTCCATAATAACTACCGTCCACAGTTCTACGTACGTACAACTGACGTAACAGGAGTTATTACTTTACCAGAAGGAGTAGAGATGGTAATGCCAGGAGATAACTTGACTATCAATGTTGCTTTATTAAGCCCAATCGCAATGAGCGTAGGTTTACGTTTCGCTATCCGTGAAGGTGGTAGAACAGTAGGTGCAGGTCAGGTAACTGAAATCGTAGGATAATCCTATAAAATTTATAAAAAGCCAGTTGATTTTCATAACTGAAATCACTGGCTTTTAATTACGGGCGTAGTTCAAGGGTAGAATAGCGGTCTCCAAAACCGTTGATGGGGGTTCGAATCCCTCCGCCCGTGCAATAAAAAATATATCAAATGACAAAAGTTACGAATTATTTATCAGAGGCTTTCGAAGAGTTAAAGTCAAATGTTACTTGGCCTGCTTGGGCTGAGGTTCAAAAATTGACAATTGTTGTGGCTGTATTTTCGGTTTTATTCGCCTTGGCAACATGGGGAGTAGACGAATTTTTTGCAAAAGCTTTGGCTGGATTTTTTAACTGGTTAAAAGGATAATTTTTTTGTGATGGCAGATAATAATGTGAAAAAATGGTACGTAGTTAGAGCTGTAAGCGGACAGGAAAACAAAGTCAAAGCTTATATCGAAACTGAGATTGCCAGACTAGGTATGGGTGATTATGTTTCCCAAGTTTTAGTACCTACAGAAAAAGTAGTTACTGTAAAAGAAGGAAAGAAAATGTCTAAGGATAAAGTTTATTTCCCTGGATATGTTATGATCGAAGCCAATTTGGTTGGTGAGATACCTCATATTATTAAGTCTATTACTAGTGTAATTGGATTTTTAGGTGAGATCAAAGGTGGAGAACCTGTTCCTTTGAGACTTTCTGAAGTAAATAGAATGTTAGGTAAAGTAGATGAGTTAGCTGTGAATACAGATACTCGTGCTATTCCTTTCAACTTAGGCGAAACTGTTAAGGTGATCGATGGTCCATTTAATGGCTTCAACGGAACAGTTGAAAAAATCAATGAAGAAAAGCGTAAACTTGAAGTAATGGTGAAAATTTTCGGAAGAAAAACTCCATTAGAATTAAGTTTTATGCAAGTTGAAAAAGTATAATTTTTGTTACATCTATAATAACCACCATAATCGCTTCCAATGATTAGGGTGTTAAATTTTTTAAAAAATGGCTAAAGAAATTAGTAAGGTAGTTAAACTACAAGTTAAGGGAGGTGCTGCGAATCCGTCGCCACCGGTTGGACCTGCTTTAGGAGCTGCTGGGGTTAATATCATGGAGTTCTGTAAGCAGTTCAATGCTAGAACACAAGATAAACCTGGCAAAATATGCCCAGTACAAATTACTGTGTATAAAGACAAATCATTTGATTTTGTTGTTAAGACTCCTCCAGCTGCTGTCCAATTATTGGAAGCTGCAAAGCTAAAGTCTGGATCAGGTGAACCAAATCGTAAAAAAGTAGCTAGTGTTACTTGGGACGTTATCAAAGCTATTGCTGAAGATAAAATGGTAGATTTAAATGCATTCACAATCGAATCTGCAATGAGCATGATCGCTGGAACTGCTAGATCTATGGGTATAACTGTATCAGGAGATGCTCCTTTTTAATTAAGAGAAAGAAATGGCAAAATTAACAAAAAAGCAAAAAGAGGCTGCTTCAAAAATTGAAAAGAACAAACTATACTCTTTAAAAGATGCAGCTGCATTAATTAAAGTTATAGCTTCTGCAAAATTTGATGAGTCTGTTGATATCGCAGTTCGTTTGGGTGTAGATCCAAGAAAAGCGAATCAAATGGTTAGAGGTGTAGTTACATTACCTCACGGAACAGGTAAAGACGTTAAAGTATTAGCATTGGTTACTCCAGATAAAGAAGCGGAAGCTAAAGAAGCTGGGGCTGATTATGTAGGTCTTGACGATTATTTACAAAAAATTAAAGATGGTTGGACAGATGTTGATGTGATCATCACTATGCCAGCTGTTATGGGTAAATTAGGTCCATTAGGTCGTATTTTAGGACCTAGAGGTTTAATGCCAAACCCTAAAACAGGTACTGTAACTATGGATGTTGCAAAAGCTGTTGCAGAGGTTAAAGCTGGTAAAATTGACTTTAAAGTTGATAAAACTGGTATCGTACATGCAGGAATTGGTAAAGTTTCTTTTGGAGCTGAGCAAATTTATGACAATGCACACGAAATTATTCAAACATTAATCAAACTTAAACCAACTGCTGCTAAAGGTACCTACATTAAAGGTATTCACCTTACAAGCACTATGAGTCCTGCAATTGCATTGGACCCTAAAGCAGTATAATTGGTAGTTAATAATTTTTAGTATGACTAGAGAAGAAAAATCAATCGCGATTGAAGATTTAACTGCACAGTTAGCTGGTACAAATATTATTTATGTATCTGATATTTCTGGATTAAACGCAGAAACTACTTCAAGCTTGAGAAGAGCTTGCTTTAAAGCAGGTATAAAATTAGAGGTTGTAAAAAACACTTTGCTTGCAAAAGCAATGGAAGCTTCTGCTAATGACTATGGTGATTTACCTTCAGTATTGACTGGTAATAGTGCTATCTTCATTTCAGATGTTGCAAATGCACCTGGAAAAATAATTAAAGATTTCAGAAAAAAATCAGCTAAACCTGTATTAAAAGGAGCTTATATTAACTCTGAAATTTACATTGGAGATGATCAATTAGATGCATTAGCAACTATCAAATCTAAAGAAGAACTTCTTGGAGAACTTATTGGATTATTGCAATCACCAGCACAAAGAATTATTTCTGCTTTACAAAACAAATTCGCTGGTAGCGAAGAAGAAGCTGAAGCATAATAATTCGTACGAGGAATTTAATTTCCTGGTAGCTTAATTAGCGCACAATAAATAAATTATATTTTACAAATCATTTTAAACGATAGAAAAAATGGCAGATTTGAAACAATTCGCAGAACAATTAGTTAACTTAACAGTTAAAGAAGTTAACGAATTAGCAACAATATTAAAAGACGAGTATGGTATCGAGCCTGCTGCTGCAGCTGTAGTAGTTGCTGCTGGTGGTGGAGAAGGTGCTGCTGAAGAAGCACAAACTGAATTTACAGTTGTATTAAAAGAAGCTGGTGCTTCTAAATTAGCAGTTGTAAAATTAGTTAAAGAACTTACAGGTTTAGGTTTGAAAGAAGCTAAAGATGTAGTTGACGGTGCTCCAAGTAACGTTAAAGAAGGTGTTTCTAAAGAAGAGGCTGAAGGTCTTAAAAAATCATTAGAAGAAGCTGGAGCTGTAGTTGAGCTTAAATAATTCAACTCAGTTTTAAGAACTAGGTTTAGGTCTTGAGTGAACGCTCAATGGCCTAAACCATTTTTCGTATAATAAAATAGATCAAGTTTTATTATCAAATAGTTTAAAATACGAAAAAGTTTTTGATCAATACGAAGAAAAAAAATTGAGCCAAATTTTACTGGTTTATTTTTAAAGATGTATTGATTACAATAAGAAAGTATAGATTAAACAGTGTGTGTTTACACAAAAAATTACTTTTTTTTAATCAAAATTTTGTCCATTGATGATAACAAATCAGACTGAAAGATTGAATTTTGCCTCTACAAAAAATATTCCTGACTATCCGGATTTTCTGGACGTTCAGGTTAAATCTTTTAAAGATTTTTTTCAATTAGAAACTAAATCTGATGAAAGAGGCAACGAAGGGTTATACAACACCTTCATGGAAAACTTCCCAATTACAGATACAAGAAACAACTTTGTATTGGAATTCCTAGATTACTTTGTAGATCCGCCACGTTATACAATTCAAGAATGTATAGAGAGAGGTCTTACTTATAGTGTGCCTTTAAAAGCCAGGTTAAAACTATACTGTACAGATCCGGAACACGAAGATTTTGAAACTATTGTACAAGATGTTTACCTTGGAACAATACCTTATATGACTCCAAGCGGTACTTTTGTTATCAACGGTGCTGAGCGTGTAGTAGTATCTCAACTACACCGTTCTCCAGGGGTTTTCTTTGGTCAATCATTCCACGCAAATGGAACAAAACTTTATTCTGCCAGAGTAATTCCTTTTAAAGGTTCTTGGATAGAATTTTCTACAGATATCAACAGCGTAATGTATGCTTATATCGACAGAAAGAAAAAATTACCGGTTACAACTTTATTCCGTGCAATTGGATTCGAAAGAGATAAGGATATCCTTGAGATCTTCGACCTTGCTGAAGAAATTAAAGTTTCTAAAACAGGTATTAAAAAATATATTGGAAGAAGACTTGCTGCACGTGTATTGAACACTTGGCACGAGGATTTCGTTGATGAAGATACCGGTGAGGTAGTTTCTATCGAGCGTAACGAAATCATCCTTGATAGAGATACTATTATCGACAAAGATAATGTTGAAGAAATCATTGATTCTAACGTAAAATCTATTTTGTTACACAAAGAGGATAATAACCAAGCAGATTATGCTATTATCCACAACACGTTACAAAAAGATCCAACAAACTCTGAAAAAGAAGCTGTTGAGCATATCTACAGACAATTGCGTAATGCAGAACCGCCTGATGAAGAAACTGCTCGTGGTATTATAGATAAATTGTTCTTCTCTGATCAACGTTATAACTTAGGTGAAGTTGGTCGTTACAGAATGAACAAAAAACTTGGTTTGGATATCCCAATGGAAAAGCAAGTGCTTACCAAAGAAGATATCATTACCATTGTAAAATATTTGATCGAATTGATCAACTCTAAAGCAGAGATTGATGATATTGATCACTTATCAAACCGTCGTGTTAGAACAGTTGGAGAACAATTGTCTCAACAATTCGGTGTTGGTTTAGCACGTATGGCAAGAACTATTCGTGAGAGAATGAACGTTAGAGATAACGAGGTGTTTACACCAATCGATTTGATTAATGCTAAAACATTATCATCGGTTATCAACTCTTTCTTTGGTACGAACCAGCTATCTCAATTTATGGACCAAACGAATCCATTAGCTGAGATTACGCACAAAAGAAGACTTTCTGCCCTTGGACCTGGTGGACTTTCGAGAGAGAGAGCTGGTTTTGAGGTTCGTGACGTTCACTATACACACTATGGTCGTTTATGTCCGATTGAAACTCCAGAGGGACCAAACATTGGTTTGATTTCATCTCTTGGTGTTTATGCAAAAGTTAACGGGATGGGATTCATCGAAACTCCTTACCGTAAAGTTACAGATGGTGTAGTTGATTTAGAAAGTACACCTATCTATTTAAGTGCTGAAGAAGAAGAGGGAAAAATGATTGCTCAGGCAAACATTGAAATGGATGCTACTGGTAAAATCACAGCAACAAATGTTATTGCTCGTGAGGAAGGTGACTTCCCGGTTGTTGAGCCTTCTGCAGTGCATTATACAGACGTTGCACCTAACCAGATTGCTTCGATTTCGGCTTCATTGATTCCTTTCCTGGAACATGATGATGCGAATAGAGCCTTGATGGGATCTAACATGATGCGTCAGGCGGTTCCTTTGATCCGTCCGGAAGCACCAATTGTTGGTACTGGTTTAGAGCGTCAGGTAGCTTCAGATTCTAGAGTATTGATTAATGCTGAAGGAGATGGAACTGTAGAGTATGTTGATGCTAACATCATTACTATCAAATACGACCGTACTGAAGAAGAAAGAATGGTAAGTTTTGATGCTGATGAAAAAACATACAACTTAATTAAATTTAGAAAAACCAATCAAGGAACAAGTATCAACTTGAAACCAATCGTAAGAAAAGGTGACAGAGTGATTCTTGGACAAGTGTTATCAGAAGGATATGCTACTCAAAATGGTGAATTAGCTTTAGGTAGAAACTTAAAAGTTGCGTTCATGCCATGGAAAGGGTATAACTTTGAGGATGCGATTGTAATTTCTGAAAAAGTAGTTCGTGATGATATTTTTACTTCTATCCACGTTGATGATTACTCATTAGAGGTTAGAGATACTAAGTTAGGAAATGAAGAGTTAACAAACGATATTCCTAACGTTTCTGAAGAAGCTACTAAAGATTTAGATGAAAACGGTATGATCAGAATTGGAGCAGAGGTTAAACCTGGCGACATTTTGATCGGAAAAATTACACCAAAAGGAGAATCAGATCCTACTCCGGAAGAGAAATTGCTTCGTGCAATCTTCGGGGATAAAGCAGGAGATGTAAAAGATGCTTCATTAAAAGCTTCTCCATCTTTACACGGTGTAGTTCTTGACAAAAAATTATTTGCAAGAGCCGTAAAAGATAAACGTAAACGTACTCAGGATAAAGATGCTTTAGGCGCTTTAGAAATGGAGTTTGAAACTAAATTTGTTGAATTAAAAGACAGATTGGTTGAAAAATTATTCCTGATCGTGAACGGAAAAACATCTCAGGGTGTAATGAATGATTTGGGTGAAGAAGTTTTACCAAAAGGTAAAAAATATACTCAAAAAATGCTTTACGCAGTAGAGGATTTTGCTCACTTAAGCAAAGGTCAATGGGTTGCTGATGATGCTACTAATAAAATGGTTAATGATTTAATTCATAACTATAAAATTAAGCTGAACGACTTACAAGGATCTTTAAGAAGAGAAAAATTCACTATTACAGTTGGGGATGAATTACCATCTGGAATCTTGAAATTAGCGAAAATTTATATCGCTAAAAAACGTAAACTGAAAGTAGGGGATAAAATGGCAGGACGTCACGGTAACAAAGGTATTGTTGCAAGAATCGTTCGTCATGAAGATATGCCTTTCCTTGAAGACGGAACACCGGTAGATATCGTATTGAATCCACTTGGGGTACCTTCACGTATGAACATTGGTCAGATTTATGAAACTGTTCTTGGATGGGCTGGGATGAACTTGGGTAGAAAATTTGCTACTCCAATTTTTGACGGTGCTTCTTTAGATCAAATTAATGAATTAACTGATGAAGCTGGAGTACCACGTTTCGGACATACACATCTTTATGATGGTGGTACTGGAGAGCGTTTCCATCAAGCTGCAACTGTGGGTGTAATTTACATGCTTAAATTAGGACACATGGTTGATGATAAGATGCACGCACGTTCTATCGGACCATACTCGTTGATCACTCAACAACCACTTGGAGGTAAAGCTCAATTTGGAGGTCAGCGTTTTGGAGAGATGGAGGTTTGGGCACTTGAGGCTTATGGAGCATCAAGTACACTTCGTGAAATCTTAACAGTTAAATCGGATGACGTTATTGGTAGAGCTAAAACTTACGAAGCTATCGTTAAGGGTGAGTCTATGCCAGAACCAGGATTGCCAGAATCATTCAATGTATTAATGCATGAATTGAAAGGTCTTGGACTTGACATTCGTTTAGAAGAATAAATAAAATTTTCAGTTGCAGTCTCAGTATTCAGTTCAACACTGAAAGCTGAGACTGAAACTGTTTATGAAAATAAAAGTTTTTAGGATTTATACCCGTAACCCGTTCCGATTTTTTATTTAAACCTGAAAAGTTTTATAATTAGCACTTCAAAATTGACGTTTGAAGTTTAGAGAAGTAATCCGTGGTAGCGACTTAATAATTTACGATGAGTAGAATTAAGTTAAAATCAATTTTTTAATTGCAGATAAATCAATAGTAAAAACTATGATGAATAATAGAAATAATAATAAAGATAAAAATCCAGTTAAAAGATTCAACAAAATCTCAATTGGATTGGCTTCACCTGAATCTATCTTGAAAGAATCAAGAGGAGAGGTTTTGAAACCAGAAACTATCAACTATAGAACGCACAAACCAGAACGTGACGGACTTTTCTGTGAAAGAATCTTCGGACCTGTTAAGGATTTTGAGTGTGCTTGTGGTAAATATAAAAGAATTCGTTACAAAGGTATCATTTGCGACCGTTGTGGTGTTGAAGTTACTGAGAAAAAAGTACGTCGTGACAGAGTAGGACACATCAACCTTGTTGTGCCAATTGCTCATATCTGGTACTTCCGTTCTCTTCCAAACAAAATTGGTTATATCCTTGGTCTTCCATCTAAGAAATTAGATATGATCATTTACTACGAAAGATATGTAGTAATTCAGGCTGGTATTGCTAAAAATGCAGATGGAGAATCATTACAAAGATTAGATTTCTTAACTGAAGAAGAATATTTGAATATCTTAGATACTCTTCCGCAAGAAAACCAATATTTAGATGACATGGATCCTAATAAATTTGTTGCCAAAATGGGAGCAGAATGTATTATGGATTTATTAGCTCGTATCGACTTAGATGAGTTGTCTTACCAATTGAGACACAGCGCTAATAACGAAACATCTAAACAACGTAAAACTGAAGCTTTAAAAAGATTACAAGTTGTTGAGTCTTTCCGTGAGTCTAACTTAAATCGCGAGAACCGTCCTGAGTGGATGATTATGAAAGTGGTTCCAGTTATTCCACCAGAATTACGTCCGCTTGTGCCACTTGATGGAGGTCGTTTTGCAACTTCAGATTTGAATGATTTATACCGTCGTGTAATCATCCGTAACAACCGTTTGAAAAGATTAATGGAGATTAAAGCTCCTGAAGTTATCTTAAGAAACGAAAAACGTATGTTACAAGAATCTGTAGATTCATTATTTGATAACACTCGTAAAGCTTCTGCTGTTAAAACAGAATCTAACAGACCATTAAAGTCATTATCTGATTCCTTAAAAGGTAAGCAAGGACGTTTCCGTCAAAACTTACTTGGAAAACGTGTGGATTATTCTGCTCGTTCGGTAATTGTTGTTGGTCCTGAATTAAAATTATTTGAATGTGGATTGCCAAAAGATATGGCATCTGAGTTATACAAACCTTTCGTTATCCGTAAATTGATTGAAAGAGGTATTGTTAAAACAGTAAAATCTGCTAAGAAAATTATAGACAAAAAAGAGCCTGTAGTTTGGGATATCCTTGAAAATGTAATTAAAGGTCACCCAGTATTACTTAACCGTGCTCCTACGTTACACAGACTTGGTATTCAGGCTTTCCAACCAAAATTAATTGAAGGAAAAGCGATCCAGTTACACCCATTAGTATGTACGGCTTTCAACGCCGATTTTGATGGGGATCAGATGGCGGTTCACTTACCATTAGGACCAGAGGCTATTTTAGAGGCACAATTATTAATGTTGGCTTCTCACAATATCCTTAACCCTGCAAATGGTGCGCCAATTACTGTACCTTCTCAGGATATGGTCTTGGGTCTATATTATATGACCAAAGAACGTATCTCTACACCAGAACATGTAATTTTAGGTCAAGACTTAACTTTCTATTCTGCTGAAGAAGTAAATATTGCACTAAACGAAGGAAGATTAGAATTGAATGCTCGTGTAAGAATTAGAGCAAAAGATTTTAACGAAGCTGGAGAATTAGTATACAAAATTATCCAAACAACTGCAGGACGTGTATTATTTAATGAAGTAGTACCTGAAGCAGCTGGATATATCAATGATGTATTGACTAAGAAAAACCTTAGAGATATTATTGGACACATTTTAAGTGTGACTAATGTACCTACTACTGCTGCTTTCTTGGACAATATGAAAGATATGGGGTATAAATTCGCATTTAGAGGAGGTTTATCATTCTCTTTAGGTGATATTAGAATTCCGGAACAAAAAACAAAATTAATTGCAGATGCCAG
Source organism: Flavobacterium sp. C3NV (assembly GCF_046825355.2). Lineage (NCBI taxonomy): Bacteria > Pseudomonadati > Bacteroidota > Flavobacteriia > Flavobacteriales > Flavobacteriaceae > Flavobacterium > Flavobacterium sp. C3NV. Next base: position 52,865 of record NZ_JBKQBJ020000012.1, on the reverse strand, counting down.
AGAACAAGTTGAAGGTATTTCTGTGAATTATAACATGGGGCTTATCACCAATAACGAGCGTTACAACCAAGTTATTGACGTATGGACTTCTGCAAATGCTCAGTTAACAGAATTAGCAATGAAAAATATTAGAGAAGACCAACAAGGTTTCAACTCTGTATATATGATGCTTGACTCTGGGGCGAGGGGGTCTAAGGAACAGATTCGTCAGTTAACTGGTATGCGTGGTTTGATGGCTAAGCCTAAAAAATCTACTGCCGGTGGTGGTGAGATTATTGAAAACCCGATTCTTTCTAACTTTAAGGAAGGTCTTTCGATCCTTGAGTACTTTATCTCTACTCACGGTGCTCGTAAAGGACTTGCGGATACGGCTCTTAAAACTGCCGATGCCGGATACTTGACAAGAAGGCTTCATGACGTATCACAAGATGTTATTGTAAACATCGAAGATTGTGGTACTCTTAGAGGTGTTGAAGTTTCTGCTTTGAAGAAAAATGAGGAAATTGTTGAATCTTTAGGAGAAAGAATTTTAGGACGTGTTGCATTGCAAGATGTTATTAATCCTCTTACTAATGAAGTTCTGGTTGAATCTGGACAACAAATTACTGAAGCAATCATGAGAGTTATTGAAGCTTCTCCGATTGAAAGAGTAGAAGTGAGATCTCCATTAACTTGTGAGGCTTTAAAAGGTATTTGTGCGAAATGTTACGGTAGAAACTTAGCTACTGGTAAGATGACACAAAGAGGTGAAGCTGTCGGAGTTATTGCAGCTCAGTCTATTGGAGAGCCAGGTACACAGTTAACACTTCGTACGTTCCACGTTGGAGGGGTTGCCGGAGGTATTTCTGAAGAGTCTAGTATTGTTACAAGATTCAACGGTAGACTTGAGATTGAAGATTTAAAAACTGTAAAAGGTGAGGATAGTGAAGGTAATGCGGTAGATATCGTAGTATCACGTTCAACTGAATTAAAATTAGTTGATGAGAAAACTGGAATCGTTTTAAATACACACAATATTCCTTACGGATCTAGTATTTTCGTGAAGGACGGTGAAGTAGTTACTAAAGGATCTGTGATCTGTAAGTGGGATCCATATAATGGTGTAATTGTTTCTGAATTTACTGGTAAGATCGCTTACGAGGATTTAGAGCAAGGACAATCGTTCATGGTGGAGATCGATGAGCAAACAGGATTCCAGGAAAAAGTAATTTCTGAGGCCAGAAATAAAAAATTAATTCCAACTTTATTAGTTTACGGTAAAGAAGGTGAATTGATTCGTTCGTATAACTTACCAGTAGGAGCCCACCTTATGGTTGAGAATGGAGAGAAAATTAAAGCAGGTAAAGTATTAGTAAAAATTCCACGTCGTTCTTCTAAAGCAGGAGATATTACAGGAGGTTTACCAAGAATTACTGAGTTGCTTGAGGCTCGTAACCCTTCAAACCCAGCGGTTGTTTCTGAAATTGACGGTGTTGTATCTTTTGGAAAAATCAAAAGAGGTAACCGTGAAATTGTTATCGAATCTAAATTTGGTGAGATTAAAAAGTATTTAGTTAAACTTTCTAGCCAAATCTTAGTACAGGAAAATGACTTCGTAAGAGCGGGAGTACCATTGTCTGACGGTGCAATTACACCAGATGATATTTTAAGAATTCAAGGTCCGGCTGCTGTTCAACAGTACTTGGTAAATGAAATTCAGGAGGTATACCGTTTACAAGGGGTAAAAATTAATGACAAGCACTTTGAGGTAGTTATTCGTCAAATGATGCGTAAAGTAAGAGTTCAGGATCCGGGAGATACATTATTCTTAGAAGATCAATTAATTCACACTAAAGATTTCATCGTTCAAAACGATAAATTATACGGTATGAAAGTAGTTGAAGATTCTGGAGACTCTGCGGTATTGAAACCAGGTCAGATTATTTCTCCTCGTGATTTACGTGATGAAAATTCATTGTTAAAACGAAATGATAAAAATCTAGTTGTAGCTAGAGACGTAATTACTGCAACTGCAACGCCAGTTTTACAAGGTATTACAAGAGCTTCGCTACAAACTAAATCATTCATCTCTGCTGCTTCTTTCCAGGAAACAACAAAAGTACTTAACGAAGCTGCTGTAGCTGGTAAAGTAGATGATTTAGAAGGATTAAAAGAAAATGTAATTGTTGGACACAGAATTCCTGCAGGAACTGGTATGAGAGAATACGATAATACTATCGTTGGATCTAAAGACGATTACAATGAAATGATGGCTAATAAAGAAGAGTATATCTATTAAATTAGGAAACTATGAGTAATTCGAACCAACAAGAACAAATTAACATTGAGTTAGACGAAACTGTCGCAGAAGGAATTTATTCTAATCTGGCAATTATCAACCACTCATCATCAGAATTTGTTTTAGATTTTGTGAGCATTATGCCTGGTATTCCTAAAGCCAAAGTAAAGTCAAGAATTGTCTTGACACCACAACATGCTAAAAGATTATTAAAAGCAATTGGAGAAAACATTCATCGATTTGAAAGCGCTCATGGCGAAATCAAAGAGACTGAACAAGCACCAATACCGCTTAATTTTGGTCCGGCAGGACAAGCATAAAGTACTAAAGCCCCATTTTTTAAATGGGGCTTTTTTATTTCAATTAAAATAAATGCATTTCAACCGATTTAGTTTTACTTTCGTCGACTAAATTTCTTATTTATGATTTCTTATCATAAATTGGTTTCTCCTAATAAAATGGGATTAATTTGTTGGATATAATAAACTATTAAGGTTGCATTAATTCAAATTAAAAAAAAGCGCTAATGATACATTAGCGCTTTTTTTATGCTTTTTTGTGTCTTTTTTATTGAGGAATAATTCAGGATTGAAAATTATTTTGCTTTCGTCCCAACCTTTTTACGAAAAATGTACTCTATATAAGTAAATAAGCATCTTCGAAAAGATCTTAACTTAATAAAGTACATTATGAAAAAGAAATTCACCTTAGAGATAGCAAGCCCTTGTTCTGAAAATTTTAATAAAATGATTCCCAATGCAACCGGATCATTTTGTAATTCATGTGCGAAAAATGTAATCGATTTAAGTAAAAAATCGAATGCTGAAGTGGCTAAATTTATTGCAGAAACTAAAGATCAAAATATCTGTGCCCGTTTGAAAGTAACACAATTAGATCACGAGTTTGAATACAATGAGACTTCTAAAATTAATAATCTGAAATATGCAGCAATTGCGGCCTCACTTTTATTAGCTTCAAATGTGTCCGGACAGGAAAAAACACCTGTTAAAACTGAAGTAAATTGCCCAAAACCAAGCAAACATTTAATGGGTAAAGTTGCCTATAATCATACTTCCAGGCATGAACTGGTAATCGCTGTTAAAGGAAAATTATTGAATGCTACAACAAATAAACCATTTTCCCGTAAAATGTATCCAAATTTAGAACTTAGAATTAATGATTCTGAAAATGCATTTAGAATAAATTCTAAAACAGGAGAATTTTGTATTCCTGTAAAAGTTTTAAAAAGCAACAAAAGTCTTATAGTTACAATTACTGGCGATGATTATTATCTTTCAAAAGAAATACCTTTTGCAATAGAGTCCGTTAAGAATAATGTTTTGGTACAAGATATAATTGTAGGAGAAGGAGAACTTGCTAAAATTATGATTGCCGGAGGATTAGGGATCAATTATAAGTAACAGTTTAGAATTATATCTTAATATAAAAGGCTGTCTAAAGTAATTTAGACAGCCTTTATATGTTTTTCTTTAAAAAAATTAATCAAATTCTGAAGTGAAGAATAACTTCACAGTTGGATATTTATTTTGAGTCATTTGAATTGTAAAGTCAGAATCGGCTAAGAAAACTAACTGACCGTATTTATCATGAGCTAAGAATTTCTGTTTAATACGTTTGAATTCTTTAAATTCATCATTTTTAGCATCATCAGGTTTTACCCAACACGCTTTATGAACAGGGAAGTTTTCGTAAGTACATTTTGCACCGTATTCATGCTCCAAACGATACTGGATAACCTCGTATTGAAGTGCTCCAACAGTTCCAATTACTTTACGGTTGTTCATTTCTAAAGTAAATAACTGTGCGACACCTTCATCCATCAACTGATCGATACCTTTGTCCAGTTGTTTGGCTTTCATAGGATCAGCATTATTGATGTATCTAAAGTGTTCCGGAGAGAAACTCGGAATTCCTTTGAAACTCATGATTTCACCTTCAGTCAAAGTATCACCAATTTTAAAGTTTCCTGTATCGTGTAAACCTACGATGTCTCCTGGATACGAAATATCGACGATTTCTTTTTTCTCAGCAAAAAAGGCATTCGGGCTGGAGAATTTTAAATTTTTCTTTTGGCGAACGTGGTAATAAGGTTTATTTCTTTCGAAAGTTCCTGAAACAATTTTTATAAAAGCCAAACGGTCTCTGTGTTTAGGATCCATATTCGCATGGATTTTAAAAACAAAACCGGTCATTTTTTCTTCAGTAGGATCTACCAAACGAGTTTCAGAATCTTTTGGTCTTGGAGACGGAGCGATGGTTACGAAACAATCTAACAATTCGCGAACTCCAAAATTATTTAAAGCTGAACCAAAAAATACAGGCTGTAATTTTCCGTCTAAATAATCCTGACGATCAAATTTTGGATATACTTCGTCAATTAACTCTAATTCTTCACGTAATCTGTCAGCTGGTTTAGCACCAATAATTTTTTCTAATTCAGGGCTTTGAACATCAGAGAAGGCGATAGTTTCTTCGATATTTTTACGGCTGTCTCCACTAAAAAGGTTAATGTTTTGCTCCCATAAATTATAAATTCCCTGAAAGTCATAACCCATACCAATAGGAAAACTCAAAGGAGTAACCGTAAGTCCAAGTTTTTGTTCTACTTCATCCATTAAGTCAAAAGCATCTTTTCCTTCACGGTCTAATTTATTGATGAAAACAATCATCGGGATATTCCTCATTCTACAAACTGCGACTAATTTTTCAGTTTGTTCCTCAACCCCTTTTGCAACGTCGATTACAACGATAACACTGTCAACAGCAGTTAAAGTTCTAAAAGTATCTTCAGCAAAATCCTTGTGTCCCGGAGTATCAAGAATGTTGATTTTTTTTTCTTTATAATTAAAAGCAAGTACAGATGTCGAAACCGAAATACCTCTTTGGCGTTCGATTTCCATGAAATCACTCGTTGCTCCTTTTTTAATTTTATTGTTTTTTACAGCTCCTGCTTCCTGAATGGCCCCTCCAAATAACAATAACTTCTCTGTTAAAGTTGTTTTACCGGCATCGGGATGCGATATAATTCCAAATGTTCTTCTGCGTTGTATTTCTTTTAAAAAGCTCATATTTCGTATAAATAGGTTGCAAAAGTACTATTAATTACGGCTTAATAAAAATATTCACTTCTTAAATTAGGAACTCTTTTATTTTATTAAAGCGAAGTTGTAAGCAAAAAATAAGGCTGTCTTTTTAGAACAGCCTTAGAATTATTAATTTTAAAATTATTGGTTAAGCGACCAAACAGAATATCCTTTTGGCGGACATTGAATTTTTACCCATTTATCAGCCTGTGTTGTTGGATACCAGGTCGATGCTCCTGTGAAATCTTTAATCTGTGCATTTGCCCAATTGGTCTGAATCCATCGTTCTTGCCAGGAGTTAGAGTTATTGATGTAAACGACTAATCCAGGGTTTCCGTTGTACCCATTTCTTCTGGCAACATATTCATCATCATCAGCATATAAAATCGAAGTTGTACCTGTAGCTTTGTTGTTGTGAATCCAGATCAGATTGTTTAATTTGTTTTTATCCAGCCATTCTTCATAATCTCTGTAGAATATTGTTGGATATCCTTCATGTGTTAGAATATAAGAATACGCTAGTAATTTGTTCGAAATTTCATCTGTATCGTGATTGGTAACAAACGTAACAGCTTTGTATGGATTTCTTTTCCACATCATGTCGTCGTTTAATAACGCAAGATTATTTCCGTCGAATGCATCATTCATTTTATAGTAACACGCAAAATCAAAAACAGAACTATTGGCATTATTGGCCCAGTCATTTAATACGTTTACATTCGAATCCCATAATTCCCCAACAGAAAAGCCGCCTACATTAGCATTCCAGGAGTTAACAACCCAGGCACCAAATCCTTTGACGTAGTCAAATCTCCAGCCGTCAAATTTCATTGTATTTTTATAGTATTTACCAACACCGTCTGCTCTTAACCACAACCAATTTTGAACATTTGGAGCCGCATGGCATAAATCGGGAAAACCTCCAAAAGAACCTTCGTCGTTATTACCGTAGCTATTTTTGTAAAAATCATTGTAAGTACGTGGGAATTTTCCAGAAGCTACTCCGGTAAAATTAGTCCAGGTATTCGTTCCTGTAAACGGATTCGCTTCAGATTGTCCGCCACTATTATGATTAATCACAATATCAGCATATACCTTTATATTTTCGGCATGTGCATTGGTAATTAAACTTACGAGTTCGTTTTTTGAACCAAAACGGGTTTCTACAGAACCATTTTGGTTATAATCTCCAAAATCAAAATAATCTGTTGGATCGTATCCCATAGAAAAAGCCCCATTTTGAGCCTTAGAAGCTGGGGGAAGCCAAATAGATCCAATTCCTGCATTACCCCAGGCAGCTACTTTACCGCTTACGGTATTCCACCAGTTTCCTCCCGCAGGTACATCCCAATAAAAAGCCTGCATCATAACGCCACCTCCGGGATTGTCAACATACTTTCCTGTTGATGAATTAGAAGTTCCTGTACTAAAAGGCTTTCCGTCGTGATGCGTAACATTAATGATTTCAAATTGTTGACTTTCCGCTCTTGAGTCTGTTTCGTTGGTTTCATTTTGCGAACAGGAATAAAAGAATGCGGTTGCTACTGCAAGCAAATAAATCTTTAGAATAGGTTTTTTCATAATAAGATTTGGTTTTAGGTTAGATAATAAAGTTTTGTAATTTGATATTTATTAGAGGTTTTGCGATGTGTATTCGTAATTTTTGCACTCAATAATTATCAATTATTCATCTAAAGTATATGTTTTTTGATTCGGTTTGTTTTTATAAGAAAATAGTTATACTACGAAAACGTTGTAGTATTAATAACTTTTTTTATTTCATCAAAAGTTACTTCTTTTAAATTGGTGTAAAATAGTTCTTAAATCGGTCTTTGTGAGTGTTGTGGTAAGGATTACCACCTTTTTTTAAAGAGATTAATCTCATGGAAACAGTTGTTCTATATGAAATTCAGCTATCATCCATATAATTTTTTGTTAATAGTATAGCCGATAGTTGTATTATGTAATTGAATTGTTATTTTTGTTCGTTATAAGTTAAAAAGAACTAGATCTTAATTATTTAGTATTTTCAGTACAATAATATCCGGGAAATACATTTAAAGTGATTGTGGTTTAAAACGAAATTCTAAAGCAAGATCTTTACATTCAAATTAAATTTAAAATAATGTTATTAAAAAAATTACAGTTAAAAACAATTGATTACAAATTAGTGTTGACAATGTGTTTTTTATTTTTTTTCAACTCAATCATTTCGGCTCAGGAAATTATTAAAGATACTGTGATCCAGAAACCAGTTCAACTAACTGGACAAAAGCAAAAAATTGACGGTATTATAGCCAATGTGGGAGATTACATTGTTTTAGATTCAGATATTGATAAAGCATATTTAGAAATTAGTGCTCAGGGAGGTTCTATAAAAGATATTACAAGATGCCAGATGCTTGGTAAACTTTTAGAAGATAAATTGTACGCACACCAGGCGATTCAGGATAGTATCGTAGTAAGTGATGCAGAAATAAGAGGCATGATGGATGATCGATTGAATTATATGATTCAACAGGTAGGAGATATCAATAAAGTAGTTGCTTATTACAAAAAAAATTCGGTAGAGGAGTTCAAAACTTATTTTTCGGATATCTTAAAGGAGCAAAAATTAGCTTCTGAAATGACGAAGAAAATTGTCGACGCAGTAGAAATTACACCTGAAGAAGTTCGTAATTTCTTTAAGAAAATACCAAAAGAGGAATTGCCAACTTTTGGAGCTGAGATGGAAGTAGCTCAAATCGTTGTAGAACCAAAAGTTTCTGCAGAGGATGAGCAAAAGGTAAAAGACAGATTAAATGCCATAAGAAAAGATGTTCTTGAAGGATCTAGTTTTGCAACAAAAGCAGTTTTGTATTCGCAAGATCCCGGATCTTCACCAAATGGAGGGTTTTATAAAATGACCAGAAAAACTCCATTCGTAAAAGAATTTAAAGATGTTGCTTTTAGTTTAGGAGAAGGGGAAGTTTCAGAACCTTTTAAAACTACTTTTGGGTATCATATTATTATGGTAGACAAAATAAAAGGACAAGAAGTTGAATTACGTCATATTTTAATTGCACCTACAGTTTCTGAGACAGCTTTGAAAGATGCTAAGGAAAGAATTGCGAATATCAGAGCTAAAATAGAAAACAAAGAAATTACTTTTGCTGAAGCTGCCAGAACAGAATCTGACGAAAAAGAAACAAGAGCAAACGGTGGAACATTGATTAATCCTAATACTCAGGATACACGTTTTGAGTTGACTAAAATGGATCCAACTTTATACAGCCAGGTTTCTAACCTGAAGGATAATGAAATTTCTCAGCCAATTTTAAATACAGACGATAAAGGTAAGAAGACATACAAGTTAATTACTATCACTAATAGAATTGATGCACACACTGCTGATTATGCGAAAGATTATACTAAGATTAAAGAATTAGCATTGAAAGAAAAACAAATCACAACAATCTCAAAGTGGTTTGATACTAAAATAAAAGATACTTATATCAAAATTATTGGAGAGTACAGAGATTGTAACTTTGTATACAACTGGTTGAAAAAATAAGTTTTATTAAATAAATAAAAAGAGTTAGTTTTATGAATTCATAAAGCTAACTCTTTTCAATTTTAAAAATATATCTAAATGTCTGACGTAGCAGCAATTCATAATTTAGTTCAGAAACGAAATGAATTAAAAACCGAAATAGCAAAAATCATTGTAGGCCAGGATGAAGTTGTAGACCAAATTTTACTTTGTATTTTCTCAGGAGGACACGCACTTTTGATAGGTGTTCCGGGATTGGCAAAAACGTTAATGATCAATACTTTGGCGCAAGCCTTAGGATTAGATTTTAAAAGAATTCAGTTTACGCCTGATTTAATGCCGTCTGATATTTTAGGAAGTGAAATTCTGGATGAAAACAGACAGTTTAAATTTATAAAAGGACCCATCTTCTCGAATATTATTTTGGCAGATGAGATTAATAGAACGCCACCAAAAACGCAGGCTGCTTTACTTGAAGCCATGCAGGAACGTTCGGTTACCATTGCCGGACAAAACTATAAATTAGATTTGCCTTATTTTGTATTGGCAACGCAAAACCCAATTGAGCAGGAGGGAACTTATCCTTTGCCGGAAGCACAATTAGACCGTTTTATGTTTGCTATTAAATTAGAATACCCAACTTTTGAAGAAGAAGTTCAGGTAGTAAAACGTACAACTTCTGATGCTAAAACAACCATTAATCCTTTGTTTACGGCTCAGGAAATTATCGATTTCCAACATTTGATTCGTCGAATTCCTGTAGCAGATAATGTGATTGAATATGCTGTAACTTTGGTAAGCAAAACACGTCCGGATAATGCTTTGTCGAATGATTTTGTAAAGAATTACCTGGATTGGGGAGCAGGACCAAGAGCGTCTCAAAACTTGATTTTGGCTGCAAAAGCCCACGCGGCTTTTAATGGGAAATTCTCACCGGATATTGAAGATGTAAAAGCAGTTGCAACCGGAATTTTGCGACACAGAATTATTAAAAACTACAAAGCAGATGCGGAAGGAATAACCGAAGAAGTTATCATCCAGAAGTTGATGTAAAATATATAAAAGCCTGATATTAAAAAAATATCAGGCTTTTTTTTGTCTATTTTGGAATTCTGGTTTCGTTGATTAATCGAACAGATTTATTTTGAAAAAGTTTTATTAGAAGTACTTCTGCAAGTGAAGTATATTTTTTATTGTCACACTCGTACCACCAATAAGAGTGATATTGAATGTTACTTTTCTCCATTCGAACAAAACATATTTCTTCGTTGTTTTTTTTGATCACTTTCGATTCGATAATTTTATACCCAGTTCCTGTCCAGCAAACCAAAGGATTGTGCGACGGAGTTTTAATATAGATAAGTTTTTCAGGAGTTACAATTTTAAAAACTTCAGGGCTTATCCAGATTCCTTTTTTAAGATTATAAGTTGTATTTAAATTTTCGAGCAAATTATGTTTCAATTCTTTTTTGATTTCTAAGCTGGTTACGAGTACAATTGAAAATGCTATTGTAATAAGAAAGAAGGTAAATTTATTAGAATTTGAATGGAGTGTTTCTTCCTGATTAGGTTTAAAAAAACGAATGAAGAATAACATTGGTATAATTTGATAAAATGCAAAACAAAGTAAACCAATAGTGTAATGTAAAGCATTCTCTTCGGTACAATTAAATAAAATTAAAGTCACGATTCTGAAATAATTCGAAATGATATTGAATAAAATCACCATAAAACAAAACAGGAAGATTTGTTTGACATTGAAATATTTCTGTTGTTTTCGTTCTTCCAGAGTCAATAAAAAAGCTCCAACAAGCAAACCGGTTTTAAACATCGACAATCCCATACATGCCGTATCTATAGTGATTTTCGCATTGTTGATATAAAAATTAACACCTTCGATCTTTGTTATGGGGATGAAATCTTTTAAAGTGAGATATACGCCGTAACAAAGAGTTTGTTTGATTTCTACTGTCAAATAATCAAAAAAAGTGCTGAAAACAGATGAGAATAATAAAATACAGATAAAGGCGATGAATGAAAATTTTCTGGTAAGACTGTAATATAAAAAGCAGGCTAGCAGTGCTAAAGCTAAAAAATGCAAAGATTTGGTATGCAAACGAAAGCTTATAAATTCTAATACAAAAATTAAAACTAAAAGAGGGTAGTTCATATTAAATGAAGTTTTTCTACCCCCAATTAGAAACAATACGATTGAAAATACAATTCCGAAGAGATTACTATCAAGCCCGGACATCACTATATTCGAGTTCATAGCTAGTAAACAAGCCAAAATCAATAGGGCAATTGCGTTTTTGTATTGAAATATAAAATTCATTAGATAGTTTGCTTTTTGTTTTTTCTGTAATAGAAGAAAAGTATTGTAGATCCCAGAATAATTAATAACCATTCGTGTGGTTCAGGAACAGCGCCATCGTTGTTTATAGAGGCATTTCCTAGTGTATCAACGTTTTTCTCAATTCCGTTATTTTTGTAATCTTCATCAGTTTCAAGAACAATTAGAGAAGATATTGGTGTTACAATATTGGCATCTTTAGCTAGATCTACATATTTATTATAAAAAAGGGAATCATTTTTAATTTTGATTTCTTCTTCGCGCAATTCGTCAACCGAAACCACTGTAACGCTAGCAGTATCTTGAGAAATAAGCTCATTTTTATAATGTGACAAATAACTATTTTGAATTTTGACTTGTTCGTTTAATACTTTTCCAAAAGCATACATTCTGTAAATATGATTTGGTCCATTGGTTTTAGTAACGCTGGTTTGTGGAATTTCGTGAATTGCAATATTTGCAGGTTCTATATTGACCGTGTTAGTCGCTGTTTTAAATAGAATAAATTGATTTTTATTAATGAGTTCTAAGCTGTTTTTTAAACTAGTTTGAAAGTAATCTACATATTTTTGCTCCTTGACAGTCTGCCAGAACGGATTAATATCAGATGAAATATTAATTACTTTTAAATTTCTCTCTTTTGTTCCGGTTCTTATTTTCTTTAAATAACGGGAATCTTCAAGTTCTTCAAAATTAGTAGAAAACGTACCGCATTTTGTAATGATTAAGCTGTTTGGAGTCATTTTATAAAGAGGCAATAAAGAATAGTGCAGATCTTCAAATTCTAATTCGATAGCTTTAAAATTGTCTTTATCGATTGATTTCTTTTCTCCGTTTATAATAACAAACAAATTCTTTTTATTTAAGTCCACAAAAGATTCGATCTGTTTAGTCGTCCAGCTGCTGTTTAGGTCTAATATAATTTCTGAAGGTGTAAACGGAATAGCTGTTTTCTGAATTTCCGTGACTTCATAAACTTTATTTTTCCATGCAAATGAATTTGATTGCAAAGGTTGAGTCAAAGGCATAGTAGCTTCCCAATTGTCTAATCCTTTTGATTGATTGATGTAGTAGTTCTTATTTAGTTCAAAATCTTTACTGGTTTCTATTTTTGTATTTCCAACGGTCTGGATTCTTGATATCGTTTCGGCATTCGAAATATTTGGGCCTTTTATAGAAAGACTCTGGTATTTCATTTGATTGTCTTCAACTTTTAAAGGAGTTGTAAAACCACATTTAAAGGTGCGTGGCGTTTTATAATTAATCGGGAAAACCCTAACAACCACTTTATTTCCTTCTTTCCATTGCATTAAAGAAGGATCGCGGTATTCTACACCAACAATTTGTTTATAAGCTGCTTTCGCTTTTTCTTTCGTAGTCAAAACTCCTTTTCTTTCGATTCCGTTTACCCATAATGATAACGATGTTGCAACAGAACCTTCCGGTAATTGAAAAGAATAAATAGCCTCCTTGTTGTTTCTCCCGGATTCTTGCTCGCAGGCAATTTTCATTGTGATTTCAGTATAAGCCAAACGCGTTTCCGGATAAATTTTTACATCTTCTTTAATGCTTTTGGTAAATAAATCGTCGCCACTCCATAATTGTTCTTCGGTTTCTAATCGTTTGTCAAAGTTTGATTTTAGAATGTTTATTTTATCGTCGTTGTCCAGAGTTAGGTCTTCACAAAACAAATAGGCAATAGATATGAACGGATTATTAATTTTACGCTCATTAAATTGTTTGCTGCCAAAGGAATTAAAAGAGCTAAAAGAAAATATATCGTGAAGCGGAATATAGACAATGTCTTTTTTTAATAGAATTTCATTAAAAAAATTAGGTTTTAAATTCTGTGAAACTGAGATGTAATAAGGCAGTTCATTGTTTTGATCAAATGAATTGATTCTGGCCGATTGAGTTATTTTTCTGCTTTCAATATTTAATCCTACAGTAAAGACAATCATGCTAATTAATACCACTAAAAAACCTCCGCTAAAAGAAACAGCATAAATTTTATTGTTACTGAGATATCGAATAATTGTGATTGTATGGATAATGATAACAAGTGCCGGTACCAAGCCATAGAAACCTACTCCTAAAGCTATAAGTCCCATAAAAGAGAATGGCATAATTGGAATCAGGTAAAGCGCAAAATATAAGATGATTGAAAACGATACGCCATTTATGAAAAAAGCGATAGATGTATTTCCCTTTTCATCTGAATTTCTGTAAATAAAAAAATTAGAGAGACAAAAAGCCAGAGTGGTTAAATAAACCCATACAGGGAGATCCTGAAAAACAGGAATAAATGTATTTAAGCTAAAGCAGCCAATAAACCAGTTTAGGATCAGGAAAGGAGCTAAGTGAATGTACGTTTGCCTTTTTCTAAGAATTAAGAAGGAAACTCCAACTCCATATACAAATTCGAATATGAGACTTAGTAAATCAATTGATTCATAATTACGCCAATAATGTTCTTTAGAGAGAAGAGCGATAATAAGGAAAATGCTGCTAAACAGCGTTACAATTAAACTAATTACTACTCCGGTTTTTTGAGTGTAAGATTCTAAAATATCTAATTTGTGTTTCATAGTTATATTTATTTAAAAGTACTTTGAATTGCAAAGCTATTAAATAATTTGAATTACAAGTTTTTTTATTTGGATTTTTTTTTGAAAGTGGAGGAAAGTTTAATCTTAGAATTGATTTTTTAAAATGCAGAAGAAAAAGCGGTATAAAAGAGCAACTATAACGTTATAATTTCTTATTTAGAACCGTTCTTCGCTAAAACAGAGGTAAAATCTGACTTCATTTATAACAGCAAATTCCGACTTTGTTAAAGAAAAGATTTTAAAATATCAATAATTTATTTTTTCCATTCAAAATTGATATTTTGACAAAAACAAGCAGTCAAAATCGTTTTTTAGCAATAATAATTTTTGAAAAGGCGACTTCTATTATATTTTTTTTAATTGTCGGCTTTAATACCTAAATTTGCGTACAAAAAAAATAAAATACCTAGAAAAGACTTTTATTATGAATATTTATCAGGATTACATCCAAGAAATTGAAGAACGAAAAGGTCAAGGGCTTAACCCGAAACCAATTGATGGCGCTGAATTATTAGGCGAAATCATTGAACAAATTAAAGATTTGAATAACGAGTACAGACAAGATTCTCTGAACTTTTTTATTTATAATGTTGTACCAGGTACTACTAGTGCAGCCGGTACGAAAGCTAAGTTTTTGAAGGAAATTATTTTGGGTCAATCCGAAGTAAAAGAAATAACACCTGATTTTGCTTTTGAGTTATTATCACACATGAAAGGCGGACCTTCGATTGAAGTGTTGTTGGATTTAGCACTTGGTGATCATACTTCCATTGCAAAACAAGCAGGAGATGTTCTTAAGACTCAAGTTTATCTTTATGAGGCAGACACAGACCGTCTTAAAGAAGCATTTAAAAATGGTAATCCAATTGCTCTTGAAATTCTTAAAAGTTACGCACAGGCAGAGTTTTTTACTTCACTGCCAGAAGTAGTAGAAGAAATTAAAGTAGTTACTTATATCGCTGGTGAAGGAGATATTTCGACAGATTTACTTTCTCCGGGTAATCAGGCGCACTCACGTTCTGACCGTGAACTTCACGGTAAATGTATGATTACGCCTCAGGCACAAGAAGAAATCAAAGCATTACAGGCAAAACACCCTGACGCAAGCGTTATGTTGATTGCTGAAAAAGGTACAATGGGTGTAGGTTCGTCAAGAATGTCAGGTGTAAACAACGTGGCACTTTGGACAGGTAAACAAGCAAGCCTGTATGTTCCATTTATTAATATTGCTCCAATCGTTGCAGGAACAAATGGTATTTCTCCAATTTTCCTAACAACTGTAGATGTTACTGGTGGTATTGGTTTAGATCTTAAAAACTGGGTAAAAAAGCTGGATGCAGAAGGTAATATTATTCGTAATGAGAATAATGAGCCAATTCTTGAAGAAGCATACTCTGTTGCTACAGGAACTGTACTTACAATAAATACAAAAACAAAAAAACTATACAACGGTGATCAGGAATTGATAGACATTTCTAAGGCATTTACGCCTCAGAAAATGGAATTTATCAAAGCTGGAGGATCTTACGCTATTGTATTTGGTAAAAAACTTCAAACATTAGCAGCGAAAGTTTTAGATATCGAAGCTCCTCTTGTATTTGCTCCATCAAAAGAAATTTCAGTTGAAGGGCAAGGACTTACAGCAGTTGAGAAAATCTTCAACAGAAATGCTGTTGGTATCACTGCGGGTAAAGTTTTACACGCCGGATCAGATGTTCGTGTAGAAGTTAATATCGTAGGTTCTCAGGATACGACTGGTCTTATGACTGCTCAGGAATTAGAATCTATGGCTGCTACAGTAATTTCGCCAATCGTTGATGGTGCATACCAATCAGGTTGTCATACAGCTTCAGTTTGGGATAAAAAAGCGCAGGCAAACATTCCAAAATTGATGAAATTCATGAACGATTTCGGTTTAATCACAGCTCGTGATCCAAAAGGTGTTTATCATGCAATGACAGATGTAATTCATAAAGTACTTAACGATATTACAATTGATGAGTGGGCTATCATTATTGGTGGTGACTCTCATACAAGAATGTCAAAAGGTGTTGCTTTTGGTGCTGACTCAGGAACAGTTGCTCTTGCATTGGCTACTGGAGAAGCTTCAATGCCAATTCCGGAATCTGTAAAAGTGACGTTCAAAGGAGAGATGAAAGACTACATGGACTTCCGTGACGTAGTGCATTCAACACAAGCTCAAATGCTTAAAAAGTTTGGAGGAGAAAATGTTTTCCAGGGAAGAATTATCGAGGTTCATCTAGGAACTCTTACTGCTGACCAGGCCTTTACATTTACAGACTGGACTGCAGAGATGAAAGCAAAAGCTTCTATCTGTATTTCTGAAGATGATACCTTAATCGAATCATTGGAGATTGCAAAAAGCAGAATCCAGATCATGATCGACAAAGGTATGGACAATCAGAAACAAGTTCTTCAGGGATTGATCAATAAAGCAGATAAGAGAATTTCAGAGATCAAATCAGCTGAAAAGCCAGCGTTGACTCCAGATGCAAATGCAAAATATTATGCTGAAGTTGTTGTAGATCTTGATCAGATTATCGAACCAATGATTGCAGATCCAGACGTGAATAACGTTGATGTTTCTAAAAGATATACGCACGATACTATCAGACCTTTATCTTTCTATGGTGGAGTGAAAAAAGTAGATCTTGGATTTATAGGATCTTGTATGGTTCACAAAGGAGATATGAAGATTTTGGCTCAAATGCTTAAAAATATAGAAGATCTACACGGTAAAGTGGAGTTCAAAGCGCCTCTTGTGGTAGCGCCTCCTACTTACAACATTGTAGATGAACTTAAAGCCGAAGGTGACTGGGAAGTTTTACAAAAATATTCTGGTTTCGAATTCAACGATAATGCACCTAAAGGAGCAGCACGTACTGAATATGAGAACATGTTATACTTAGAACGTCCGGGATGTAACCTTTGTATGGGTAACCAGGAAAAAGCGGCAAAAGGGGATACTGTAATGGCAACTTCAACACGTCTTTTCCAGGGAAGAGTAGTAGAAGATACTGAAGGTAAAAAAGGAGAGTCTTTACTTTCTTCTACACCGGTAGTAGTTTTATCTACAATTTTAGGAAGAACTCCTACACTTGCTGAATATACAGCAGCAGTAGATGGTATTAGCCTGACAAGATTTGCACCTTCTCATAAATTGCTGGTAATGTAATTTACGATTAGTTATAATCATTATATATAAAAAGCCCGAGTTGATAAACTCGGGCTTTTTCTTTTCTGGCTCCTCTATTTTTTGTAACTTGTCATGTTCAAAATAAAAAAACAAAAACAATTATACTTATGGCTTTTGATATTGAAATGATAAAAAAAGTGTATGAGAACATGCCGGATCGTGTTGATAAAGCACGCGAGATTGTTGGTCGTCCACTTACATTAACAGAGAAAATTTTATACAATCACCTTTGGGACGGAAATCCAACGAAGGCTTTTGGCAGAGGAGTAGATTATGTTGATTTTGCACCGGATCGTGTAGCATGTCAGGATGCAACTGCTCAAATGGCATTATTGCAATTTATGCACGCTGGTAAGCCTAAAGTAGCAGTGCCTACAACAGTGCATTGCGATCACTTGATTCAGGCAAAAGTAGATGCAGCAACCGATTTGGCCAGAGCAAAAACACAAAGCAACGAAGTTTTCGATTTCTTGTCGTCAGTTTCTAACAAATACGGAATTGGTTTCTGGAAACCGGGAGCAGGAATTATTCATCAGGTAGTACTAGAAAATTATGCTTTCCCGGGCGGAATGATGATTGGTACCGATTCGCACACTGTAAATGCAGGTGGTTTAGGAATGGTAGCCATTGGTGTTGGTGGAGCAGATGCTGTAGACGTTATGTCCGGTATGGCTTGGGAACTTAAATTCCCTAAATTAATTGGAGTAAAACTAACCGGTAAATTATCAGGTTGGACAGCTCCTAAAGATGTTATCCTTAAAGTTGCCGGTATTCTTACTGTAAAAGGTGGTACTGGTGCAATCGTTGAATATTTTGGAGAAGGAGCAACTTCTATGTCATGTACCGGTAAAGGTACTATTTGTAACATGGGAGCAGAGATTGGAGCTACAACTTCAACTTTTGGATATGATGATTCTATGAGTCGTTACCTTCGTTCTACAAACAGAGCAGATGTTGCAGATGCTGCAGATAAAATAGCTCCTTACTTAACAGGAGATGCAGAAGTATATGCTAACCCGGAAGAATATTTTGATCAGGTTATCGAAATCAACTTAACAGAATTAGAGCCACACTTAAACGGTCCTTTTACACCGGATTTAGCGACTCCAATTTCTAAAATGAAAGAAACAGCGATCAAAAACAACTGGCCATTACAAATTCAGGTAGGTTTAATTGGTTCTTGTACCAACTCTTCTTACGAAGATATCTCACGTGCAGCTTCTCTGGCAAGACAAGTAAGTGCTAAAAACTTAAAAACTAAATCTCAATTCACAATTACTCCAGGATCTGAAGTAGTTCGTTATACCATCGAAAGAGACGGATTTATCGATACTTTCGAAAAAATTGGAGCAACTGTTTTTGCTAATGCCTGCGGACCGTGTATTGGTATGTGGGATAGAGACGGAGCAGAGAAAGAAGAAAGAAATACTATTGTGCACTCTTTCAACCGTAACTTCTCAAAACGTGCAGATGGTAACCCAAATACGTTAGCCTTCGTAGGTTCTCCAGAGTTGGTAACCGCTATGGCTATCGCAGGAGATCTTGGTTTCAATCCATTAACAGATACTTTGATCAACGAAGACGGAGAAGAAGTAATGCTTGAAGCGCCAACAGGAGACGAATTGCCTCCAAAAGGATTTGATGTTAAAGATCCGGGATTCCAGGTTCCGGCAGAAGACGGTTCAGGAGTTCAGGTTGTGGTAAGTCCAACATCTGAGCGTTTACAATTATTAGCTCCGTTTGATGCCTGGGATGGTAAAAATATTACTGGAGCAAAATTATTGATCAAAGCATTCGGAAAATGTACTACAGATCATATCTCTATGGCTGGACCATGGTTACGTTTCCGCGGACACTTGGATAATATTTCAAATAATATGCTGATTGGTGCCGTAAATGCATTCAACCAAAAAACAAACTCTGTTAAAAATCAATTAACAGGTACTTACGATGCAGTTCCTGCTGTAGCTCGTGCATACAAAGCCGCTGGCGTTCCGTCTATCGTTGTAGGAGATCACAATTATGGCGAAGGTTCATCTCGTGAGCATGCTGCTATGGAGCCACGTTTCTTAGGAGTTAAAGCGGTATTGGTAAAATCTTTTGCCCGTATCCATGAAACAAACCTTAAAAAACAAGGTCTTTTAGGATTAACATTCGCAAACGAAGCCGATTACGATAAAATTCAGGAAGACGATACTATCAATTTTACTGATTTAACTGAGTTCGCTCCGGGAAAACCATTAACATTAGAGTTCGTTCATGCCAATGGTACAAAAGATATCATCCTGGCAAACCATACTTATAACGCAGGTCAGATTGGCTGGTTCGTTGCGGGTTCAGCATTAAACTTAATCGCTGCCGGAAAAGCTTAATCGTTAAGATTCAATTATACTAAAAACGCTCTGTGAAAACAGGGCGTTTTTTATTAGGAGCTATTTCCAGCTATCCGCTATATTCCCGATAAACAAAAACTACGGCTAAAAAGCCTTGTTTTTCTAAATCGGGAGATGCCGCTTCTATCTGGGCTAGGGCACTCGTTTTTATCAGAAGATTTTCTTTCTTAGTGTGACTTTAGATCTTTCGATATAATTTCATATTCAAAATAAAAAATAATCTATCCGTTATTTTTAGTGACGCGTACTTCTTGTTATAAAGTCTTAGTTCTGGTAGGTTTGGTAATTTCAAATTCATTTACATCAATACTAAATACTTTCGAAGAAGGTAATTTCGAGTAGCTATTGTCAACACGTCCACCTAAAATGTATAATTTATCATTGTAATAATGCATGGCTGAATATTTCAGAGGTAATCCAATTTCATATTCTTTTAATTGTTTTGTTTTTAGATCAAAAACATACATTTTTTGATCCTCAAAAAAATAAATAATATTTTCATGATAAGTTACAGCAGGCCTTTCTAATGGTGAGAATAATTCTCCTTCATTTTGCCATTTTTCCGTTGCTAAATCAAAAGATTCTATTTGTGAGATTGGCTTTCCGTTGTTGCCGCCGATAAGATAAATTTTATCATCGACCAGAGCGCCTGTAGTTTCTTTTGCTATTGGCATATGAGCAAGTTCGTACCAATAACCTGACGAAATGTTGTATAAATGTACTTTATCGGTAAAATCCTTGACACCACTTTCGGTCGATTTTACAGAACCGCCCATTACAATAATATTATCTTTATAAGTAAATGAAGCAAAATCAGCAGCCCGATGCGGATTTGTATGATCAGTTTTAATGGTCTGTTTTTCCAAATCTAAAACTTCAATTTGATCTTGCAGGTATTCCCAGCTGCTTATTTTGTTTACAAACATTTTTTTTCCGCCTACGATATAAACCAAATTGTTGTAAAAATGAATGTTGTGATATGCCCTGTTTTGAAGTTTTAATTTCGAAAATTCCCATGTATCAGTTTTGATGTCATATATACAAAGGTCTTGTTTGTAATGTCGTTTAGCCGAAATATATTGCTCTTCGCTTAAAAATTTCACCATATCCATATCAGCTTTTTCTGCTCGTGCTTTTTCGAGTTGGTTGATTTCAGGATAAGCATCTCCGCCACTAACATAAATTTTGTCATCTTGCAGAAGAGAGCCAAATGAGAATATAAGATGTTTTAAAGAAGTCAATTGGGTAAATGAAAGTTTAGATTGTAGTTTTTGATCCGCAGGAATAATTACGTCTGACAAATTTTCAATATTTTCTTCAAGCGAAACTATGAAGCTTTGCTTAGCCAGATAACTTAAAGAAATTCTTGTAGTAACGTAACCAATATGAGAGAATTCTAATACCTCGTCGTCGTTAAATTTTGATAAAAGTTTTAAAGAAAATTTTCCGTTTTCATCTTTGTTCCCACTTTGCTTGATAATGCCAGGATATTGGTGTTTTCAAGTGGAAGATTAGTGCTTTTCGAAACTATTGTTCCGTTTATATTTTGGGCAATAGATAATAAAGGAAAAAGGATGAAAATTAAAAGTAGTTTTTTCACACTGTTTTCAAATTAAGGTTAGTTTTTGGTAAAGAAAGTCAATTGCTATTCTAAAAATATTCGCACAATTTTTATGCCGAGAGTTCAATTTGAAAGAAAAATTAGTTTATAATTTTTATGAACTATCGACAAAAGAATATTTTGAAATAAGAAGTTTGTTCCATTATAATTGGCTTTTATTAAAAATAAATACACATTTTATAAAAGACCTGATTTCAAAGAGTTGGAGCAATTTTTATCTTGACAAGATTAATTCTGGGTAAATTTGTTGTTAAAAAACGTGTATCTTTTACATTAAAAGGGTAAATTCGCTTTTTACATAATATATTTACATTTTTCTAGTTTATATTATTCAGGCGAAAAGTTATATTATTTAAACTTAAAGAAGTATTCATTAAACTTTAATAGGTATGGTTGTTAGATTAATTATAGTGTTGTTTTTTTTCAGTGTTGGTGTTTTTTCTCAGGAAAAGTTTATCAAGCACAAAATATCCAAAGGAGAAAACTTATCTGTAATTGCTAAAAAATATGGTGTAAAAACTAAAGATATTGAAGAAGCCAATCCTGACGCTCCTAAAGTTTTAAAATTGAATTCGGTGCTCTTAATTCCGAATACGAATAAAAAGGTTACTACAAAAAAAACTGAAATAGTTGCCAATACAACTCCCGCGACAACTTCAAATTCAGTTCAGCACGAAGTACAGGAAAAAGAAAATCTTTGGGTAATTTCAAAAAAATACAATGTTTCTGTTGATGATTTAAAAAAAGCAAATCCGTCGCTTGAAAGCGAAGATTTAAAAATAGGACAGAAACTTACTATTCCGTCTAATGCTGTTGTAGCGACTGAAAAGAATACAAAGAAAAATCAGAACATAGAAAAGCCGGAAATAATTCCTTCAACAGACGTAGAAGTTGTTGTTGAGGTAAAACCAAAAGAAACAAAATATCTGATTGCCAAAAAATACGGAATAACAGTTGCAGAATTAGAGAAGCAAAATCCATTTATCAAAGGAAAACTGCCGGTAGGTTATCTTCTTAAAATTAGAACTTCAAAAGAAAAAGCAAATCAGGAAGTAAAAGATGCTGTTATTGCATCTCAAACTCAAATCGCTGAAAAAACTGCCACAACTTTAGAAAATAAAGGTAAAACGAGTGAAGTAAAGCCGGAAATTGTATCCGACAAAAATGCCGAAATTGTAGTTGAGGTAAAGCCAAACGAAACAAAATATACCATTGCCAAGAAATACGGGATAACCGTTGCAGAACTGGAAAGACAAAATCCATTTATCAAAGGAAAGCTGCCAGTAGGTTATCTTCTGAAAATTAAAACTTCAAAAGAAAAAGCCAATCAGGAAATAAAAGATACTGCTATTGCATCTCAAACTCAGATTGCTGAAAACCCTGTTCTTACTTCAGATAATAAGATTAAAACTGATGAAGCAAAGCCGGAAATTACACCTGCGCAAAATGTTGAAGTAGTGGTTGAGGTTCAGCCAAAAGAAACAAAATATGCCATTGCAAAGAAATACGGAATAACTGTTGCCGAATTAGAAAGGCAGAATCCATTTATCAAAGGAAAATTGCCTGTAGGTTATATGCTGAAGATTAATACGTCAAAAGAAAAGGCCGATGCGGCATCTTCAATAACAACCCCACAAAGTAATGATGGTTTATCAGGCACTTCACAAGTCGCAGATAATTCAGCAGTTGAAAAAGATACGACTACAGTATTCAGGGTTAGTAATCATTCTGATTTAGTAAATCAATTGGTGGTGAATGCAACCGAAAACATAGGAACTCGTTACCGGTCGGGCGGAACCACAAAAGCTGGTTTTGATTGTTCAGGATTAATGATTTGTACGTTTAATAATTTTGATATAAAATTACCAAGAAGTTCTATTGAACAATCTCGTGTTGGTTTTAAAGTGGGTACAGAGGAAGCTCAAAAAGGAGATTTAATTTTCTTTAGAACCAACGGAAGACGACAAATCAATCATGTCGGAATGGTGGTTGAAGTAGCCGATGGAGAAATTAAATTTGTACATTCCTCAACTCATGGCGGTGTAATAATTTCTTCGACAAAAGAACCTTATTATCAAAGAACCTTTACTCAGGTAAATCGTATTTTGCAATAAAGTAAAATTTTCAGGTAAATTTTCTTTTAAATTCCTCAATCGGAAAAGGTTTATTCAAAAATCCTGTTACATTATCATTTTTACTAATGTGTTCAAGTTCATCAGGATCTAAGGTAGATGAAAGGACGTAAATTTGAATTTCTTTCCTGATCTCTTTATTTAGTTTCTCAAAAGCATCCAGGAATTCAAACCCATTCATTATTGGCATTTGTATGTCTAATAAAATAATGAGTGATTGATTCTTTTTTTGGGTTGTAAGCCACTCAATCCCCTCTTTACCATTATTCGCAATTACAATTTGGTCAATCTCCAGTACTTTTTTTAATAATTGCGTAATAACAAGCTGATCGATCAAATTGTCCTCAATGATCAGAAATATAGGTTTAGGCTGCATATTAGTTGGGTATTGTTACAACGAATTTGCTTCCAACAGTACTTTCAGAAAAAACCGAAATATTCCCTTGTATGTTTTCTACAGCCTCTTTTACAATGTAAAGTCCTAATCCCGAACCTTTGTTCTTATTAGTGCCAAAGTACATTTCAAAAATATTATCCTTAAATTCTTCTTTAATCCCAATTCCGTTGTCTGTTACTTCTATTTTATTGTAGCCATCATCGAAATACGTTTTTACACTAATAAACATTTCCTGTTTGTTGACATCGGCATATTTTATTGCGTTTGAAAGTAAATTCGAAATAATGATTTTTAAGCGTAATCCATCACTCTGGATCTGATCTACTAATAATTCCTGGGTAAAAGTGATTCGATTAGCATTTTCGATATGCATTAATTGTGAGATCGCTTCATTCAATAATTCCTGTAAACTTACAGGCTCCATCACGACTTGTTTTCGCTTATTTTTAGAGTAATCGATAATATCAATTATAAATTGATCCTGTTTCATCAGGCTTTTATGCATAAGTCCTAAATAGGTCTTAATTTGGTCAATATCATCTTCTAGTTGGGTAATTTCAATCAAACCTTTTAATGATGTAATAGGCGATCTCAAATCATGTGATGCACTATAAACAAATCGGTCTAATTCACGATTTACGATAATTAGATTTTCGTTTTTAATCTCAATCTCTTTTTTAGAAACCAGCAATCGTTTTACCATTATAGAATAATAAGAGCATACGCTTAGCACAATAATTAAGATAAATACAATATTGGTAATGATCAAAAGGCTTTTTATTTTACGTGTTCCTTCGCCTAAAGTATTCGAGAAGTTGCGTTCGTTAATTGTAAGTTTATCACTGATCGAACTAATTCGGTTTAAGAAATTTTTCTGGCTGGCGGGAGTTAAAAGATTATATTTTATCTGAGCATTTATTTCGTGACCCACGATAAATAATTTGAAAATGAGTTCATCACCCTTTCCCCATTCGTCAATAGCTTTGGCTAAAAAAGATACTTGCTGAAAATTGACAAATAACCAAACAAGATCGTCTAGATCGTCTTTATGATTTCGCCCAATTAAAAATCCTTTTCGGGCGACTTTATTATCGCCCACTTTTAAAAGTGTTTTTCGGGCAATGCCATCACCTTGAGGAACTTCTAACTCTTCTAAATATAATTTCCATTGGTTTTCGTCTTTGGTATAAAGATAGGTGATGAGGTGTCTGGAAGCATCTTTTTGACCTTTAGAGTAATGCGACTCTCCATTGACATACGCTCTGTTGGCAGACAAAATTTTGATGGTAAAAAAATTGATACAAATAAGTAAGGCACAGGAAACAAATACAATTATGAGAAGAATAAAAACATTAGGAAAACGTATGTTTTTAAAAAACGGATTCTTAGACATAATTTTCAAATTAGTAGGTTAGTGGCCTTATAAAAGTCTTTTGTTTTTGTTTTATTCTTCAACATTCATAATCGTTTGGGATCGACTATCTTTGTTTTTTGAAAAATGAACAATTGTTAATGAAATGTTTACGTTTATCAATCAATTATCATTTTTATAAATTTAATAAAAAAAGAATATAGTTTTACAAATAAGCTTTTTTTTCTTGTTAAATTTATTTTTAAAATTGTTTTTTAATGTAATTTATTGATTTTGTGTAGCTTGTTGTCCTTTTTAATAATTTTGGCGGAGTATTGCAGATTGTAATAAGGAAAGATTGATTTAGAAATGAAAAAATTGCAGAAGTAAATAAATTCTTAGAATAAGTACTTGTTTTGTTTAACTATTTATTCCTTTTTATTCTATTTCATGCCAAAAATGTCCGCAGCCATTTTTACATTCTGTACTTCTTCTTTCAGTGTCGGTTACTTTAAAAATCCAAAGTAATGAAGTTATAATTTTTATATTTTCGTTTTCAGGAAGTGCTGCTAATTTATAAAAAGCAATTCGTGTTGGGAACCTTTTTAAAAGTACAATAGGGGTATAGGTTGGTTTTAAAGGAATTGTATTCAGGGCATTTTGATACGTTTCTGTATTGTAATGCGTTTTTTCAGGAATAGCGTTGAATATACAATTTGTTAAAGTTGTAAAAAGTCCTTTGAAATCATATTCCGGGTCTTCTAATAAAAGCTGTATGCCAAGATTAAAATCTATTTTATCTTGGGCAACCTTATTGATTATTTCTTCTGCTGTAGACATTTGGTACATAAAGACATTTTTGTTCAATTATTAGAGATCTTTTGTAGAATTGAATTTTAATTATGGTTTGTAACTAAGAGTAAAAATAAGAATTAAAAGAAGAATAATTAATTTCATTTTTTTTGATTTAGTTAATTAGAGTAATGTTTTGGTTTATCTTCTTCTTGGGGCACTTCGCGTATGTGGAGCGACATAAGTTCCATTTTTTCGTGTATAGCCTTTTACGTTAACAGTTCCTCCTGATGAAGCTTTTGTTGAGGATTTAGTATAACTACTGTTTGAAGAATTGCTTCTATTTGAATTATTATTATCTGAATTGCTGGAAAATATCGGATTGCTATATCTAGGATTTATTGCCCATCCTTTAAAATTTCGCCATTTTAATTTTCTTGCTTTTTTATCACTTCTATTGATGTATGCACCAGATCCTTTTGGAATTATGGTAACTGATTCTTTCTCGTTTTTTGAAGTGAAAATTGTAGTGTCTTCATCAATGTTTACAAAATAATAATTGGTAGCACAGGAATTAAGAATAAGTAATAACAGGATCAGTGATAATTTTTTCATTGTTATGTAATTTAATATAGAATTGCAAGTATTAGATACTCTTATTGTATGCCAAATGTAACCAGATGAGAAAGTATTATTTTATGGAAATCCGTAAACGAGAATGTTGAGCTAAAATTTCTTATGAAAACAGAATTTGCGTGAGGGATAGAGGCGGTATCTCCCGATTTAGAAAAACAAGGCTTTTTAGCCGTAGTTTTTGTTAAGCGGGAATTTAGCCGAAAGCCCGACCCGAAGGGACACGCCCAAATTATTTTAGATTTTAGATTGTTGGATTTTGGAATTTAGATTTTAGAATTTGACAATTTTAGGTTTAAAAAGCTATTCTCATTTAGTAATATGATCTTTCATAATAAGGCTTTTAATAAGAATCTAAAATCAACAATCTAAAATCTAAAATTTCAGAAAAAAGTATATCTTTAACCAACCCAAAAAACCAAAAACGATGCAAGAAAACGACCAGGAAAATTTTAAAAGAGAACTCGGATTATTAGACGGAACCATGCTTGTGGTAGGGTCTATGATAGGATCTGGAATATTTATCGTGAGTGCCGATATTGCCAGACAAGTAGGTTCTGCGGGATGGCTAACACTGATTTGGCTCATCTCAGGATTGATTACTATTATTGCCGCTGTGAGTTATGGCGAGTTGAGTGCGATGTTTCCAAAAGCGGGCGGACAATACGTTTACCTGAAAGAAGCGTATAACAAGCTAATTGCCTTTTTGTATGGCTGGAGTTTTTTTGCAGTAATTCAGACTGGGACTATAGCTGCTGTAGGTGTGGCTTTCTCTAAGTTTGCATCGTATCTGTATGAACCTTTTAGTGACGAAAATATCTTGTATGAATTAGGTTCTTTTAAACTTAATGCTGCTCAGATTGTTTCGATCCTGACGATTGTTTTACTAACTTTTATTAATAGCCGTGGTGTTAAAAACGGAAAAATTCTGCAAACGGTTCTAACGATTATCAAAATTTTATCTTTGTTGGGTTTGATCGTTTTCGGACTAACATTGGCCGCGAAAGCTTCGGTTTGGGATGCCAACTGGGCAGATGCATGGACAACACGTTCGTTTAATAAAGATACCGGTTCGTGGCTGCCAATTAGCGGAACGGCTCTGATTAGCGGAATTTCGGCTGCGATGGTTGGGTCTTTATTTTCTAGTGATGCCTGGAATGGTGTAACGTTTATTGCGGGAGAAATTAAAAACCCGAAACGTAACGTTGGTTTCAGTTTATTTTTAGGAACTTTTATTGTGACCATTATTTATGTTTTGACCAATTTGATGTATTTGGCAGTGATTCCGTTAGACGAAATTGCAACAGCAAAATCTGATAGGGTAGCGGTTGTGGCTTCACAATATATCTTTGGTAATATAGGAACATTGATTATTGCGATCATGATTATGATTTCGACTTTTGCGTGTAACAACGGATTAATCATGGCGGGTGCGAGAGTATATTATACAATGGCAACAGATGGTTTGTTCTTTAAAAAAGCAGCTGTTCTAAATAAATTCAGTGTACCATCATGGGCTTTATGGGCGCAATGTATTTGGGCTTCGGCTTTGTGTCTTACAGGGAAATACGGAGATTTGTTAGATTTTGTCATCATCATTGTTTTGATTTTTTACATCTTAACTATATACGGAATCTTTATTTTACGTAAAAAAATGCCAGATGTAGAAAGACCTTATAAAGCTTTTGGATATCCGTTTCTGCCTTTATTGTACATCGTGATTGCAGCGGCAATTTGTATTTCGTTATTAATCACAAAATTCTCGACTTGTGGTTGGGGAGTTTTGATAATGCTAACAGGTATTCCTGTATATTACTTGACGAAACCAAAAGGAGAGTAAGAAGGGACAAAGGTTCAGAGGAACAAAGGTTCAAAGTTTAATTTTGCCCACGGGTTTTACGGATTAAACGGGTTTACGCAGGTTTTTTTTTACTTTAATTAATTTGCTTCAAATATAAAATGCCTTGTTTTAGCAAGGTATTTTTTGTGCTCTATTTTGAACAATAAAAAATCCGTGTAAACCCGTTTAATCCGTAAAATCCGTGGGCTAAAAAAAAAAGACACTACCAATTTGCCAAAGCAAAAATGTAGTGTCTTAAATGTAAATAATCTAATGAATGTTAGTGGCGATTATGCCATTTCAGTCTCAAGAGAAGATTTTATAGATGAATTAATAATAGACAAAGTAAGCGGATCTGATTCTCCGGAGAAGAAAGCTTCCAGTACTTCCTGGAATACAGGATTTGTATTTTCTACCAAAGAAAAAAGCGTCATAGAAGAACGTAATTTACGCGCATCCAGATCTCCTAAAATTCCGTCAGCTGATTTTCTTCTAAAAGTCAAAAATAGCTCAGAGATTTCTATAAGATGTTTTCCAAGAATGGGATGTTCAAGGAATTCAGTTGCTTCTTTTAGATCGTTAATGGCGTAATAATTCGCAGTATCACTCTTGCCCAATCCTTTAATCTGAGGAAAAATAAACCACATCCAGTGTGTTTCTTTTTTACCTTTTTTGATTTCAGAAAGAGCAGTAAGATAAAGTTTGTTTTGCGCATCTAAAAAACGCAATAAATCATTGTTTGAATAAGCCATTGTGGTAATGTATATATAAAAAAAGGTTGCAAAAATAGTAAAAAAGATAGGTTCTGCCTAATAAAAGGTTCATGTACTGAGTATTTTAACTTTTAGAGGAGGAATTTTCCTCGTCGTTTTGGAATGAAAAAAAACTCATTTTGAGCGATTTATAATCATTCACTTCGATTGGTTCTTCTAAAGGTTAAATTTATTCTGGGCAATACATTTTTGGCTGTTTTAGGAACATGATGCTGCCAAAAACTATTGGTTGTTCCTGCCATTAATAAAAAGGATCCGTGATGCAAAGGAATCTCTATTTGCGGAATCTCTTTTCTAAATTTATGACGCAGTTTGAACATTCTGGTTTCGCCAAAAGTGACAGAAGCAATAACCGGGTTTGGCCCTGTATTGTGCTCTTTGTCGCTGTGCCAGCCAACGCCATCATTTCCGTCTCGGTATAAATTGAGGAGAAGACTATTAAAATCAAGTTGGGTTTCTTTTTCGACCCTTCCTCTGATAGTCAATAATTCATAAGTCCAGTCAGGTCCGTTTTGGTCTGCACCGGGATTATCCTTGTCTTCATACCAGGAAATCATTCGGGGAACAGTATAGGTTTTATCATAAATTTCCATTTCATATTCTCTCCATTTGGTCTTGTGGAGTATTCTTTCGTAAAAGCGATCAGATTCTTCTTTAGTGAAAAAATTATCGATCAAAATAAGTTCTGCATCCGGCAGGTCAAATACTTTTTTTCCTGCCAGACCAGTGGCAAATAATTCGGTATCGCTAAATAGTGTCATTGTTTGGTTATTTTGTGTCAATTTCAATCCATACCGGAGCATGGTCGCTTGTTTTTTCCCATCCCCGCACATGGCGGTCAACTCCTCCGGAAATTAGTTTTTTTGCTAATTGCGGACTTAGTAAAAAATGATCAATTCTAAGACCTGCGTCCCGCTCGTAAGCTTTTCTGAAATAATCCCAAAAGGTGTAAATTTTCTCATTAGGATATAAGGTTCGAATCGCATCTGTCCATCCCTGAGAAACAATATCCTTGAAAGCTTTTCTGACTTCGGGTAAAAAGAGTGCATCATTTACCCATTTTTCAGGTTTATAAACATCCACTTCTGTTGGCATCACATTGTAATCTCCAACCAATATTACCGGAACTTTTAAGCTCAAAAGCGTTGCTGCACGATCAGCCAGACGATCAAACCATTTTAGTTTATATTCTAATTTTGGCCCCGGGGCAGGATTTCCGTTTGGCAGATAAAGACAGGCAATTACAATTCCGTTTATCAAAGCTTCGATATACCGACTCTGAACATCTTCGTCGTCTC
The DNA here is from genome assembly GCF_046825355.2 of Flavobacterium sp. C3NV. Taxonomy (NCBI): domain Bacteria; kingdom Pseudomonadati; phylum Bacteroidota; class Flavobacteriia; order Flavobacteriales; family Flavobacteriaceae; genus Flavobacterium; species Flavobacterium sp. C3NV. The sequence goes on along the minus strand of NZ_JBKQBJ020000012.1, from coordinate 22,542 downwards.
CCGGAAGAACGCGCGTTACTTCGTCAATCTCCATATTACGCGCCAGAATCGCCACGCCATTCCATTGTTTTTGTCCGTGCCAAATTGCATTGTAACCGGCATCATTAATTGCTTTAACAGGGAAATTATCCTGTTGCGCTTTTAATTCCTGAAGGCATACAATATCCGGAGTAGTTTCTTCAAGCCATTTCAATAAAACATTCAATCGTCCGTTGACTCCGTTTACGTTATAAGTTGCTATTTTCATAGTAGATTTAATTTAGTTGTATCATTAAATTTACAGCTTTTTGCGCCTTTATATTTACACAACTTCCTATTCTTATTTCAGAAACTGTTTGTTAAAGAATACTTTACGCGGATTTTTTTCTGCGTAAGCAAAAATCAATTGCACAATATATTGATTGCTTTTATAAGGCGTAGCATAATTTTTTACTTCTGATGGATCAGTAATCGCAACATCTAGCGGAATATATCCCATACCATAAAAATGACCATTTTCGATCCAGATACAACTGCGTTCTTGTGATGTTCTTCCTTTTTCTATAATTGCAAAAGTGGGTCTGTTACCCAATAAAAACTCAATAGCATTGTCGACTTGCTCATTGTGAATTGAAACTTCCGGCAAATCTGTTATATCACTGTTTTTAAATATTTCTCCGTCTTCAGGTCTTAAATATTTGCAAAACCTATAATCAATCTCAAATTGTTCTGCCAGGCTTCGCAATGTATTTGTTCCTTCGTGTATACTGCTGAAATGCTCAATGCATGACTGAAATTTATTAAGTTTCCCAATTGCCAGATATTTGTATCCGTTGCGGGCTTCATATTGATAAAGTCCGTATTTAGGTTCAAAACGTTTTAAAGCCCTGTTGTAAGTTGGCCAAAGATGTTTGATTTCAGTACATTCTAAAAGCAGCGCCATTAATTCGTTGCCACAGACTTCAAAGGAAATAGAATGTATGTCCCTTAAGAAATGCTGTCTTTGCGGGTTAATCTTATGACCACTAAAATGTGAAGCTACGCGTTTTTTTAGGTTGATGGCTTTTCCAACATAAATTACCTTTTTGACTTCATTATAAAAATAATAGACACCGGGTTTTTCGGGTAAATTATTAAAATCGTCAGGCGGAAGATTAGGTGGTAAACGCTGATCTTGTGATGTCGCTTTGATCATTTTTTCGATATGACCTTCATCGTCCCATTCGAGCAATCGCGAAAATAATATAGCCGTAGCATCTGCATCACCGCCGGCACGATGTCGGTTTTCTAAAGATATATCCAGTGAATTGCAGAGATTCCCTAAACTATAAGATCCTAAACCGGGTCTGATTTTTCTAGCTGCGCGAACGGTACATAACTTTCTGGCTGTCCATTTAAAACCTGCTTGTTCGAGTTGATGGCGAACGAACGAATAATCAAAGTTGACATTATGGGCAACGAAAACACGATCAGTAAGCATTTCCAGCACTTTATCTGAAATATCATCGAAGATTGGCGCATTAGCTACCATTTCATTATTGATTCCAGTTAAGGCAAAAATCGAAATCGGGATTTCTTTTTCAGGATTCACAAGCGTTTCATAACGATCAATCACGTTTTCTCCGTCATGAATGATGATCGCAATTTCTGTAATGCGGCTGCCACTGGCGTTTCCACCGGTGGTTTCGATATCTACTATGGCGTATTCTTGCTTTTTCATCTCTTTAATATAACGTAATTTCTTCTTGTGTCGTTTAAATGTTTAACACATAGAAACATAGGTTTAATTTTTAAATATAAGATCCTTTTATAAAATCATGATTTTCTCACATAGCTATGTGTATTTAGACAAGTGAAACGCCTTTTTTATTATTTTAAAACTATGTTTCTATGTGTTTAAAAAATTATGTTCAACGATTTTTAGTTTTGAAATTTCATTCGGTGTCGGGGTAAATTAATTTCATGTCCTTGCGGATAAGGTTCCCGATGCGTAGGACTCACATCTTCCTTGATTAAACGCTGTGTTTTATATTGATCTTTAGCATCCATATAACGCGGATCAGGAATAAAAGGCATTTTTGCCATTTTGGTAATCGTGATCGTCGGGAAATGATAATCGACCTCGACAGTTCCTAAAAGCAGGTAACAACCTCCGCCCTGAAAAGGAAATTGTGCCAGACAATCCGGAAAATGAGCCGTATCAAAATAAGTACCTTCATGATCGATCCAGGTTCCGAAATACATATTGCCTTTTTTAGTGGGAACTTGTTTTCTGGAAATCAGATACGCCAGCATACGGACTTGTTTTTTATGATGAATCACTAAATCTTTGGCCATAATATCGCCGCGATGTTTGGTTTGAAGCAAATCAAAAACGGTACAGGATACGGGGAAACTCAGTAATTCGATTTCATCAAAAGCATCTTCATATAAAGAACGTTCTAAAGTTGGGAGCTTATACTCTTTTACAGGTTCCTGCAGCAGCATCAAACTTCGGTTTTCGGGTTTGAAATTGTTTAAAAGTAAACTGGCAACAACCAAAAGCTGGTTTTTGGTTTTTCCCGTAAAACGAAAAGCATCTATAAAAATCAGGATTTTCATGCTCTCAATCCCAATTGGAATGCGATTGATGAAATCTTCTAAAGAAAGAAAATCTCCATTTTTCTCCCGATCCGATTCTATTAAATGAGCCGTTTTAGATTCTAAACTCTGTAAATGCATAAAGCCGAGATAAATATCAGTTCCGTACACCGTAGTCTGGTATTCGCTTTTATTGACACACGGGTTATGAATTGTTCCGCCAGACATTCGGGCTTCGTGTATATAGACTTCGGTTCTGTAAAAACCACCCTGATTGTTGATTACCGCTGTCATAAATTCTACAGGATAATTGATCTTGAGATACAAACTCTGATAACTCTCAACAGCATAAGAAGCCGAGTGCGCTTTGCAAAACGAAAATCCTGCAAAGGATTCAATCTGGCGGTAAATTTCCTGACTAAGCGCTTCAGGATGTCCTTTCTCAGCACAACAGGCAAAAAAGTTATCTTTTACTTTTTGTAAAGCCTCCATAGAACGGCCTTTTCCGGACATGGCGCGACGCAGGATATCACCATCAGGAGCGGGCAGTCCTCCGTAATGTTGTGCAATTTTAATCACATCTTCCTGATACACCATAATCCCGTAGGTTTCACCAAGATGTTCCTTAAAAACCTCATGAAAATATTGAAACTGATCCGGATTATTATGACGAAAAATATATTCTTTCATCATTCCGGATTGTGCTACTCCTGGACGAATAATAGAAGAAGCTGCTACCAGAATTTTATAATTATCACAATTCAATCGGCGTAATAAACCGCGCATCGCCGGGCTTTCGATATAAAAACAGCCAATAGTTTTGCCTTGTGCCAAATGAACATTACAAACTACTTCATCTTTAGAGATCGAAGTGTCACGAATGTTGACTTTGATTCCTCGGTTTTTCTCAATTAGTTTTACGCTGTCATCAATATGACCAATCCCACGCTGACTCAGAATATCGAATTTATCAAAACCAATTTCTTCAGCAATATGCATATCGAAAAGTACAATAGGAAATCCTTTCGGAGGCATTTCAAGCGGCGTATAATCCGTAATTGGTTCTTCAGAAATTATAATTCCGCAAGCGTGCATACTACGCTGATTTGGATATTTATTCATCATCAGGCTGTATTCCTGAACCAGTTTTACGATAGAATTGGTTTCGTGTAAGGCCATAGGATTTTTGGCGAGCATGTCTAATTCTTCTTTTGGAAGACCAAACACTTTGCCGACTTCCCTAAAAATAGAACGGTGTTTGAATTCGACATTGGTTCCGCAAAAAGCAACATGGTCTTTTCCATATTTTTCGAAGATATATTCTAAAATGGTATTACGCTCTTTCCAGCTCCAATCAATATCAAAATCAGGCGGACTTTTTCGATTTAAGTTTAAAAAACGTTCAAAATACAGATCGAGTTCGATTGGACAGATATCGGTAATTCCGAGACAATAAGCTATAATACTGTTGGCTCCACTGCCTCGGCCAATGTGCATAAATCCCTGACTGTTGCTGTATCTGACAATGTCCCACGTGATTAAAAAATAACCGCTGAATTGTAATTCATCAATAACTTTTAGTTCTTTTTCTACACGTTTTCGAGCAATTGTGTTTTCTTTTTCATAACGCCATTCAAAACCTTTTTCGGCCAATTCTGTTAGTTTTTTGAGATCACTCTCGCGACTTCCAGTAAAGAATTTTTTATTTCTTTTAATTGAAAAATCATATTGAAAATCACAAGAATCGATTATTCTTTGCGTGTTGGCAATGATTTCAGGATAACTTTCATAAAATGGTAAAAGCGATTCTGGCGGGAGCATTTTCTCAGAAGTTTTACAATAATCAGTTTCTGTAAGTCTCGATAAAATGATATTAGTGTCAATGGCACGCAGAATTTTATGCAGATTAAATTCTCTTTTATTGCTAAAAGTCACTGATTGTAACACCACCATTTTGGCTATTTTGTTTTTATGTTCCGAAGTAAGAAGTCTTAAAACTTCATCCGGACGAATTCCGATAAACTCATTTTCACGAAGAAATTCAGGAGTATTTTCTAAAGTATAAATCACAAAAACCGAATCAAATTCCGGAGCAATCAATGGCAAAGATTCTCCGCTGAAATTATGATCCGTCAAAAAACGATTCATTTCGCCAAGTCCGCTGGCATTTTTGGCTAAGCCGATATATCGAAATTCATGATTAGATCGAAATTCCATTCCCACAAGAGGTTTAATTCCAACTTTATCACAGGCTCTCATAAAATCGTAAATTCCGGTAACGGTATTAATATCAGTAAGTGCCATAGCTTTTATACCATACAAAACGGCTTGCTCAACGAGTTGATCGAGAGGAATTGTGCCGTAACGCAGAGAATGAAAAGAATGACAATTGAGATACATGATTTATTTGATACGTTTTAAAATTTCATCTTTATTATTAGGCTTAAAAGAAGCTCCGGCGCAACGCATAACAGCATCAAAACCATAACGGCTTTTCATTTTATCCATCGCGGCATATAGTGATAACATTTCCTCGGTATCTTCAAAAAGATTAATTTGATATGTTCCCCGAACCAATCCGCTAAAGCGAATACCAATCAGGCGCAATCGCATTCGGCGCTGATATACTTTTTCAAATAATTCCATCACATTTTTGGTCAGGATATGATCTGCTGAAGTATAAGCTATTTTACATTGTTTGGTTTCGGTATCAAAATTGGCGTAACGAATTTTAATCGTAATGGTCGAGGTTAACCATTGCTCAGATCGCAATTGAAAAGCCAGTTTTTCGACCATGCCAATCAATATCGATTTTAGCATGATAATATCGATTGTGTCCTGCGAAAAAGTATGTTCGGTAGAAATTGATTTTCTTTCGGTGTAAGGTTCTACAGGCGTATGATCTATTCCGTTGGCTTTTTTCCAGATGTCCAGACCGTTTTTACCAATCATTTGTTGTAAAACTTCGGGAGGCATTTCAGATAAAGTCTGAATTTTACGAACGCCAATTCTTGATAAGAGCTGAAAAGTAACATTACCCACCATCGGTATTTTCTGTATCGACAACGGATTCAAAAAAGACTGTACATTGCCTTCCGGAATTTCTAAATTTCCTTTTGGTTTTCCTTCTCCGGTTGCAATTTTAGAAACAGTTTTGTTAACAGATAACGAAAAACTAATAGGCAATCCAGTTTCTTTAATTACAGATTGTGCCAATTCATCTGTCCATTTATAACTGCCGTGAAATTTATCCATTCCGGTAATATCAAGATAAAATTCATCGATGCTGGCTTTTTCCATTATCGGTGCTTTTTCCTGAATTACTTGCGTAACATCATGTGACAATCGAGAATATAATTCCATATCACCTTTGATAATTTTGGCTTGCGGACAAAGTTTCATCGCCATGTGAATAGGCATCGCAGAGCGTACTCCAAATTTTCGGGCTTCATACGAACATGAGGCTACAACACCACGATCGCCACCGCCAATAATAAGCGGAATACCACTTAATTCTGAGTTGGTTAGTCTCTCGCAGGATACAAAAAAGGTATCCAAATCCATGTGTACAATTGCCCTTGCCATTTCCTTGTTTTTGTATGAAACAAAATTAGTACAGATGATAACATTTTTTTGTATATTTGTTGTTCCAAATTATAACAAATTAATTATGTCCTTATTTTCAGATAACATCAGAGCATTGAGGGTTAAGCATAAAATATCTCAGGAGAAATTAGCTGAAAACCTTAGAATTACCCGAGGAAGATACGTTAAATACGAAGATGGAACCTCCGAAGCGCCATATGATATTTTAAAGCAGATTGCTTTATATTTTCATATGAGTATTGACTTATTATTGTCTGTCGACATACGAAAGATACACATTGAAAACCTGATAAAATTAGAAGGCAATCGACTTATCTTACCTATACAAGTAGATAGTTTTGGGGAGAATTATATCGAAATTGTATCTCAAAAAGCAAAAGCAGGATATCTAAACGGATATGCTGATCCGGAATATATTGAAAGTCTGCAACAAGTTTCCCTTCCGTTTTTAGGACCGGGAAAACACCGCGGATTTCCTGTAGAAGGCGATTCGATGCCGCCACATGAAGACGGATCTATTATTATTGGCCGTTATGTCGAAAGGCTGGGAGAGGTGATGGATGGTAGAACCTATATCCTGATTACCAAAAATGAAGGAATGGTGTACAAACGTCTCAACAAAAACAAAAAGAATGCGTTGGTTCTGGAATCAGACAATCGTTTCTATCCAAATTATGAAGTGAAAGCCTCAGATATTTTAGAAATCTGGGAGTACGAATGCAGCATCGGACGCAGTGATAAACGCCACGAACAAACAGAATCTCAAAGTATGAAAGATTTGCTTCTCGAAGTTAAAAGAGAAGTGATGGAGATTAAGAATAATACTTCGAATACTTAGAAACTCTGGAAATGAAAATTTGTATTTTGAAGTCTGAATGTCAGTCTGAGCGGAGTCGAAGACCTTCTGTGGTATAAAGCCCTTCGACTCCGCTCAGGGTGACAATAGCAATGAAAAAAAAACTAAAAAACCTTTACAAAACCCAACCCATATTGTTGGCCATTATAAAAAGGCATTACCATAGAAGTTGAATTACTTTCAGAAGATGATTTGAAAAGTTTTTTAGTGATATAAGGATTCATCCAATAGGCCAGTTTAGTGCTCAAAATCCCGATTCCGGCTCCGGCAGCAACATCTGTTAACCAATGGCGATTGTTGTAAATTCTAAATAATCCCGTTCCGGTTGCAACGGCATAACCTGCAATTCCGTACCAAATCGATTTGTCTTTGTATTCCTGCCATAAAAATTCAGCTCCGGCAAAAGCAGTTGCCGTATGTCCGGAAGGGAAAGAATTGTTCGAACTGCCGTCTGGTCGTTCTTCGTGTACAATTGATTTTAAACCCAAAACGGTTGTCGCCATAATAGCGTATGAAGTCACAAATATTACAGACCGATCCCGCATATTATTCTTGCCTTTTACACCAAAAGCATTCAAAGCATAAACTGAAGCTGCAGGTGCATATTGAGAGAAATCATCAATGGTAATCTTCTCATCAATATCTTCAGTAACTTCTGATTTAATTTGATGATTAAAACTTAAGAGCTGATCATTTCCAATTCCAATAACGCCGTATCCAATTAATACTCCCGGAATAATTAATTGTTTGTAATTGAATTTCAGGTTATGTGAAGTAGTGTCAATTTTTGTTATCGAATCATTTTGCTGTGCATTTGCAGAAAACAATCCGAATAGAAATACCAGAGAAATCGTTTTGTAAAACATCTTTCATTATTGTTATAAGTTACAATAATAACGTATGTTCGATTCAGGTATTTTGGGCTTAATTGAACCTTAAGCGAATATTAATCAGTTGTCTTTGAATAAAGTAATTGGATTAAGATTGGCTAAATATTAGAGGATAAAATATTCAATATCAATGAGAATTTAATTGAAAATAAAAATATCATTTTCAATTAAATGTGTAGTCCCTACGGACAAACATATCGCGTGTAAATTTTTTCTACCACTATATAATCTCTCCGATATATTACTCCGTTAGTAGTTAAATATTGGTAGAAAAAAAGAAATATTTATGTCATATAATCTCTTTGAGATATACTTCGTTAGGAGTTAAATGTTGGTAGAAAAAGATAATCACAACAAGTAAAAATGTCCCGTAGGGACTACATAAAATTCCGTAGGAATGATTTATATTGTAGCAACGGATTTTAATCCGTTGAAAATTAGATTTATAAATTTTTAAAATTCCGTAGGAACGACCTGTTTTATGCGGAACTGGATTAAAATCCAGCCCTACAATATTGGCCGAGCCTCCGGCTCTTTTTTATACCTTCAACGTAAACTAAAAAAAAATCCTTTTAATCTGTGAAATCTGTGGCGAAAAAACTGGATTAAAATCCAGCCCTACAACATTGGTCGAGCCTCCGGCTCTTTTTTATACCTTCAACGTAAACTAAAAAAAAAATCCTTTTAATCTGTGAAATCTGTGGCGAAAAAACTGGATTAAAATCCAGCCCTACAATATTGGTCGAGCCTCCGGCTCTTTTTTACACTTTCAACGTAAACTAAAAAAAAATCCTTTTAATCTGTGAAATCTGTGGCGAAAAAACTGGATTAAAATCCAGCCCTACAATATTGGCCGAGCCTCCGGCTCTTTTTTACACTTTCAACGAAAACCAAAACGTACTTCCCAAACCTAAATTACTTTCTACACCAATAACTCCATTTTGCGCTTCTATAAATTCTTTGCTAATGGCTAGACCTAATCCGGTTCCTGATTTTTGACTTCCCGGAATCTGAAAATATTTATCAAAAACTTTGTCTTTGTATCGCGCGTCAATTCCTTTTCCGGTATCGATCACCTGAAAAACAATCTGATCATTTTCTTCTTTTAATTTAATAACAATCGTACTTCTTTCAGAAGAATACGTAATCGCATTTGAAAGATAATTAATCAAAACCCAGCCTGTTTTTTCACTGTCGGCTTTTACATTTTGAAGATTTTCATCGGCATCAATAACCAATTTAATTTGTTTCTGATCGGCCTGAACTTTTACCGCTTCAACAGCATAATTTACAATAGCATACGGATTACTTTTTTCGATATTCAGCTGAATATTTCCAGTTTCCAATTGTGATAAATTCAGTAATTCTCCGGTAATTTTCAATAAACGCTGACTATCATCTTTAATACTTTCGACCAATTGTTTTTGATCGTCGTTCATATCGCCTGTTTTATTGTTTTGAAGCAATTGAAGACTCAATTTTATAGAAGCAATAGGGGTTTTTAATTCATGCGAAACGGTGGCAATAAAATTGGTTTTAGCAAAATCAAGTTCTTTAAACAAAGTAATATTTCGCAGAATAATCACATCACCAATATTGATTTCTTTTTCTTCGCCCGTTGGTGTTATCGTGATGTTGATAGTTTCTTTATCAAAATAACTTTCTTTTCCGTGAGCGAAAATTTTCATAGGTTGTCTTTTCTGAGAATCAGTTGCTAATTCTTTCAAAATCAAAGAACGAATCAAATCATTTGACAAGGCTAGAGTAGAAGCCGATTTCCCGATAACATCCTCAGATTTCATTCCGATAATGTTCAAAGCTTCATCATTCACAAACAAAATAATACCCTCATTATCCAGCCCAATAATAGGATCGTGCATATTATTGATCAGCGTTTCCAATCGTTTCTTTTCAAAGAATAATTTGTACAAATTGCTATTATTGTATTCCTGAAGTTTTTGTGCCATTGTATTAAACGATTTGGCAAGATCTCCATATTCGTTATGATTAGTAAAATGCACCCGCTCCGAATAATTTTTATTGGCAATTTCCTTAATACTTTGTGTCAGTTCTTTAATTGGGTTGGCAATATTATTGGGTAAATTCACCAGTAAATTAAAGGCAATCAAAAAACATAAAGTACCCACAATAGCAATCCATAAATTAGCAGTTTCGGCGGTATGTTTGGCAATATCGCTTTTCTTTTTTATGGCATCGAGATTGAGTTTCATGATTGCAAAAATATCCTGTCTGATTTGCGTTTTTATAGTTTCATTCGAACCTTTTTTTTCTAAAAGTGCAAAGCTTTTTTCAAGACTGGCTGTGGCTTCTTTTTCTCCCGGTTCGGTAACATTTTGCGTTTGTTTTTGAAGATATTCTTTAAAAGTCTGAAGCTTATTATCCGTATTCATTTTAGTTTCATCCAAAGACAAAATCATATTTCTGGAATATTCAAGCGTATTATAATTCGCTTTCAGAATATTCTCCGTGTCTGCTTTTATCAAAAAAACAGAATATCCACTCACTAACGAAAGTATGATTATCATTAAAAATAACAATCCAACTCCCAGATTCAATTTAGTTTTAATTCTCATGATGTTTGTTTAAAACAATTTCTTTTTTTTTGAACCATATAAGTTATATAAGATAATATAAGGGGATGCATAATTAAGGAAAGGTTAAAAAACTTTAGCGAACTTAGCGTAAACCTTTGCGTTCTTTGCGGTTAAATTTTTCAGATTTCCAATTTAAATGAACTTATATAACTTATATGGTTTAAAACGACTATTATGGTTAGAAAAATTCAAGACAAAATAACAAGGTCTACATTCGATAAAGACAAGCTATTTAATAAGCGTCTGAAAATCGTTGTAGACAAAATTACTTTAAATAAATTCAAATGCGGTTTTCCGATGCAAACAGTTGTAATATGTTTTTCTTCAACCGCCATCAAAATAGCATCCGCAATATTTTTATTCTCTAATTTAATGACTTCTGCGCCCAATTGCACGGCCAGCTTAAAATTATTAATCAAATGCCGTTGTTTATCCAATGCTATTTTGGTACTGCTTTCTTTAGGCGTTTCGACATACAAAACATACCACGAACCGTTGTAATAACTCGCCAGACGTGCTGCTTTTCTAATTACAATTTTAGCCGTTTTGTCATTACTGCTTATGCACGCCAAAAGTTTTTCGTGACGTAAAGCATTAAGCTGAGGCACTTCATTTTCTACTTTTCGAACTACCTGACTAGCGACTTCTTTCAAAGCCAATTCCCGCAATTGTAAAATCTGATCAGATTTAAAGAAGTTCGTCAAAGCTGTCTGAATTTTATCAGCCGTATAAATTTTCCCTTCTTTCAAACGCGCAATCAAATCTTCAGCTGTCAAATCGATATTCACCACTTCATCTGCCAATCGCAAAACATTATCCGGAATACGTTCCTGAACGTCAACGTTAGTAATCCGTTTTACATCTTCATTCAGACTCTCAATATGCTGAATATTCACCGCCGAAATCACATTGATTCCCGCCTCAAGAATTTCCAGAACATCCTGCCAGCGTTTTTCGTTTTTGCTGCCTTCAACATTCGTGTGAGCTAATTCATCTACAATGACCACTTCAGGTCTAAGGTTGATAATCGCCTGCACATCAAGTTCTTCGAGCTCTTTTCCTTTATAGAAAATGGTTCGCCGCGGAATAACGGGCAAACCAGATAAAAGTTCATGCGTTTCCTTTCGCATATGTGTTTCGATGTAACCAATTTTCACATCAATTCCGTTTTTCAACAGCGAATGTGCTTCCTGCAGCATACGGTACGTTTTCCCCACACCGGCACTCATCCCAATGTAGACCTTAAACTTTCCTTTTCGTGATTTCTGAATTAAATCGAGAAAGTGCTGTGCGTTATTTTCTTTTTCTTCTTTCATGTTTTTTGCCACGAAGGCGCTAGAGCACTAAGTTCTTTTTGTTTTTTTAGCCACGGATTTCACGGATTATGAAGATTTTTAAAATCATTTTAATCTGTGAAATCTGTGGCAAAATAATTTCTAGAAAGAAATCGCCAGCGAAGTCGTTACAAACGTATTTGTGTCCGTTGGAAGATTGTCTTTTGTAAATATTTCATCTTTACTAGAAAGATTTCTGGCTTCGATTCTAAACATTACATTATCAGTAACTAAGTAATCAAAGTTAGCTGAAAATCCGTAAGTTTTAAAACCGTTTGGCGTTTCAGTTGCGATAATAACACCTTTTTCGTCACTATAATATTCGCCACGCGCTGCAAGCTGAATTTTATCCGTTGGTTTGTATTGCAGAATCAAAACTGGCGAAAACCAAGTATCATATTTGTTACTGTTTTTAGCCGCTTGTTGTGATCCAACATCAAAACCAGCCGTAACATTTGTTTTATCTGTTACTTTAAATTGCCCGTAAAAGTTATTAAAATAGCGCCATTTTTTGTCTATATCTGGTTGCTCATTTCCAACATAAGTACTCCAGTTCAAAACCACTTTGTCCGATGGTTTGTAGGTAACCTGAGTTCCAAGAGCAGGCGTTTGATTACCTTTTACTTTTTCAATACGCTGCCAACCATTTAGATACATTCCCGCCAAATACCATTTTCCAGATTCAGAGGTGTAACCAATTTTAACTCCCGTTTCGTAATAAGGAGAGTTTTCCGCCAGAATACTTCGGGTAAGAGTCTGACAATCTTTTCCAATCGCACTTTCAAAACCAATATGCGCCGGCATAATTCCTGCATCAATCCATAAATTATGGCTTTGCGAAATCTTCACGCCTACATTCGCCTCGTAAACATTTTTTAGCAAACCTTGTTCAGCCGCCATATTGTATTCGGCATAAGTTCCCGCCATTAAGGCAAAATTTCCACGAATATTATCTTTTTGATAATTCACTTTTGCCATACCTAAATTAATGTTAACTTCATTACTTTTATTATAATTGTAAAAAAAGCCCGGGCGTGTATGATCATCCGGTTTTCCAAAATCATAACTATAATAAGTTTCTACGTATCCCGAGAACGTAAATGGACTTTTTGTTTCTTCCTGTGCGTGTAAATTGCTAAAACCAAATGCGATTAAAGCTGTAAGTATTATTTTTTTCATTTTTGTGGTATTCAATTATTTATTAGTAGATTTTTTAGGAGCTAATCCCGCACCCGAGCCTGAAAGTGCGAATTGGCGAAGCAATCCGTTTCAATCTTTTGTGTCCGCCGCGGCGGACACAAAAGGATTTCCACTACTATCGGGGCTAGGAGTTTGGGATAAAAAAGGGCGTTCATTATCCTAACAGGTTTTCAAAACCTGTTAGGTACTATTTTTATCGGTGACCAAACCCGACAGGTTTTAAAAACCTGTCGGGTTTAAAACGTATTACTTCAATCTATCAAGTGCAATATTCAATTCCAAAACATTAACTGTTTCAGGTCCCATAACAGCTGTGTTAATTTTAGCTTCAACCAAAGCTTTCACTTTATCTTCAGCTAATTTTCTTTCTTTAGCAACACGTTTTACCTGAATCAAAGCACCTTCTGGAGAAATATTCGGATCTAATCCACTTCCTGAAGCCGTAACCATATCAGCAGGAATTTCAGATTTTTTCAGGTAAGGATGAACGATTAAAAATGTATCGATTCTTTTTTGAACCAAAGCCAAATATTCAGTATTGCTTGGTCCTTTGTTACTTCCTGCACTTCCGGCCGCATTATAATCTACAGCCGAAGGTCTTCCCCAGAAATAATTCGACTTATCGAATTTCTGACCAATTTTTTGGTAACCAACCACTTTTCCGTTAACCGAAATAGTTTCTCCTTTCCCATGATTAGGAGCAAATTGTGCAATTCCGTAAATTGCAAGGGGGTAAATAACTGCAAACAGAATTACGGTAAGCAGTGTTAATTTTAATAGTGAGAATATTTTCATTGTTTTAAAGTTTCTAAGAGACTAAGTCTCTAAGTTTCTAAGATTTTTTTGATGATGTAAACGGTTAAGAATCTAAGGCACTAAGCAAAAAAACTTAGAACCTTAGCAACTTAGCGCCTTAGTAGCTACATAAACAGTGCTACCAATAAATCAATTAATTTAATTCCGATAAAAGGGACAATCAATCCGCCTAAACCATAAATCAACAGATTTCTTTTTAGGATTGCACTTGCTCCGATTGGTTTATAATCAACACCTCTCAATGCCAACGGAATCAATATCGGAATGATAATGGCGTTGAAAATTACCGCTGATAAAATCGCACTTTCAGGACTATGCAAACGCATGATATTCAATCCTTCAAGCGCAGGAATCGCAGTAATAAAAAGAGCAGGAACAATAGCAAAATATTTCGCAACGTCATTTGCAATAGAAAAAGTAGTTAAAGTACCGCGAGTCATTAAAAGCTGTTTCCCAATTTCGATAATCTCGATAAGTTTAGTTGGATCATTGTCAAGATCGACCATGTTTCCGGCTTCTTTTGCAGCCTGAGTTCCACTGTTCATAGCAACACCCACATTGGCTTGCGCAAGGGCAGGGGCATCGTTGGTTCCGTCACCCATCATCGCTACAAGTTTACCTAAGTTTTGCTCGTTTTTGATGTAGTTCATTTTATCCTCAGGTTTCGCTTCGGCAATAAAATCATCAACACCTGCAGCTTCGGCGATAAATTTGGCGGTTAATGGATTATCTCCGGTAACCATCACTGTTTTTACACCCATTTTTCTCAAACGATCAAAACGTTCCTTCATTCCCGTTTTAATGATATCCTGCAATTCGATAACACCCTGCACCTGATCGTTTTTGATTACGACTAGTGGTGTTCCTCCGTTTGTAGAAATATCAATTACTTTTTGAGCGGTATCTTCAGGAAAAGAATTTCCGGCTTGTTTTGCAATGTTTTTTGCAGCATCCTGAGCCCCTTTTCTAATATTGGTTCCGTCTTTTAAAATAACTCCGGAAGTTCTGGTTTCTGCGGTAAATTTGATTAAAGTAGCACCTTCAATTGATAATTTATTGGCAGTTTCGGCTCCAGCCAATTCCACGATACTTTTCCCTTCCGGAGTGTCATCTGCTAATGAACTTAACACTGCAGATTTTATAAAATCTTCTTCAGATACGCCTTTTGCAGGATAAAAATTAGTTGCTTTTCTGTTTCCAATCGTAATTGTTCCTGTTTTATCCAAAAGCAAAACATCAATATCTCCGGCAGTTTCAACTGCTTTTCCTGATTTTGTAATCACATTAGCTCTTAATGCTCTGTCCATTCCTGCTATACCAATTGCTGAAAGTAAACCACCAATTGTGGTTGGAATCAAACAAACAAATAGTGCAATAAAAGCCGCAATCGTGATGGGTGCATTTGCATAGTCGGCAAACGGTTTTAGCGTAACGCACACAATCACGAAGATTAAAGTAAATGCGGCTAATAAAATGGTTAAGGCAATTTCGTTTGGCGTTTTCTGACGGCTTGCGCCTTCAACCAAAGCAATCATTTTATCCAAAAAGCTTTCGCCAGGTTCAGAGGTTACGATTACTTTGATTTTATCAGAAAGTACTTTTGTTCCTCCGGTTACGGAAGATTTATCTCCACCGGCTTCCCGAATTACAGGAGCACTTTCTCCTGTAATCGCACTTTCGTCTATAGTAGCTAAACCTTCGATAATTTCACCATCGGTTGCAATTAAATCACCGGCTTCACAAACGAAAACATCTCCTTTTTTCAATTCAGATGAACTGATGTTTTTGATTTCTCCGTTTGGTAAAATTTGTCTGGCCGGAGTTTCTTCCCGTGTTTTTCTTAAACTGTCGGCTTGTGCTTTCCCTCTTGCTTCGGCAATGGCTTCGGCAAAATTGGCAAACAAAAGCGTTGCTAATAAAATTAAAAACACAATTAAATTATAAGTAAAACTACCTTGATCTGTTGCTCCCATTAAAATGGAAATACAAACAGCAAACATAATGGCAGTTCCTATTTCTACGGTAAACATTACCGGATTTTTGATCATCAATTTTGGATTCAGCTTCACAAAAGACTGCGCTAAGGCTTCTTTTACCTGTTTGCTTTCAAACAATGATGTGGATTTATTAGTTGTCATTTTCTTGTAAAAAGTTAAATGTTATTTGTTAAATGTTATGCACTAAAAACACATAGATTATAGAACATAGCCAGCGGTTTCAACCGCTGGGACGCAACGTATGTCAGAATATTTGTTCCCGCAATTCGTTTCCCGTGGTTGAAACCACGGGCTATGTTTGAAATATTTTGCGTTTATGTTTTATGTGTTTAAAAATATTTTGCTGCATTTTTATTTTAGTGTAAAATATTCTGCCAATGGACCAAGCGCCAACGCCGGGAAGAATGATAAGGCAGCAATAATAGCGATTACAGCAAAAACCATTACTCCAAAAATAGAAGTGTCGGTTTTTAGAGTTCCTGCACTTTCCGGAATGTATTTTTTATTAGCCAATAATCCTGCAATTGCCAATGGTCCAACGATAGGAATGAAACGGCTCAAAAGCAATACAATTCCTGTAGTGATATTCCAAAACGGATTATTATCTCCTAATCCTTCAAAACCAGAACCATTATTGGCAGCGCTAGAAGTATATTCATATAACATTTCTGAGAATCCGTGATGTCCGGGATTGTTTAACCAGCCCGTTGCGTTTCCGCTAAACCAGTAACCCATTGCTGTATCATGTGCAGCAAAATAAGAAGCTAGAGCAGTTCCTGATAAGATTAATAAAGGGTGAAGGATTGCGATAAATGCAGCAATTTTAACTTCCCGCGCTTCGATTTTCTTTCCTAAAAATTCAGGTGTTCGCCCCACCATTAATCCGGAAATAAATACAGCCAGAATAATAAAAATATAGAAGTTTAAAATACCAACACCACAACCGCCATAAAACGCATTGACCATCATAGCAAGCAATTCCATAGCACCTGAAACTGGCATCGAACTATCATGCATACTATTTACAGAACCTGTAGAAATTACGGTTGTGGCAATACTCCAGAAACCTGAAATCGCAGGCCCAAACCGAACCTCTTTTCCTTCCATAGCTCCCGTTGTTTGAGCGATTCCCATTTTTTCTATAGCCGGATTTCCATTCATTTCGCTAACGACTGTTGGAATAACCAGCAATAAGAATCCAAGCGTCATGACTCCAAAAATCACATAGGATAATTTCTTTTTCTTTAGATAAAAACCTAAAGCAAAAATCATAGCAAACGGAATAATTAATTGTGACCAAAGTTCAACAGCATTAGTAAAATATGTAGGATTCTCTAATGGATGTGCAGAGTTGGCTCCAAAGAATCCACCACCATTTGTACCTAAGTGTTTGATCGCAATAAAGGCAGCAGCAGGTCCGCGAGAAACATCTACATGATCACCTTGTAAAGTTGTTATTGAATCTTTACTGTCAAAATCCATTGGTGTACCGCTAAAGGCTAAAACGGTAGCTACAATAACTGATAATGGTAATAAAATACGAGTACAGCTTTTGATGAAATAGTTATAAAAATTTCCCAGTTTATCTGTAGTTCTTTCTCTCATTGCAGTGAAAATCATTGCAGCTGCAGCCATACCAACACCGGCAGAAACAAATTGCAGGAACATTAAGAACATTTGTGATAGGTAGGAAACTCCACTTTCGCCTGAGTAATGCTGTAAATTACAGTTTACTACAAATGAAATGGCGGTATTAAAAGCCAAATCCGGACTCATAGACGGGTTGTTGTCGGGATTTAAAAATAAAGATCCCTGAAACAATAAGATAAAAAAGCAAAGAAAGAACCAAATCATGTTGATGCTTAAAAGTGCTTTTAAGTGCTGTTTCCAGTTCATTTCTTCAGCCGAATTGATACCGCTGATTTTAAAAATAAATTTTTCAATTGGATTGAAAATGGGGTCAAACAATGTTTTATCTCCCAAATAAACTTTAGCGATATATTTTCCTATTGGAATGGCTAAAACTATCGAAACGATAAAGATACTGATGACGCCTAGTAATTCTGTGTTCATAATTTTTTAAATTTTAGTAAAATGTCAGATGTGATTTGTAAAAAG
The DNA here is from genome assembly GCF_046825355.2 of Flavobacterium sp. C3NV. Classification (NCBI taxonomy): domain Bacteria; kingdom Pseudomonadati; phylum Bacteroidota; class Flavobacteriia; order Flavobacteriales; family Flavobacteriaceae; genus Flavobacterium; species Flavobacterium sp. C3NV. The sequence continues at coordinate 4,551 of NZ_JBKQBJ020000012.1, read as the reverse complement.
GAGATCGACGTATAACATCTAACATCTCACTTATAACTTTTAACATCATTAAAATTTTTCGGGTTTGATTAATACATAAACCAAATAGCCAAAAACGGCGATCGAAACAATAAATAGTGCAGTCATGATTTAGATTTTTTCAAAAAATTCAACTGATTTAAAACAAATCGCAAACAACACAACGGCCAATGCGAGTAAAAGAAAAGTGATCATAATTATTTTAGATTTAAGATTGTAGACTTTAGATTTTTTACCGATTAACCAATTAAACAGTTAACCGATTAAACTTTTTATACGCCCGAAGTATTAACTTGTTTGATATATTCCGCTTTAAGCGTTTGAGGAAAAAGATGAGAAATATTGCAGTGACGTACTTCCATAAAAGAAGAAACCGAGAAAATGTAGACATTTGAAATCGCATTTTTAGTTTCTAAACTTCCGCTAATAAATAAGCGTTCAGCAAGAGCCAGACATTTTTTTGCACGAACGATATTACCAGAAATGATAGATTTTTTGGTGATGTCGGCAAAACGTTCAGCTTGTTTGTAGATTGAATTGACTTGATTTTTCATGAGAATGAATTTTTGTGTTCTTCCTCCTTATGCCAAAATATGTTCCGAAAAAATAAGAATAGTGCTAAAGTGTTGTCAATAAAGGAAATGTAGTCTCATGCCAAAAATCAGACATAAAAAAAGCCTATCAAAATGATAAGCTTTTATTGAAATGATAAGGATTTTAATTTTAAAATTTGAGTTCCGGAGGAACGCCATATTTATAGAAAAACATAGATGCGTTGTTAGAACAGCATCGGGGTGATATATATAGCAACCAAGATATATCGCTCCGCTGGAGCTTTCAAATTGGAATTTGGAATTTAAAAAATATTGGAATTTAATTATTGAATATTATATTCCTCCAATTTTCGATACAAAGTCGCAATCCCAATTTCAAGCAATCGAGCCGTTTCTGCTTTATTCCCTTTCGTATAATTCAAAACTTTCTGAATATGTAGTTTTTCAACGCTTTGCATTGAAAAAGCCGACATTGATTTAGTAGGTTTTTCTGGTTGATGCTGCATTTCATAAGGCAAAACATCCGAAGTTAAAGTGTCTCCGTTATTTAAAATAACAGATCTTTCAATCACATTTTTAAGTTCGCGGATATTTCCCGGCCAGGAATAGTTTTCTAATTTTTGAAGAAAATCATCTGAAATGGTTAATGTTTTTTTGTTCGTTTTTTCAGAAAATTGTTTGACGAAATAATTTGTTATAGGCGCAATATCTTTAACTCTTTCTCGCAAAGGCGGTAATTTTATTTCAAAAATATTCAAACGAAAATATAAATCAGAACGAAAACGGTGTTCGTCACTTTCGGTTTTTAAATCTCGGTTTGTAGCGGCAATTAATCTAAAATTTGATTTTTTTGGAGTTGTATCACCAATTGGTATGTATTCGCTAGTTTCCAGAACGCGTAATAATTTGGCCTGCAGTTCAATTGGCATTTCTCCAATTTCATCCAGAAATAAAGTTCCGCCGTTGGCTTCTTCAATAAAACCTTTTTTATCTTTTAAAGCCCCGGTAAAAGCGCCTTGTTTATGTCCGAATAATTCACTTTCTAAGATTTCCTTACTGAAAGTACTGCAGTTTAAGGCCACAAAAGATTTGCCAACGCGATTACTGTTTTCATGAATCGCTTGCGCAAAAACTTCTTTTCCGGTTCCGGTTTCACCTGTCAATAAAACAGTCGAATCGGTTTTGGCTACTTTTTTGGCTAAATCAATAACCTGTTCAATTCCTTTAGATTTTCCTATAATGGTATTAAAAGAATATTTATCGCCAATGCGTTTTTCAAGTTGTTGTACCTTTTTCTGTAATTGTGTTTTTTCGACAGCTTTATATAAAAGCGGAATAATTTTGTCGTTATCATCGCCTTTTACAATATAATCAAAAGCACCATTTTTCATGGCCTGAACACCATCCGGAATATTTCCGAAAGCTGTCAGTAGAATAACTTCAATCAAAGGAAAACTTCCTTTAATGTTTTGCAGGAAATCAACGCCGTTTCCGTCAGGTAATTTTACATCACATAAAACAACATCAATATCAGTTTGTTCGAGTTTTTTAAAACCTGACTTTAAATCTTTGGCTTCGATAACTTCAAAACCTTCTGATTTTATAATACGTGCCAACAGACTTCTGAGTTTTTCTTCGTCGTCTATAATTAAAATTTTATGTGTCATTTGAGGAAAAGGCTAGGATCGAAATTCATTTTTTGATGTACAAATTTAGGTTTTAAATCATTCAACTTTTTTGATCGATAGGAAATTCTTGCGAAAAAATAATTTTAAGATCACAAAGTTGTTACTTCTGGTATAAAATTAATTTTTAAGCTATTAATGACTATATTTAAATTGTATATAACGTCATTAAAATATTTAACACTGATAAATTTTACAATTCTCTTAACATCAAAAAATTTAAGCTTTGTTGTAAATGAATTAATTTTGCATAAAAGCTACATTATATATGAAAGACCCAATTTCAATCTCAATATTAGAATTAGCTATCATTACACAAGATAGCAATGCAAGCGAAACATTTCAAAAAACAAAAGAAATAGCTCAACTTGCAGACAACTTAGGTTATAAGCGTTTCTGGTTGGCAGAACATCACAATATGGCACACGTTGCCAGTTCTGCTACAGTAGTCTTAATTGGTTATATCGCCAGTCAAACAAAAGACATACGAGTAGGTTCAGGCGGAATCATGTTACCAAATCACTCTCCTTTAATAGTAGCCGAGCAATTTGGAACCTTAGAAACACTTTATCCAAACCGAATCGATTTAGGATTAGGAAGAGCCCCGGGAACAGATCAGCCAACCGCCGAAGCCATCCGAAAAGACTTTTTTGAGCAGGCACAACGCTTTCCTCAAAACGTAACCAAACTTCAGGATTACTTTTCTGCCGAAAATGCCACAGCAAAAGTTCGCGCTTTTCCTGCCGAAGGCACAAATGTTCCCATCTGGATTCTGGGTTCAAGTACAGAAAGTGCCGCACTTGCCGCTGCGTACGGATTACCCTATGCCTTTGCCGGACATTTTGCACCACGACAAATGATACAGGCTTTTGAGTTCTACCGCGAAAACTTCCAGCCTTCAGAGTTTTTAGACAAACCCAAAACAATGGCCTGCGTTAATATCATTGCAGCCGACACAAACGAAGAAGCTGAAAGATTGTCTACAAGTTTGTATCAAATGTTTCTGAACTTAATTCGTGGCGATCGTAAAGGTTTACAACCACCTGTAGATTCACTAGATGACATTATGAGCGAAGAAGAACGCTTCCACGTCAATCAAATGACCGCATGTACATTTACAGGAAACAAAGAACAGCTAATAACAGATCTTAAAAAGTTCATTGACTATGCACGCGTAGACGAGCTAATGGCGACAGGTCCAATTTTCGATCATCAGGCCAAACTCAAAAGCATCCACATTACAAAAGAAGTAATCGATAGTATAAACAATATATAAGGACACTTTTTTCTCTCCTATATATAAGGTAAGATTTCATTCCCACAACCCGACAGTTTTCAAAAGCCGTCGGGTTTATTTTTGTAGATATATATAAAGGAGAAGCAAATTTTCCTCTTGAGTAACCCGAGGCTTAGGTAGAAGCATCATAAGATTGTAATTTGGAATTTTAGAGATTTGGAATTTAATAAAGATTAGGAGCTATTCCCGCTGTCCTTCCAATCTTTTGTGGTGAACCCCACCACAAAAGGATTTTCCCTCCCATCGGGGCTAGGGCAGTAGTTTTGAAAAGAAACATTAGTAAGAAGAAGAAAGAAACCGCCCCAAAAGAATAAGCTTTGCGACTTAGCTCCCGATAACTATCGGGATTGCACGATTAAAAAAAAACAGTAAAACCCCCAACTTTGAGACTTTTTCAAAACAAAGCCAACAAAAAAAGAAACCTTCGCGCCTTAGCGCCTTCGTGGCAAAACTCATTAAAACCACCCAAAACAGGCAAAACCCAAGAAAGCCACCCAAACCATAAAAAAACTTCGCCTTGTAAAAACCATCCAACCAGTCACTTATAAAAAAGATTAAAAATAGTTAAGAAAAGCTATTGTTTAACTGAATAAACTAGCTACTTTTGCACCCGCAACAGCGATAGACGTTCACTGAAATACTGACAAGCAAACAAAATCAAGATGAAAATTTATTTTCAAAAAAAGATTAAAAAAAGCTTGTGAGATTTGAAAACGGATGTTACATTTGCACCCCGCAAAACACGGAAAGTTCATTGATAGATTGGTAGATTTTAGAAGTAAAAAGAAAAGAAATTTTCTTTAAAAAAACTTCAAAAAACATTTGCCAGTTAGAAATAAGTTTTCTACTTTTGCACCCGCTTTGAGAAATAAGCGAAACAAAATTGAAACACGTTCGTAGACATATTGAATTGACAGCCGCTTTAACAGAGATGTTAGGGCAAAAGAATAAAGAGTAAGATAATCGAGAGATTAAAGAATAACCGATAGAGACTGAT
>NZ_JBKQBJ020000011.1:0-218829 GCF_046825355.2 Flavobacterium sp. C3NV | reverse complement strand
TGAATTTTGAAAAAACTCTAAACCCTTAAAATCATTAAACGTAATTTCATCTATTTCATCATATTTTTTTGGACTTTCGTAATCTAAAAAATTTATTTGCATTAAAGAATAAAATACAATTAAAAAAAATACTACAACACTTATTGCAATTTTAACTTTCATCTATTATCATTTAAAATTTCAAAACCGCTTTTAAGCATTCAAAAACAAGATTTATCTTCCAAATAAAAAACTTACTACGCAAAGGCAGGAAATAATTTAAAAATACATAATTACTATATTGAGATTGCTTCGTTCCTCGCAAGGACATACGCTAGCTTATTGCGATAAACAAAGCAACGGCAATAGAAAAATTAATCATTATTAACATTTGCTACCTTAGGTTTTGTCAAGGAATATGAAATAAACGTTTTCGGCTTAGCCAAATATACTCAACAATTTGGCTAACGCCAACACTACTGCATAAAAAAACCGTTGGTTAAAACCAACGGTTATTCATAGAATTTAATTAGTAAAAATTTGTTTTAACTATTGTAAAACCTCAAACTTTCCATTTTTAAATTCGAAAATTTTATCAGAAACCAGATGATCACCCGTTTCATTTATCTTTTTTATCGAATCATAAAGACGATGCAAATTCTCTGAATCTTTACTTCCGGTAATAAACAATATATCCCGTGCAGGAATACCAATCACAAAATCACCATTTACTGAAAAGTTTTCCCGATGCCAAATATCTAATAAAATTAAACTTGATTCGTAATTTCCTCCAATAGTTATCATATAATATCCATTTTCACCATGGCGTTTCATTTCGAAACTATTTAAAAGATTTTCAATTGATTTTTCCTTTAAATCTTCAATTGGAAAATTGATTTCTTCAAGATCATTCTTTGAAATATAATGAATTGAATTTTCCCGGTCCTCTGCATAAAAAACAAACAATTCATCATTATAAGGTTCATAAATATGACTTTTTCGAAAATCTACATTTATCTCTTCTAAACTTTTTACAAATCTTTTGTCTTTAATAATTGGAAGAATTCTTTCAACTTTTACAAATTCTTTAGGTAAGTAAATTTCAGCAATGCTAACAATGTATTTTTCAATTGTCTTTTTAATAGATTTTGTATCAGCTATATATTCAGAATAACAATTATCTAAAAAATGTTTATGCGCCCCTCCATTAAATTCACTCCTAACCTCAAGTTCATTTATTAAAGTAATTTTTAATCCTTTTATTTTTTTTAGTAATTGCTTAGCAAATTTTTCAGCAAACTCAGTTTCTTTTAGTGGTTTCTTTTTGAAAAACATAATTTAAAAATACTTTAAATTTAATAATTACTTGGATAACCTTTGATTTCAATCATGTAATTATCAAATAATAAATTCGTTATTAGTCAAATATAATAACATTTTTAACTAAAGCCCCGATGATTAAAACAAAAAAACCGTTGGTTAAAACCAACGGCTATTCATATAATTAATTCGTGAAAATTTGTGTAATTAGTGGCAAAAAAAAAAACTTAATGTTCCCCATACCCAACATCATCCATCTTCCCGCTAAAAACTCTGTACTGAATAATAAAATAAACAATCACTAAAAACAAAGCAATAAAAAACCAACTCATTCCGGCATTCAATCCATATTCTCCTGCGGCAGTATTATAAATCGTCAATGATGGATTTACATTATTTGTAGAAGGCAAAACATTCGGAAAAATCGAAACGGCTGTTGAGGCAAATCCTCCGACCAGAAACAAAGTCGAAAACAAAAATCCCATTCCGTCTTTTTGCCAGGAACGAACTTTGAATAATCCCAAGATACCAACAAAAGTCATTAAAGGAAAGAACCAAAGAATTGGATTTTCTACGAAATTATGAAACGGTTTTGGCTCAATAAAATGCCAGATTTGCAGCGAAATACAAACTAAAACCAATAACACAATATTTAGTTTAAAAACTACATTCTTAAGTTTTGGATTCAACGCCGAATTCGTTTTATAAATAATCCAGTTCGCACCATGAATTGTCAGCGCAACAACACTTACAATTCCTAAAAATAGCGTAAACCAGTCTATAATTCCCAACTCATTTGCCTGCGGGCTAAAAGTAGGATTCCATAAAGGCAAAAAGAAATAATGCGCTTCCTGAGTCGAAACTCCATTGGTTACCATTCCTAAGTTTACACCACGAACAATATTCCCCAAAGCAATCCCGAAGAATAAAGCCAAAAGCAAACTGGCGATCCCGAAAGCTTTATCCCAAATGGCTTCCCACATGGGGTGATGCACTTGCCCGCGCATTTCAAGACCTATCGCACGGAAAATCAACAACCATAAAATCATGATCAACGGCAAATAAAATCCGCTAAAAGATGAAGCGTATAAAGTAGGGAAAGCAAAAAACAAAACACCTCCCGCAGCAATAATCCAAACTTCATTGGCATCCCAAAACGGACCAATAGCGCTTGTAATTGCTTTTTTATCTTTCTCTTCTTTCGCAAAAAATAAATGAATAATTCCTGCTCCAAAATCGTAACCGTCTAATACAATATAAACGGCCAGAATTCCCATTAAAACAACGTACCAAAAAAATTCCATAACTATATTTTTTCTGAATTCAGTTCAACATTATGAGGTCCTTTATTGATGATTTTTCCAATCAAAAGCAAAAACAACATTCCAAGTAAAAGATACAATCCTATAAAACCTAATAAAGTAAACAAGGTATTTCCGGATGAAACCGTTGGTGACGCTCCCGCAGAAGTTCGTAACAAATTATAAACCAACCAGGGTTGTCTTCCTAATTCGGCCGTGTACCAACCTGTAGTATTGGCGATATACGGAAATGGCATCATAAACATCAACGACCACAAAACCCATTTGGTTTCGAATAATTTCTTTCTAATTAACTGAAAAAGTGCAAAAGCCATCAAGCCTATAAATATGGTTCCGAGTCCTACCATAATATGATACGCATAATATAAACCAGAAATATTGGTTGGATGAAGATCTTCTTCAAACTGATCCAGACCTTTTATTTCCTGATGCCAGCTTCCGTAAGTCAGGAAACTTAAGATATTAGGCACAGCAATTTTATTATCCAGTTTTTTATCTTTTACATCGGGCTGCCCAATTAAAACAATTTCAGAACCTTTCTTTTCGGTATGAAAAATTCCTTCCATTGCTGCAAAAGTTACGGGTTGGTATTTTACGACATTTTTAGCCAGTAAATCTCCCGTTGGAACTGCCACAATAACACTAGAAATCAATCCGAAAATTACGCCTGTTTTTACAAACATTCTTCCGAAAGTAACATTCTTTTTACTTAAAATATAAAAAGCTCCAATTCCGGCTACTACAAATGAACTTGTAACCAGAGAAGCTGCCTGATTGTGTAGATAGGATGGCCATAACCACGGATTCAGGAACAACGCTTTAAAATTCGTCAGAACAAATTTTCCATTTTCAAGAATTTCGTAACCAACCGGATTTTGCATCCACGAATGTGTGGCAATAATAAGGTATCCACTGGCCCAGGAACCAATCATAATTAATAATCCGGTTACAAAATGCCATTTATGTCCAATTATTTTTTCTCCAAACAAAAAGATGCCCAGAAATGAGGATTCTAAGAAAAAAGAGAACATCCCTTCCATCGCCAGAGTTTGTCCGATGATTCCACCAGTTAACTCAGAGAATTTAGCCCAATTGGTTCCAAACTGAAACTCCATTGGAATTCCCGTTACAACTCCCATCGCAAAATTCAGAGCGAAGATTTTCATCCAGAAATGCGTGGCGTGATTGTATTGATCGTCTTTAGTTTTAAGATATTTCCATTTAAAATAAACAATGATCAGCGAAAGACCCATTGTAAGTTGCGGAAAAAGGTAGTGAAAAGTAATTGTGAAGGCGAATTGCATTCGGTCATAAAAAAGCATTTCTTCCATGGCGGTATTTTATTTATGAAGTCTCCTCAAATTTACCCATTAAAACCTGAATTCCCTGCCTTTAAAAGAAGTTTTTTCTTTTTTAAACCATATAAGTTAGATAAGAAAATATAACCTTAGCTTAATCAGAAAAGGTTAAACATATTGCAATAAAAAATTTCATTTAATACATTTAATATAAATACAAAATTCGCAAAACCTAAAATATACCTGTATTACTTTCTGGTAAAATATTGATATTTGATTTTACAAATCTATAGGTTTAAAAATTTAGTCTTTTTTCAAAACCCCTTTTTCTACACTTTCATTTATTAAACTTTCAGCGTAATTCCATATCGTTTTTGAATCTTCTTAAAAACACTTAATAATAAAAACACGAGAATTACTAACATTGTAAATCCTTAAAAATATTAAACACATAGAAACATAGATTTTTAATCCTTTAAAAAAAGAATGCAAAAAAGAAATACATTTCTTCACACATAGCTATGTGAATTGATGCCAAGTGAAACGCCTTTTGAAGACAAATTAAACTATGTTTCTATGTGTTAAAAGAATTGGCATTTTACTCCTTTTTCAAAATTCCTTTTTCTACACTTTCATTTATTAATCCTTCAGCGTAATTCCATATCGTTTTTGAACCTTCTTTTATAACGCTCTTTTTTTCATAGACTTTTTTATAAGGTACATCAAACTCTTTCCAGGTTCCTCCGTTATTAGACGTATTCTGCAATAAAGGCTCTAGTCTGTCCATTGATTTTGCAAACTTGGCTTCATTAGTTTCACCTGCTTCAAATTCTTCCCAAATCGCAATCATATCATCTGCCTGTTTTTTAGGCAATAATCCGAAGATGCGATTCGCGGCCAATCTTTCCTCATCAGTATTATCATGACTTTTTAGTGTATCGTATATAAAAACATCACCGGCATCTATTTCGACAATATCGTGTATCAAAACCATTTTCACCACTTTTAGAACATCAATTGGTTCATTTGAATGTTCTGCCAAAACAATCGCCATCAAAGCCAGATGCCAACTGTGTTCTGCATCATTTTCATTTCGGTCGCTATTAAACAATTTCGTTTTGCGCTGAATATATTTTAGCTTATCAATCTCTTTTATAAAAGCGATTTGACTCAATAAATCTTCTGTGTTCATGTTAATGATTTTTGTAGATGTAAAATTACGTAGATTATTTTTTTCACCATATAAGTGATATAAGTTCATTTTAGCATAACGTCGATTACACGTATTTTTAAATTTCCTATGGGCTTTATATGGTAAAACAACCCTGTCTTTTTTTACACAAAAATCAAATTTGTGTAACATTAGTCACCTATTTTAAGCAAAAAGTAGGTTACCTTTGTATTCCCTTCTTTTTAGAATACATATCATGAAAATAGAACAAATTTACACCGGATGTTTAGCACAAGGTGCTTACTATATAACTTCAAATGGCGAAGCTGCGATTATTGATCCGCTTCGTGAAATTCAGCCTTATCTGGATCGTTTAGAACGCGATGAGGTGAAACTGAAATACATTTTCGAAACGCATTTTCACGCTGATTTTGTTTCTGGACACATCGATTTAAGCAAAGAAACTCAGGCGCCAATTGTTTACGGACCAAATGCGGCTTGCGAATTTGATTGCATTTCTGCCAAAGACGGGCAAGAATTCAAAATTGGAAAAATTACAATAAAAGCTTTGCATACTCCGGGGCACACCATGGAAAGCACCACTTATTTATTGATTGACGAAAACGGAAAAGATCACGCTATTTTCTCTGGAGATACTTTATTTATTGGCGATGTTGGCCGTCCGGATCTGGCTCAAAAAGCAGCCGGAATGACACAAGATCAATTGGCGGGAATTTTATTTCATTCGTTAAGAGATAAAATCATGACGCTGGCTGATGAAGTTATCGTTTATCCTGCGCATGGTGCGGGAAGTGCTTGCGGAAAAAACATGAGCAAGGAAACGGTTTCGACCATTGGAAATCAAAAAGCGACGAATTATGCTTTGCGCGCCAACATGACTGAAGCTGAATTTATTACAGAAGTTACCGATGGTTTATTACCTCCTCCAGCCTATTTTAGTATGAATGTGGCCATGAATAAACAAGGTTACGAAAGTTTCGAATCGGTTTTGCATAACGGAATGAAAGCGATTGATGTAAAAGAATTTGAGGCTGTAGCCGAAGAAACCGGAGCTTTAATTTTAGATACCAGAAAAAGTGCCGATTTCTATAAAGGATTTATTCCGCAATCGATCAATATCGGAATCAACGGTGATTTTGCACCGTGGGTTGGAACGTTGGTTGCCGATGTAAAACAGCCTATTATATTGGTTACAGAGGTTGGTCTTGAAGAAGAAACCGTAACGCGTTTAAGCCGTGTTGGTTTCGATTCGATCATAGGACATTTGGACGGTGGTTTTGAAGCCTGGGAAAAAGCCGGTTTTGAAACTGATACGGTTCATAGAATTTCAGCAGAACAATTCGCGAGTGAATTTAAAATTGAAGAAGATAAAGTAATCGACATTCGTAAAGAAACAGAATACGAAGCTGAACATATCGACGATGCTTATAGCAAACCTTTAGCTTATATTAATGACTGGGTAAAAGACATTGACCCGAACGAGCATTTTTATTTGCATTGCGCCGGAGGATATCGCAGTATGATCGCAGCTTCGATTTTGCAAGCCCGCGGTTTTAGAAACTTTACCGAAATCGAAGGTGGTTTTGGAGCCATTGCAAAAACAAATATTCCAAAATCAGATTTTGTTTGTCAAAGTAAAGTGCTAAAAGCATAAACGTTGAATATAAATTTTCACCATATAAGTGATATAAGTTCATTTAATTACGGTACGTTTTAACTAAACTGGTTAAACTTACATGAGCTCATATAAGTTCAACGCGATTTAAAACTCCATCTTATAATTACTTATATCACTTATATGGTGAAAAAAAAATCTAATTTTAAAAAAAATGAATCTACTAGAAATTTTGAGAGAACCTTGGCCTTGGTACGTTTCAGGTCCGTTGATTGGGTTAACAGTTCCTATTTTATTGATTATCGGAAACAAATCTTTCGGGATTAGTTCTTCACTTCGTCATATTTGTGCGGCTTGTATTCCGGCAAATATTTCATTTTTTAAATACGACTGGAAAAAAGAAAGCTGGAATTTATTCTTTGTTTTCGGAATTTTCCTGGGCGGAGTGATCGCTGCTTATTTCCTGGCAAATCCAAATCCGGTTGAAATTACGCCACAACTTTCTGAACAATTAGCTACTTACGGAATCACCGATCATTCGGGATTACTACCAAAAGAACTTTTCTCGTGGGAAAGTTTATTTACGCTTCGTGGTTTTATAATGATCGTTGTTGGAGGATTTTTAGTGGGTTTTGGGACGCGTTATGCCGGCGGTTGTACAAGCGGACATGCGATTATGGGAATTTCAAACTTACAATGGCCTTCATTAATAGCCACAATCTGTTTTATGATTGGCGGTTTTATTATGGCCAATTTGATTTTGCCTTATATTCTTTCACTTTAAAATTTCAAAAATGAATCATTTAGAAAATAAAAATACAGACACAGAAGGAATCAACGGAAGCCAGATAAAAGATTCAGGATTGTCAAACCTTAAATATATGTTGGTCGGAATCGTTTTTGGAATCGTATTCGTAAAAGCCGAAATCATCAGCTGGTACCGTATTCAGGAAATGTTTCAATTGCAATCGTTCTTTATGTATGGCGTAATTGGCAGCGCAGTTGTCGTTGGCGTTATATCTGTTCAGATCATTAAAAGATTCAACATCAAAACTATTCAGGGAGAAAAAATCGAAATTCAGCCTAAAACTTTCAACAAAGGACAAATCTACGGCGGATTATTGTTCGGTTTCGGGTGGGCAATTACCGGAGCTTGCCCCGGACCACTTTTCGCTCAAATTGGGACTGGAGTTACTGTAATTGTGGTCACTTTATTAAGTGCTATTGCAGGAACCTGGTTTTATGGTTTTATTAAAGATAAATTACCTCATTAAGATTTAACATATAAAAAATGAGCAACACAACAGAACAATTCATTTTAAGAAAAGCAGCACTTTCTGAAATTCCTCAAATCTGGAATATCCTTCAGGACGCAATAGAACAAAGACGACAAGACGGAAGCACGCAATGGCAAGACGGATATCCTAATGAACTTACGATCGAGAATGACATAAAAAACGGTTACGCTTACGTACTCACAGAGAACGAATCGATTTTGTGTTACGCCGCCATCATATTCGACAAAGAACCTGCTTACGAAGAAATACAAGGCAAATGGCTTACCAATGGCGATTATGCTGTTGTACATCGTGTAGCCGCATCAAAACTGGCAAAAGGAAAAGGTATTGCTACAAAACTTTTCAAAAACATAGAAGATGTCTGCCTTACCAACAATATTCATAGTATAAAAGTAGATACGAATTTTGACAATATCCCGATGCTAAAAATCCTGGATAAATTAAACTACACCTATTGTGGCGAAGTATTTTTTAGAGGATCAGCACGAAAAGCATTCGAAAAAAAGCTAGTTTAAAAATATAATCCCACGATCAGGAATCTAAAGGCGTGTCAAAAAAATGAAGAAAATATATTTTCAAATCTTCTTATCTGTATTCTTAATAAGTTGCTCAAATAACAAGAAATCAAATTCTCAAACATCAAACAACAGCTATCCTGTTAAACTTGATAGTTTGGAATTATTTGACAAATCGAGAAACCGTAAAATTCCTGTTGCAATTTTTCAACCTAAATCTGATACAAAAATTAATAATCAACGAGTAATAATTTTTAGTCATGGATACGGAGAGAATAAAGGCGGTGACAATATGATTTATTCGTACTTAACAGAAACTTTAGCTTCAAAAGGATATTTTGTCATTAGCATTCAGCACGAATTACCTACGGATGATCTTTTGGCAATGGACGGCGATTTTAAAGTCACAAGAAAACCTAATTGGGAAAGAGGTACCGAAAATATTCTGTATGTTCTAAATCAATTTAAAACTACAAATCCAGAATTAGATTTTAAGCACCTAACATTAATTGGCCACTCGAATGGCGGAGATATGACCGCTTTATTTGCTACAAAATATCCCAAATTGGTTGATAAAATAATAACGATGGACAATCGAAGAATGCCACTTCCGAGAGTTAATCACCCTAAAGTATATATTTTACGTTCCAAAAACTATGCTGCAGACGAAGGTGTATTACCAACCGAACAAGAACAGAAAAAATACGGCATGACAGTTCAGTTCACTCCTATCAACCACAGCGATATGGATAATGACGCAACTCCTGAAGAACGAAAAATAATAATGACAAACATCGAAAAGTACTTAAATGAGTAATTTTTTTTAAAAAATGAAAAATAAAACCCGACAGGTTTCAAGACGTGTCGGGTTTCTCTTTTAATCCATAATCGAAAATTAAACCCGACAGGTTTTAAAAACCTGTTGGGTTCATTAGTTATAAATATTAAAAAATTACTTCGAAGCAATAATAACCTCTACTCCTATTTCTTCTAGTTTCGTTTTGGTTTCGATATCGATACCATCATCTGTAATCAAAACATCAATTTTATCTAAATTACAAATCTTACCAAAACCTCTCACATTCATTTTTGTAGAATCTACCAAAATAATTACCTTTTCCGCAACCGAAATCATGGCTTGATTAAGATGCGCTTCTAATGCATTTGAAGTACTTAATCCAAAATCTAAATGAAGTCCGTCTGCACCTAAAAACAATTTATTACAAGAAAACTGACTCAAAATCGCTTCCGATATAGGACCAACCGCCGAGTTTGAGCTCTTACGAACATCACCGCCCAATTGAATTGTATCTACATTTGCTTCCTTACTCAATTCTAAAGAAACCTTTAAAGAAGGTGTAATCACTGTTAACTTTTGAAAACCAGAAATAATCTGCGCCAGATAATGAACATTAGATCCCGAGCCTAATATGATGTAATCAAAATTATTAATATACTTTAAAGCCTCTCTTGCTATCTGTTTTTTCTGTTCTACCTGAAGTCCTTCTTTATCGCTTAAATCTCTTTCGAAAGCATAAATAGGCTGCTTACTTGCACCGCCATGTGTACGGTGCAGCAATTTTTCATTTTCTAAAAAGTTCAGATCCTTTCGTATCGTTACGGTTGAAACATTTAGTATTTCGCATAAATCCGCCACATTTACATGTCCGTTTTTATCCAGTTCCTTAAGTATTTCTTCTTGTCTTTTATTTATAATAACCATAATAGCCTGATAATATTAAGATTCTTGAAGGTATAAATGTACGACAAAAAAATAATTCAAAAAAAACCTTATTCTATTACTTTAGTTTCGTTTAGTTTCATTAATTTTGCTTTACAGAAACAAAAGAACAGAAAAAGAAACAAAAACAAACACTATATGAAACGTTCAGAACAGTTATCGAAACTAAAAGACACTGAAAAGTGGGATGTAATTGTAATAGGAGGCGGAGCAAGCGGTTTAGGAACTGCTCTTGATGCAGCAAGCAGAGGCTACAAAACAATTTTGGTCGAAGCAGTAGATTTTGCCAAAGGAACTTCAAGCCGAAGCACAAAATTAGTTCATGGTGGTGTACGCTACTTAGAACAAGGAGACGTGCACTTAGTAAGAGAAGCTCTTAAAGAAAGAGGTTTAATGGCACAAAATGCCGGGCACTTAGTAAAAAACCAATCCTTTGTAATTCCTAATTACAATTGGTGGGGCGGTTATTTTTACACTATTGGTTTAACCATTTATGATTTATTGGCCGGACGTTTGAGTTTGGGCCGTTCAAAATATATTTCGAAAAGAAAAACAATCGAAATGCTTCCTAACGTACAGGAAAAAGGTTTATCAAGCGGTGTTATTTATCATGACGGACAATTTGATGATTCGCGACTTGCCATAAATATTGCTCAGACTGCAGCCGAAAAAGGCGCTTGTATTATAAATTATTGCAAAGTTGTCAATTTATTAAAAGACGATAACAATCAAGTTACTGGTGTTCAGGTGCTGGATCAGGAAAGTGGAGAAAAATATGATTTAAAAGGATCTGCTATTATAAATGCAACAGGAGTTTTTACCAATGCGATAATGAAACTAAACGATACAGTTTATAAAAAATATATCGTTCCGAGTCAGGGAATTCACCTGGTTTTTGATAGATCATTTTTACCTGGTGATCATGCACTAATGATTCCTAAAACAAGCGACGGCAGAGTTTTGTTTGCTGTGCCATGGCATAACCGAATCGTAGTAGGAACAACAGATACATTAATCAAAAAACAAAGCTTAGAACCTATTGCCTTAGAAAGCGAAATTGAATTTGTACTGGAAACAGCACAACGCTTTTTAGCCAAAAAACCAACGAGAGCCGACGTTTTATCTGTTTTTGCAGGTTTGCGTCCTTTAGCTGCTCCCGAAGAAGAAGGAAAAAGCACCAAAGAAGTTTCAAGAAGTCATAAAATCATAGTTTCTGAAACTGGGTTAATCACCATTACAGGTGGAAAATGGACCACTTACAGAAAAATTGCAGAAGACATTATTGACAAGGCAATTAAAACAAGAAAAATACCGGCAAAAGGATGTAATACAGAACACCTTGCTATTCATGGGAATCAGCCTACGACAACTTTAGACAGAGAAAACCACTTATATATTTATGGTTCTGATATTCCTAAAATACGTCAATTGCAACAAAGTGAGCCAGAATTAAAAGAAAAAGTACATCCGGATCACGAGTTTACAATGGCAGAAGTAGCGTGGGCGATTCGATACGAAATGGCAAGAACTGTAGATGATATTCTGGCAAGACGTGTTCGTTTATTATTCTTAGATGCCAGAGCTGCAGTTGAGTCTTCTGAAAAAGTAGCACGATTATTAGCTAAAGAATTAGGACATGACGAAGCCTGGATAACTCAGGAAATTGAAAATTTCAAAGAAATTTCAAAAGGATTTTTTCTATCAGAATTTCGATAGAACGATCTCAATCTCAATAAAACTTTATTAACTTAATTATATACTATCAATCATGGAGAACAAATTAATTTTAGCTCTTGACCAGGGGACAACTTCCTCCAGAGCGATTCTCTTTAATCATGGCGGAGAAATCGTAAGTCTTTCTCAAAAACCATTTGAACAAATTTTCCCAAAACCAGGATGGGTAGAACATGACCCTAACGAAATCTGGTCTTCGCAAATAAGCACAGCTGCTGAAGTAATTGCAAAAGTAGGAATCTCTGGTAGAGAAGTTGCAGCAATTGGAATCACCAATCAGCGTGAAACTACTATTG
Organism: Flavobacterium sp. C3NV; assembly: GCF_046825355.2. NCBI lineage: Bacteria > Pseudomonadati > Bacteroidota > Flavobacteriia > Flavobacteriales > Flavobacteriaceae > Flavobacterium > Flavobacterium sp. C3NV. Next base: position 206,519 of record NZ_JBKQBJ020000011.1, on the reverse strand, counting down.
TATGGGACAGAGAAACGAGTGAACCTATTTATAATGCCATCGTTTGGCAAGATCGCAGAACAGCAAAATTTTGTGACGAACTAAAAGCACAAGGTCATGCCGATATGATTCAGAAAAAAACAGGCTTAATTCTGGATGCTTATTTCTCAGGAACAAAAGTAAAATGGATTTTGGATAATGTTCCCGGAGCGCGTAAAAAAGCAGAAGAAGGAAAACTTTGTTTTGGAACTGTTGACACGTGGTTAATCTGGAAATTAACCCGCAGCAAATTGTTCATGACGGATGTTTCTAATGCCAGCAGAACTTTATTATTCAACATTCATACTTTAGAATGGGACAATGAATTACTGGAATTATTCAATATCCCGAGAGCAATGCTTCCGGAAGTAAAACAAAGCAGTGAAATTTACGGAGAAACCTGCACTACCCTATTTGCAACCAAAATTCCTATTGCAGGAGTTGCCGGAGATCAGCAAGCAGCACTTTTTGGTCAGTTGTGCACTAGTTCAGGAATGGTAAAAAACACTTACGGAACAGGTTGTTTTATGCTAATGAATACGGGCGAAAAACCTATTCAATCTACCAATAATTTATTGACTACGGTAGCCTGGAAAATCAACGGAAAAACAACTTATGCTTTAGAAGGAAGTGTTTTTGTTGGAGGCGCAGCTGTACAATGGTTACGAGACGGAGCAAAAATGATCAACTCATCAGAAGAAATCGAATCTTTGGCAGCAAGCGTACCGGACAACGGCGGAGTTTATTTCGTTCCTGCCTTGACTGGTTTAGGAGCTCCGTACTGGGATCAATATGCCAGAGGTGCAATGTTTGGCATCACCAGAGGAACTACCAATGCACATATTGCCAGAGCAACTTTAGAGGGAATTGCCTATCAGGTAAATGACTTAGTGAAAGCGATGGAAGCAGATTTTGGAGACGAAGGAAAAGAACTAAGAGTTGACGGAGGAGCTGCAACAAATAATTTATTGATGCAATTTCAATCGGATATTTTTGAAAAAACAGTTACACGTCCAAAAACACTTGAAACAACTGCTTTAGGAGCTGCTTATCTTGCAGGACTTGCTGTAGGCTACTGGAAAAACCTGGATGAACTGAAAGAGCAATGGTCTATAGACAAGGTATTTTCTCCAGAAATGGAAAAAACAAAAGTAGACAGTCTTGTAAAGAACTGGAACAAAGCAGTAGGACGCGCATCTCATTGGATTGAAGACTAACTAAAAACTAACGATATGACTCCCTTTATAGCAGAAATTTTAGGTACAATGGTAATGATTTTATTAGGAAATGGCGTTGTAGCAAACGTCAACCTAAAAGGTACCAACGGAAACAGTTCAGGTTGGATTGTAATTACCAGCGCGTGGGCATTTGCCGTTTTTGTAGGTGTAACTATTGCAGGACCTGTTAGCGGGGCACATTTAAACCCCGTAGTTACTCTTGGATTGGCACTTATAGGAAAGTTTAGCTGGGATTTAGTTCCTACTTACATCCTGGCTGAAATGATTGGCGCAATGTTAGGTGCTTTTTTAGTGTGGTTATCACATAAAGACCATTTTGCCGCAACAGAAGATGAAGGCGCAAAACTCTCTTGTTTTTCTACAGGACCGGCGATCAAAAACAATTTTTCGAATTTGTTAAGTGAAGCAATTGCAACTTTTGTTTTGATTTTTTCAATATTCTACATTGCAGGACCTAGTTTACAAATTGCAGACAGTAATGCAACAATTGGTTTAGGAACTATAGGCGCACTTCCTGTTGCTATAGTAGTATGGGCAATTGGTCTGTCATTAGGAGGTACGACCGGATATGCCATAAACCCTGCAAGGGATTTAGGACCAAGAATCATGCATGCTATTTTACCTATAAAAGGAAGTAGTAACTGGGGATACGCCTGGATACCTATTGTAGGTCCAATAATAGGAGCTTCGTTGGCGGCTGCATTATACCTCACGCTTAATTAACAACATCTTCTTTTAATCTAAGAATTTTATGAAAAATCTTTTTCTTTCTATGGTAATAATCATAGGACTAGCTGGCTATGCTCAGGAAACAACGCCTGAAAGCACTGTAAGTAAAGAGCCAAGCCGATTAAATTTTAATGTTACTCTTGCAACCAGTCATCTCTGGAGAGGATTAATCATTAGCCCAAGCATGACTGCTATGGGAGATATTCACTATACTTTCGACAAAAACCGAAACTTTTCGGTTGGGGTTTGGGGCGGTAACAGTTTTGATGGTAAATATACTGAGGTCGATTATTATGTTCAATACAAAAATAAAGGACTCACAATTGGCCTGTGGGATTTGTTCAATACTACAAATGTTGAACATCCGGAAGTTTTTAATTATGATAAAAACACCACAACGCACCTTATTGACTTGAGAACTTCGTATCGTTTTCCTGAGGCATTTCCTTTACGAATTGAAGCTGATATTATTCTTTATGGAAATGATAAGGAATTACAACCTGATCTTGATTATAAAAACAGATACTCAACTTATGTAGAGTTAGGCTATCCGTTAATAAAAAATGATCAGATCACATTAGATACATATATAGGTGCAGGATTTTCGCTTGACGGAAAATCAAATTTATATTCATCGAATACAGATCATAACTTCAACATAGTCAATGCAGGTTTTAAAGCTTCTAAGGATATTTCGATATTTCAATATAAGCTTCCTGTTTTTGCAGGCATTATGTGGAATCCGGCTGAAAAATATACTCGCATGCAATTAGGTGTTTCGTTATTCTAAAAACCGGAATAATTATTTCTTTATAAAACCCGACAAGTCTTTATGACCTGTCGGGTTTCTTGTATACTGGATTCGCATGAGGGATAGAAGCAATCTGCCGAAGCAGTGCGGATAGCCCGACAGCATCCCGATAAGAGGGCGTATACGCGCAAAGTAAATTAGCCCTCTTATCTGGATGGTGGCATGCCCTGATGTTTAATTTTAGATTTTTGAGTTTAGATTTTAGATTTCTGAATTTACCTAACATCAGGATGGATAAAAATTTTTTCAAAGTTGAATTTGGCAACTTTATATTTTAGTTAAATATCAAACAAACAGAGTTTTAGATTAATAAAATACTGTATTTTTATACTAATTATATAGAGTTTATCTACCAGTATTTCCATGTTCTTTCAATTAACAAAAATTTAACATGACATTTGTATATACAACTATTAAAAGATATACATTTGTATATACAAATTATACACTTACGACTATGACAATTGAAGAAGTTATAAAAAGTACAGTTAAGATGGATAATGCGAAAAAAGTTATTCTGAATATCATGTACACGCAAAATGTGATTCAGGATCATTTCAACGAGTTGATAAAACCGTATGATTTATCCGGAGAACAATATAATGTGTTACGTATATTAAGAGGACAAAAAGGAAATCCTGCTAATATGTGTGTAATACAGGAACGTATGCTGGCTAAAACAAGTAATACAACCCGACTAGTAGATAAATTATTACTGAAGGATTTTGTTACCAGAAATGTTTGCCCTGGCAATAGACGTAAGATTGAAGTTTTGATCACCCAAAAGGGATTAGATGTATTGAAAGAATTAGACCCGAAGGTAGATGAACACGAGCGTACATTTGCTGAGAATATAAGTCCTGAAGAATTAGAATTACTGAATAAATTATTAGAAAAATACCGAACCCAACAAAATTAATTTTATGAGCACATTATTAGATAATCTAAATTGGAGATATGCAACAAAAAAATTTGATGCAACAAAAAAAATATCTTCAGAAGATTTAAATTCTTTAAAAGAAGCTGTTAGACTGGCTGCTTCTTCATACGGATTACAACCTTATAAAGTTGTGATCGTAGAAAATCCTGAAATTAGAGAACAATTGAAAGCTGCTGCTTACGGTCAGACTCAAATTACAGATTCATCTCAGTTATTTATTTTTGCTAACGACTTAAATGCCGGACCAGAATCTGTAGCTGCTTATATTCAAAACATTAGCGAAACAAGAGGAATTCCTACTGAAGCTTTAGGCGGATTTGCAGATATGATGAATGGTGTGATTTCGAACTTATCACAAGATGCTAAAAATATCTGGACAGCAAAACAAACTTATATTGCTTTAGGAACTTTATTGGCTGCTGCTGCTGAGTTGAAAATCGACGCAACTCCAATGGAAGGTTTTAATGCAGCTGCATTCAACGAAATCTTAGGTTTCGACAAGTTAGGTTTAAACGCATCAGTTATTGCTACTGTTGGTTACAGACATACTGAAGATGACACGCAACATTACAAAAAAGTTAGAAAATCTCACGAAGAATTATTTATCACTATATAATTATTATTAATCCAAAATCAATTTTAAACAACATGAAAAATTTAAAAACAATTGCAATAGCATTATTCGTAGCAGCGGCTAGTATTTCAGTAAATGCTCAAACTAAAAAAATCGACGTAAAAGCATCTACTATCAAATGGGTAGGTAAAAAAGTAACTGGAGAGCACTCTGGAACTGTAAACTTTAAAGACGGAGCTGTAGTATTTAAAGGAAAAAAATTAACTGGTGGTTCTTTCACTGTTGATATGACTTCATTAACTTCTACAGATTTAACTGGAGAATACCAAGGAAAATTGAATGGTCACTTGAAAGCTGACGATTTCTTTGGAACTGACAAATTCCCAACTGCAAAATTAGTTTTCAAAACTATTGGAGCTAAATCTACTGATGTTTACACAGTAACTGCTGATTTGACTATCAAAGGAATCACTAAACCTGTAACTTTTGATATTACTGTAGCTGGAAACACTGCAACAACAGCTTTCAAAGTTGACAGAACTAAATACGGTATCAAATACAACTCTGGTAACTTCTTCGAAAACTTAGGAGACAAAACTATCAATGATGATTTCGAATTAACTGTAGCTTTAAAATTCTAACATTTTAAAATTCACACATAATTCTTATTATAAGAAAAACCCCAATGGTTCATAACTATTGGGGTTTCTTTTTATTATTTACTATTTTTACTTCGTTCTTTTTATGTTTATTGGATCCTGACGAGTATCAAATACATCCAGAATTTCAACTGAGTTTTTCTCTAAATTTATCCAATAAATAATTTTATAATTTTTAAAAATTAAATAACAAATTTCTTTTGGATTATTAATTAGAAGATCTTCTTTTTGTCCAATTAGAGGCTGGTGTTTTAATTTTAATGTCTCTTTTGTAATCCTCAGAACAAGTTTTCTTGCGACATCTACATTTGCTTCTTTATTATAATAATTAAAAATACTTTTCAGCTCTTTTTTAGCAAAATCAGTCCAATCATTTTCAGCTCCATTTCTCTATTTCAGAAATTAATTGATCAGATCCTGTTACACGTCCATTTTTGGAATCTTCTAAAGAATCAGAAATCCTTTTATTAAAATCAGAAATTGATATTGGCTTTAATTCAGAATCAATTTTAGTTTCTTTCTTCAATAATTTTTCAAACTGAGAAATAGCTTTCTCGCTTTCAAGTTTCAGAAAGTCTCTAATAAAAATCACTTTTCGAGTATCTAAATCCATCTTATTTTATTTTTATCAAAGTTACAAGTTATCTTTAAATGAAAATTTAATTAGAAACAATTTTAAAATCGCTATTCTATCAAGTCCGTAATCTTATTTCCTTTCAAAAAGATAACATCCTTAATATTCGCATAACACTTTCGTAATAACATCTAATACTTTGATTAACATTGGGCTTCTACTTTTGGGCTAACTAAAAAAACAAACCTGGAAATCAAAATTATAGTTATGAAAGCAAAAATACATATTGCAATTATTACTCTTCTAAGTACATTATTTTTACAAGCCCAGCAGCAACCTAAAGGAATTATTGGCAACTCGAACTGGATGGGTAACTGGACCAATTTTAAGCCAGCCAATACTGAATATAATGAAGCAACAAACATTATCGCAGGTACTATAGACAAAGACACCAAATTATCAAAACGAAATACGTATCAGTTAGTTGGTGTTGTTTACGTGACCAAAAATGCTGTTTTAACGATAGAACCTGGAACCGTTATTCGCGGAGATGACAAAACTTGCGGAACTCTTGTAATAACCAATGGCGCAAAAATTGTGGCCGAAGGTTTAGAAACTGATCCTATTGTTTTTACTTCGAATAAAGAAATTGCAGATAGAAAACCCGGAGATTGGGGCGGAATTATTATACTTGGAAAAGCACCTATAAATACGATTGGTGGCGTACACACCCTACCCTTTGATTTAGAACCAATGCTAAATCATTACGGAGGTCAGGATGCTGAAGACAATTCAGGAATTTTAAAATATGTGAGAATTGAATATTCCGGAAGAAAACTAAGTGCTGCAAAAGAACTTAACGGTCTTTCGTTAGCCGGAGTGGGAAGGAAAACAGTTTTAAGCAATATTCAGATTAGTTTTTCAAACGATGATTCTTTCGAATGTTATGGCGGAGATTTGAATATGAATAATCTGGTTTCGTACAGAACTACAGATGACGATTTTGATTTTACACAAGGAGCACAAATCAACATTAGCAACAGTATTGCAATTCGTCATCCATTTTCATCAGATATTTCAGGTTCAAGATGTTTTGAAGTAGATTCTTATGACAAAATTGGAAACACAGATATGAGCAAAAAACTGACTAAAATAACAGCCAGCAATATTACTCTTGTAAACCTGGAAGAAAACAATCAGGGGCTTGTACGTGAGTCTGTTTACGTTAGAGAAAATACTTTATTTAATTTATCGAACAGTATCGTTTCGGGTTTTTCTCCGTTCGCTTTATTGGAAGGAAATATTGGAAATGGCGATGTTAATTTAGCTAAAATTACATTCAAAAACTTAATCGTTAACAATTGTAATGGCGGAATTGTAAGCGAAGCAGGTGGTGCAAATCCTTCAATTCAAAAATTCTACAGCAATCCTGATTTCGAAATAAATTATACAAAACTCAAAAACAGCGAATTGTTTACAACGCCTAATATCAAAGGAAATCCGGATTTTAGAATGAACCAAAACAATACAATTGCGATTGGAAATTAGTTCTTTAAAGTAATTTAAAACAGTAGAATTTAACAAATTTTAAAATTTAGAAAAGATTTTTTTGAAATTTTATGTATTCTAATCCAAATTACATTTATATCTTTGTCACATCAAAATAAAGAAATGAAAACATTAATGAACAATACTTGGTGGTGGAAGAATTTACGTCAAACGTCGTGAACGAAGCTTCCTATGGTACTGTAAAACTATAAATATAAAGGGCTTGTCATCACGACAAGCCCTTTTTTTTTGGTCGAAATTAAAGCAAGAAAATATTAAAAATCAAAAACAACATACTTTGAAACCTTTTATACTCAATACACACTACAAACAAATCCTGGCAGATACGATTACGCCGGTAAGTATTTATTTTAAAATAAGAGATAAATTCCCAAATAGTTTATTACTGGAAAGTAGTGATTATCACGGAAATGACAACAGTTTCTCGTACATATGCTGCAACCCGATTGCAACGATTAAAATCGAAAATGAAATCATCTCAAAAACTTTTCCTGACGGAACAACAGAGCAAATTGCAATCGATACTTCTACCAATATCCCTCAGGTAATTCAGGAATTTTCAAGTCAGTTTAAATCAGAAAAAAACGATTTTAAATTCATCAATAATGGTTTATTCGGATACATTTCTTATGATGCTGTTCGTTATTTCGAGAAAGTTTCAATTGCCAAAAAAGATACTGCAACTTTAATTCCGGATGTCTTTTATGCGGTTTACCAAAACATTATCGCAATCAATCACTTCAAAAACGAAGCGTATATTTTCTGCCACAGCGTAGACGGAAAAAATAATATTGCCGAAATCGAACAATTATTACAATCGAGAAATATTGCATCATACAAATTCTCTAAAGAAGGTGAAGGTTTCTCTAACTTAACCGATGAGGAATTTAAACACAATGTGGCTTTAGCCAAAAAGCACTGTTTCCGTGGAGACGTTTTTCAATTAGTACTTTCTCGCCGTTTTACACAAGGTTTTAAAGGTGACGAATTTAATGTTTACAGAGCTTTAAGAAGCATCAACCCATCTCCTTATTTATTCTTTTTTGATTATGGAGATTTCAAAATATTTGGGTCTTCGCCCGAAGCACAAATTATCGTTAAAAACAGAAAAGCCGAAATTCATCCCATCGCCGGAACTTTTAAAAGAACCGGAAATGACGAACGCGATGCGGTTTTAGCCAAACAACTTTCTGAGGATAAAAAAGAGAATAGTGAACACGTCATGTTAGTCGATTTAGCCAGAAACGATTTAAGCCGAAATGGTCATGATGTAAACGTAGAAAAGTATAGAGAAGTTCAGTTTTTCTCGCACGTTATTCACCTGGTTTCTAAAGTTACTGGTCATTTACATGAAAAAGCTACAACGATGCAAGTAGTTGCAGATACTTTCCCAGCCGGAACTTTGAGCGGCGCACCAAAACACAGAGCCATGCAATTGATTGAAGATTACGAAAAAACGAATCGTAATTTTTACGGAGGGGCAATTGGCTTCATGGATTTTGAAGGCAACTTTAATCACGCAATTATGATTCGAACTTTTCTGAGTAAAAACCATCAGTTACACTGCCAGGCCGGAGCCGGAATCGTAGCAAGTTCTGACGAAGAAAGCGAAATGCAGGAGGTTTATAATAAATTAAGAGCATTGAATACAGCGCTGGAAATGGCGGAGAAAATATAGTAATCAGTGTTCAGCTTTTTAGTATTCAGTCGCAGAGAATTGACACAAAATCATTTACGATATGTCTCCCAAGGTAGAGACCTCGGGCTATGTTTGAAAAACAAAATGTAAAAGGAAAGCTATATAAACATAGCCAACGATTTCAACCGTTGGGACAAGAATTGGTAACCTGAAACAATTAACAAACAAACCATAAAACCACAAATAATCATGAAAAAAGCAATTTCAATTTTATTTTTAATCATTGGCGTAACAGCTTGTAATTCTGAAAAAAAAGAGAATCCAATTGAAGGAACCTGGCGTCTGATATCAGCTGAAACGACAGAAAAAGATTCGACTTTCTCGACTTTCAATTCAAAAACAAAAATGATTAAAATTATAAATGATACCCATTTTGCTTTTTTCAATCATGATTTAAATAATGGTAAAGATTCGACAAATGCAGTATTCTTTGGCGGAGGCGGAAAATATACTTTGAAAGATAGTATTTATACCGAAAATCTGGAATTTTTCAACAACCGCCAATGGGAAAACGGAAAATTTGAGTTTGTAGTGAAAATCAAAAATGACACCTTAACTCAAAAAGGAATCGAAAAAGTAGAAAAATTAGGAATCGATCGAATCATTACAGAAAAATACGTTCGAGAAAAATAAAAATTAGTTTTCAGTCTCAGTTTACAGTCTCAGTTTTAGGACTTAGTAACTCAGATTCTTAGCAACTTAGCAACTCAAAAAAAATGAAAAAAATATTAGTTATAGACAATTACGATAGTTTCACTTATAATTTAGTGCACTATTTAGAGGATTTAAACTGCGAAGTTACCGTATACAGAAACGACGAGTTTGAAATAGACGAAATCGCTTCTTTCGATAAAATATTACTTTCTCCTGGTCCAGGAATCCCGGATGAAGCGGGATTATTAAAAGCGGTAATTGCAAAATATGCGCCAACAAAAAGTATTTTGGGTGTTTGTTTAGGACAACAAGCTATTGGAGAAGTTTTCGGCGGAACACTTTCAAATCTTGATAAAGTGTATCACGGTGTTGCTACAAATGTAAAAACAGTAGTTTCCGATGAAATTTTGTTCGAAGGTTTAGGCAACGAATTCGAAGTTGGACGTTATCACTCTTGGGTTGTAGACGCTAATTTACCGGACGTTCTTGAAGCTACTTCAATAGACGAAAACGGACAAATTATGTCATTAAGACACAAAAATTATGATGTAAGAGGTGTTCAGTTTCACCCGGAAAGTGTTTTAACTCCAAAAGGAAAATTGATTTTAGAAAACTGGATAAATAGTTAGTTTTCAGTCTCAGTCACAGTTTACAGTTTCAAAAAACTTAGAACCTTAGTCCCTTAGCAACTTAGAACCTTAAAAAATGGAAATAACTATTTCAGCAACCAAAGAAATCAATATTGAAGACATACTGATTTTATACAAAGCAAACGAATGGAGTTCGGCTAATAAACCAAACGAATTATACAATGCTCTTACCAATTCAGAAACTTTAATTACGGCCTGGGAAGATCAAAAATTAGTCGGACTTGGGAATGCGATTTCTGATGGATTTTTAACGGTTTATTATCCGCATTTATTAGTACTTCCGGAATATCAGGGAAAAGGAATTGGAAAATTGATTATGGATAAAATGCAGGAGAAATACAGTCACTTTCATATGCAAATGTTAACCGCCGACGGAAGATCAGTTGATTTCTACAAGAAAAACGGATTTGAAAGAGCCGGAAAAACAGAACCCATGTGGATTTATCAGGGAAATGAACATTAACAGTTATCAGTCACAGTTTACAGTTTCAGTAAAAAAAACTTAGCACCTCAGTACCTTAGCAACTTAGAACCTTAAAAAAGAATGAAAAATATATTAAATAAATTAATCAATCACGAAGTCCTTTCAAAAGAAGAGGCAAAAAACGTCTTGATTAATATCTCAAGCGGTCAATATAATCCGAGCCAGATTTCGGCATTTTTGACCGTATTTATGATGCGAAGCATTACGATTGATGAGCTTTCGGGTTTTCGTGAAGCATTGTTAGAATTGTGCGTTCGCGTTGATTTATCAGCTTATAATACCATCGATTTATGCGGAACGGGTGGTGACGGAAAAGATACTTTCAACATCTCGACTTTAGCTTCATTTATATCAGCCGGAGCCGGAATAAAAGTAGCCAAACACGGAAATTACGGAGTTTCTTCTATTTCAGGATCAAGCAACGTGATGGAAAAAATGGGAATTAAATTCAGTAATGACGCTTCGTTTTTAGAAAAATGTATTGACAAAGCCGGAATCTGTGTTTTACACGCTCCCCTATTTCACCCGGCAATGAAAAATGTTGGACCAATTCGTAAAGAATTAGCAGTAAAAACGTTCTTTAATATGTTGGGACCAATGGTAAATCCATCATTCCCACAAAATCAATTGGTTGGAGTTTTCAATCTTGAATTAGCCAGAATGTATGCTTATTTATATCAAAATACCGATATCAATTTCACGATTTTACATTCGCTTGACGGATATGACGAAATCTCTTTAACCGGTCCAACCAAAACAATAACATCACATATGGAAGGCATGCTAAAACCTGAAGATTTTGGCGTTAGACTTTTATTACAAAGTGAAATCGAAGGAGGAAAAACCATCGAAGAATCGGCAGATATGTTTACCAATATCATTTCAGGAAAAGGAACTGAAGCACAAAACAACGTGGTTTTAGCCAATGCTGCAATGGCGATTGCAACCGTTACAAAATGTTCGCCATTAGAAGGTTTTGAATTAGCCAAAGAAAGCTTATTCTCCGGAAAAGGGCTTCAGGCATTGAAAACATTACAAGAATTAAGTAAATAAAAAATAAACACAAATTTCACGAATTTGCACTAATTAACTTTGCTTCTTTGTGACTTTGTGGCAAAACAACAGCCATGAATATTTTAGATAAAATAATATTTGATAAACAAAGAGAAGTCGTCCTAAAAAAATCGATCATTCCGGTTTCGCAATTGGAAAGTTCTGTGTTTTTTGGAAGAGAAACAATTTCTTTAAGTCAAAAACTAAGAACAAGTTCTACGGGAATTATTGCAGAACACAAACGTCGTTCACCTTCAAAATCGGTAATCAATCATAGTTTTACGGTTGAAGAAGTGGTAAAAGGATATGAAAATGCAGGCGCTTGCGGAATTTCAGTTTTAACGGATGGAAAATATTTCGGCGGTTCTCTTGACGATTTACTTTTGGCAAGAGCGAGCGTTAATATTCCGCTTTTGCGAAAAGAATTTATTGTTGATGAATACCAAATTCTGGAAGCCAAAGCTTTTGGTGCTGATTTAATTTTATTGATCGCAGCAGTTTTAACACGCGAAGAAATAAAATCATTATCAGAATTTGCCAAGAAATTAGGTTTAGAAGTTTTACTTGAAGTTCACAATCAGGAAGAATTAGAAAAGTCGATTATGCCAAGTTTAGACATGATTGGTGTAAATAACCGAAACTTAAAAACGTTTGAAGTAAGCTTAGATTTCAGCAAACAACTGGCATCGCAAATCCCGGATGATTTTGTAAAAGTTTCCGAAAGCGGCATTTCATCAATTGAAGCCATTTCTGAACTTAGACCTTACGGTTACAACGGATTCTTAATTGGAGAAAACTTCATGAAAACCGACAATGCCGGCGAAGCAGCAACAGAATTTATTAGAAAGCTTAAATAAACACGAATTACACTAATTAACACAAATTCAATTCGTGAAAATTTGTGAAATTGCTTCGCCTGTTCGCTATCGCTCGGGTCGTGGCAAAAACAACAAACACAAAGCTTTGCGAACTTAGCGTTTATAAGCGTAATCAAAATAAAAAAACTTAGCGCCCTTTGCGGTTAAAAACACACAAGCTAAAAAACACACAATACAATGAAACTCAAAATATGCGGTATGAAATATCCAGATAATATCCTCGAAGTAGGTGCACTCCTACCCGATTATATGGGATTTATTTTCTGGGAAAAGTCCGCACGATATTTTAACGGAGAAATTCCGGAACTAATCAAAACAATAAAAAAAGTAGGTGTTTTTGTCAATCAAAGTCAGGACGAAATTCTGGAGAAAGTTGCCAAATACAATTTACAAGCCGTTCAGTTACACGGAAATGAATCGGTTGAATTTTTATCAGAATTAAAAAAACAATTACCAAAGAAAATCGAAATCATCAAAGTATTTTCGGCTGATGAAAATTTTGATTTCGAAATTATAAAACCTTTCGAAGCCGTTTGTGATTACTTTATGTTTGACACAAAAGGAAGATTACCGGGCGGGAACGGAACCACTTTTGACTGGACAATATTAAAAAAATACACTTCGAAAAAGCCCTTCTTTTTGAGCGGCGGCATCGGAATAAATGAATTAAAAGCCATCGAAGAAATTTCAAAAACAAATCTTCCTATTTATGCAGTCGATTTAAATAGTAAATTTGAAATCGAACCGGGGCTTAAAAACAAAAATCTATTTAGCAATTTCAAACGAAAATTTGATGTTGCCAACTTTTAAAATTGGAATAAAATGAATTTTAACGTCAACGAAAAAGGATATTACGGAGAATTTGGAGGAGCTTATATTCCTGAAATGCTGTATCCTAATGTAGAAGAATTACGCCAGAATTATTTAAAAATTACCAGCGAACCAGATTTTAAAGCAGAATTTGATCAATTGCTAAAAGATTACGTAGGGCGCCCGAGTCCGCTTTACTTTGCCAAGCGTTTATCGGATAAATACAATACCAAAGTTTATCTAAAAAGAGAAGATTTAAATCATACCGGAGCGCATAAAGTCAACAATACTATTGGGCAAATTTTAGTAGCCAAACGTTTGGGTAAAAAAAGAATCATTGCCGAAACCGGAGCGGGTCAACACGGAGTTGCCACAGCCACAGTTTGCGCATTAATGGGATTGCAATGTATCGTTTATATGGGCGAAATCGACATTGCGCGCCAGGCTCCAAACGTAGCCCGTATGAAAATGTTAGGCGCAGAAGTTCGTCCGGCACTTTCGGGTTCACGAACGTTGAAAGATGCTACAAACGAAGCGATTCGTGACTGGATTAACAATCCGGTTGACACGCATTATATTATAGGTTCTGCAATTGGACCACATCCTTACCCGGATATGGTGACGCGTTTTCAAAGTGTCATTTCTGAGGAAATAAAATGGCAATTAAAAGAAAAAGAAGGACGTGAAAATCCTGATTATGTTGTCGCTTGTATCGGTGGCGGAAGTAACGCAGCGGGAACATATTATCACTTTTTACACGAACCAGAAGTTGGCATTATTGCCGTTGAAGCTGCCGGAAAAGGTGTTGACAGCGGTCACAGTGCAGCAACCAGTAAATTAGGAAAAGTGGGGGTTATTCATGGTTGCAAAACCCTTTTGATGCAAACACCAGACGGACAAATTACGGAGCCGTATTCTATTTCTGCAGGTTTAGATTATCCGGGAGTTGGTCCAATGCACGCGCATTTGGCACAAACCGGACGCGGAGAATTTTTCTCTGTTACTGATGATGATGCTATGAATGCAGGTTTACAATTGACAAAATTAGAAGGAATAATTCCGGCAATTGAGAGTGCGCATGCTTTTGCCGTTTTAGATCAAAAGAAATTTAAACCTACGGATATTGTAGTCATAAGTCTTTCTGGCCGTGGCGATAAAGATCTAGACAATTATATCGATTATTTTAAGTTGTAATATAAAATTAATTTGGGCGTTTCCTCCGGCCGGGCTATCCGCTAAATTCCCGATTAACAAAAACTACGGCTAAAAAGCCTTGTTTTTCTAAATCGGGAGGTACCGCTCCTATCCCTAACGCAAAAAACAATCAACGAGAAAAATAGAAATTATGACAAAGTTATTCTCATACGGAACATTAAGATCGAAACAAATTCAGATGCAGCTTTTTAATAAAGTATTAAATGGCACTAAAGATCAGCTTTTGGGTCACAAGCTAAAAAGTCTTCAAATAGAAGAAGAATTTGGAATGGCAGATTATGTCGTGGCCGTACCAACAGAAGATGCTTCAGATCCTATACATGGCGTGGCTTTTAATATTTCTGCTTCGGATTTAGCTAAAGTAGATATATTCGAATCTAATGCTTACAAAAGAGTTCAGGTCACGTTGAAGTCCGGAACAGCTGCCTGGGTTTATATAGAAAATAAATAAAATTCGATATGATTTTAGCAGCAGCACAAACAAAACCAAACCGGGGAGATATTGAAGCTAATTTATTAGATCATTATCGTCTTATCGATTTGGCTGTGCAAAACGGCGCACAATTAATCGCATTTCCGGAACTATCAATTACAGGTTATGAAAGAGAACATGCTCAAAAACTGGCTTTCAAAAAAGACGATTCCCGATTGGATCAGTTAAAAAAACGGTCTGTTGAAAATAATATTATTATTGTTGCAGGTGCGCCAATTCAGGTAAAATCTCAATTATTTATAGGAGAATTTGTTATTTCTCCTGATAATTCGGTTGCGGTTTATACGAAACAGTTTTTGCATGAAGGTGAAGAGGAATTTTTCTCTCCTTCTTTCGATTATAATCCGATGATTACAATTGAGAATCAAAAGATTTCGTTTGCTATTTGTGCTGATATTGATAATCCGCTGCATCCTGAAAATGCGTGTAAAAGAGCAACTGATATTTATATCGCCAGTATTTTCTTTACACCAAACGGGATTCCGAATGCGTATCGCGATTTACAGCATTATGCTCAAAAACATAAAATGAATGTTTTGATGGCTAATTTTACTGGAGAATCCTGGGGTTATCCTTCTGGCGGAAAAAGTGCTTTTTGGAATAATAAAGGTGAATTGATTGGACAAATAAATGATTCAGATTCAGGAATTTTATTAGCAGAGAATAATAATGATAATTGGACAACTCGAGTTGTGACGATTTAGATATAATGCCACAGATTGCACAGATTAAAAAGATTTTATTTCCCGCAGATTTGGCAGATTAGAGCAGATTTAAAAAAGATCTGCGCAAATCAGCTTAAATCTATTTAAAATCTGCGTGAAATAAATTTCCAGCTATCAGTGAGAATCTTTTATCCCGATAGCTATCGGGAGTGGCTAAAAAATAAAACTTAATCAAAATACCTAACAGGTTTTGGAAACCTGTTAGGAGAAAAAAACATAAATAAAATGAACAGAATAACTCAAAAATTACAAGAAGATAAAAAGATACTTTCTATTTATTTTTCAGCCGGATATCCTAACTTAAATGATACGGTTCAGATCATTCAGGATTTAGAAAAAAATGGCGTTGACTTAATCGAAATTGGTTTGCCTTTTAGCGATCCCTTGGCTGATGGACCAACGATTCAGGCGAGTTCTACAACCGCACTTCATAACGGGATGACGACTCAAATTCTTTTTGATCAGCTACAGCACATCCGCGAAAGCGTAAAAATTCCGTTGATTATTATGGGTTATTTTAATCCGATGTTACAATACGGAGTTGAGGCTTTTTGTAAAAAATGTTCCGAAATAGGCATTGATGGATTAATTATTCCTGATTTACCGGTGGATGTTTATGCCGATGAATACAAAGCGATTTTCGAAAAATACGGCTTAATCAATGTATTCCTGATTACACCACAAACATCTGACGAACGTATTCGTTTTATCGACAGCGTTTCAAACGGATTCATTTATATGGTAAGTTCTGCAAGTGTAACAGGATCTCAATCTGGTTTTGGAAACGTACAGGAAGATTATTTCGAAAGAATTTCAAACATGAACCTTAAAAACCCACAAATTATTGGTTTCGGAATTTCGAATAAAGAAACTTTTACACAGGCAACTAAATTTGCAAAAGGAGCTATTATTGGTAGTGCTTTTATAAAACATTTGAGTGAGAATGGTTCTGGTAAAATTGAGGAATTTGTTGGGGAGATTCGATAAAAATCCCTTTTCTTAAAACAATTCATGACATAGTTTGTCATTTCGACAGAGGAGAAATCTCCACGAGAAACTCGACAAAGATTGGACTCTCTTTACGGAGTTACTTACGAAGATTCCTCCTCCGTCGGAATGACAAGATTGTGTAAAACACGTAGCTGAAATAATATCCTTTATAATATTATTTCAGCTTTTTTGTTAGGAAACACTAGCTTTAAAGCATAATATTAGCCTAAAACCACTACAAGGTTTTCTGTTAATATTATGTTAAAATAAAATTAAACGACTGTTTAATTTAAACGCTTGTTTAATTTTGTACCCGATTAGAAACAATACCATGTCAAACTTCGAATTAAACGATAAAAAAATTCAAATTCTTGAGGTCGCTGAAAAGCTATTCTCTGAAAAAGGATTCGAAGGAACTTCTATACGAGACATCTCAAAACATGCAAAAATAAATATTGCCATGGTTTCGTATTATTTTGGTTCTAAAGAAAGACTGCTTGAAGCGTTAATTATCTACAAAACTTCTGATTTAAAATTACAACTCGAAAATTTATTACAGGAAAATCTCGAACCTATTGAAAAAGTCAATAAATTAATCGAAATTTACATTAACAGAATAAGTTGTAACAAGGGGATTTTCAGAGTGTTGCATTTTGAAATCAACGCAAAAAAAAGAGAGAACAGTTTTATTGCTTTTACAGAATTAAAAAAAGGAAATCTAAAATCAGTTGAGAGTATTATTGCTCAGGGTCAGGCCAAGGGAGTTTTCAGGAAAGATGTTATCATTCCGCTTATTACGCCTACCATTATTGGAACCTTTTTTCACTTTCACATGAACAAACCTTTCTTCGAAGATTTACTGAATTTAAAAACAGAAGCAATGTATAATGATTACATTAAAACCAGTCTTACAAAGCACATTCAACAAACTATAAAAGCTCTACTTGTTTATGAAAATTAATCAATTAATGCTCTTTGGTATTTTCTTTATCGGAATTTCATCAATAGAAGCACAAGAAAAAACAAGTTTAACCTTAGACGAAGCCGTGAAGTTGGCTTGGGAAAAAAGTAACGAAGTTACTCTTGCCAGCACTAAGGTAAACACAAAAAAGTACGAATTACAAGAAGTTAAAAACAATCAGTATCCGGATATTAAAGTTTCGGGACAATACCAACGCCTTACAAAAGCGTCGATTGATATGCCAAATCAGGGCGAAAGTGCCTCTTTAGCATCGCCTGACAGAGCAATGATTGGAATGGCAAATTTAAGCTTACCTCTTTTTGCAGGATTTAAAATTCAAAATAGCATTAATGCATATGATAATTTATATGAAGCTGAAAATGCAAATGCTGCCAAAACAAAAGAAGATGTTGCTTTAAGAGTTATTACTTATTATACAGCTCTTTACAAAGCGCAAAAAACTTTGGATGTTTTAAATGAAAATCAAAAAAGCGCCAAACAGCGTGTGACTGATTTTATAGAATTAGAGAAAAACGGAATCATCCCGAGAAATGATTTATTGAAGTCGCAATTATTAGTTTCAAAAACGCAATTATCTATTGATGAAGCTACTAACAACCTTAATAACATCAACTTTTATCTGACTACTTTATTGAAGCTGGATCCAGGTACAAAACTTCAGGTTAATGAAGCTGATTTCTTTAATTTAAAAACAAGCAACGCACCAACATCTGATGTTTTAGCATTGGAAAACAGAAAAGATTTAGAAGCTATTCGTTTTCAACAAAAAGCTTCTGAAGCCAATATTAAAGTGGCAAAAGCAGCTTACTACCCTACACTAGCATTACTTGGTGGTTATACTGCTTTGGATCTTAAAGATATTATTACCGTAAAATATGCTATGAATTTTGGTGTAGGTTTAACTTATGATATCTCTGGAATTTACAAAAACAGCGCTCACGTAAGAGAAGCTGAAAGCAGAGCTTTGGAGGTTAAAAATACAGAGGCTGTAATGACAGACCGTATTAAAGTTGAAGTTCAAAAATCTATTGAAGATTATGACCTGGCCATTAATCAAAGTGTGGTTTACGACGAAGCGCTTCAACAGGCATCTGAAAATTACAGACTTGTAAAAGATAAGTTCGACAATGGTTTAGCTGATACCAATGATTTGGTTGAAGCAGATGTTGAACAATTAAGCGCTAAGATCAATACAGCTGTATCTAAAGCAACAATTATTCAAAAATATTACGAATTACTTTCAGTATCAGGACAATTATCACAATCATTCAATCTTTCTAAAATATAATCGATAGCTCTCATGGAAAAGAAAAAAACAAATACTAAATTCATCATTATACTAACCGTGTTGGTTTTAGTGGGCGGAACTTACGGAATAACAAAATACATGCACTCCTTAGCCCACGAAGAAACTGATGATGCTCAGATCGAGAAAAAAATGAATCCAATTATTCCTAGAGTATCTGGATATATTAGTAAGGTGTATGTAAAAGATAATGACTTTGTAAAAAAAGGAGATACTTTATTTACTATTGATAAAAGAGATTACCAATTAAAAATCGATGAAGCAAATGCTGCATTGTTAGGTGCTGAAGGTCAATACGAAGCTGCAAAAGCAGATATTGGAAGTGCTAATGCAAACATCTCAGTTTCTGATGCTCAGATGAGATCTGCAACTGGTTCTATCGAAAGTGCTAAAATTAGATTGAGACAAATTACTAACGATTATAACCGTTACAATAATTTATACAAAACGCACACGATTACAAAACAACAATATGAGCAAGCGTTATCTGCAAAAGATGAAGCTGAAAATCAAGTTCGTGTTTTAGAGCAACAACAAAGAGCAAGTTCTTACCAAAAATCAGTAATTCAGTCAAAATCTAAAGTTTCTGATAAACAAACTGAAGTTGCTGCTGCAAATATCAAAAGAGCCAAAACTATGTTGGATGTTGCTCATTTAAACTTAACTTATACTGTTGTAACTGCAGCAATTGACGGTCAGGTTTCTAAAGTAGATATTCAGCCAGGACAATTGGTTCAGCCAGGACAATCTTTATTTTATATCATCAATAATAATGAAGCTTGGGTTGTAGCAAACTTTAAAGAAACACAATTGAACAAAATGGTTGTGGGACAAAAAGTAAGCTTAAAAGTAGATGCTTATCCTAACTACGAATTCAAAGGTACCTTAACTTCATTTTCTCCTGCAACAGGATCACGTTTTTCATTATTACCTCCTGATAACGCAACAGGTAACTTCGTAAAAACAATTCAGAGATTGCCGGTAAAAATTAGTTTAGACGAATCAAACGATCCTGAAAAAGTAAAATTACTAAGACCGGGTATGAATGTTGACGTTGACGTACATTTAAAATAATATAATGACAGCAGTACAAGGAGACGACGATTTAGTAGAATACGGTTACAGACGTGTCATTATTACGATTACTGCAGTACTTTGTGCACTGTTGGAAATTGTAGATACCACGATTGTAAACGTAGCACTAACAGACATGCGAGGTAGCCTTGGTGCTACTTTGACTGATGTGGCTTGGGTAATTACAGCATACGCAATTGCGAATGTTATTGTAATACCGATGACGAGTTGGCTTTCGCAACAATTTGGGAGACGTAATTATTTTGTGGCCTCTATCATATTATTTACAGTCTGTTCCTTTTTATGCGGTAACGCCAGTAATATTTGGGAATTAGTAGCTTTTAGGTTTGTACAAGGTATGGGCGGTGGTGCATTACTTGTAACAGCCCAGACTATTATAACCGAAAGTTATCCTGTGGCAAAACGTGGTATGGCACAAGCTATTTACGGAATGGGTGTAATTGTTGGTCCAACCTTAGGTCCGCCATTGGGAGGATATTTAGTAGACAATTACTCTTGGCCTTATATATTTTACATTAATATTCCTTTAGGAATTATCGCTACTATTCTGGCTCTTACTTTCGTAAGAAGTCCGAAATACGGAGAGAAATTAAAAGCAAATCAGGTTGACTGGTGGGGAATTATATTATTAGCGGCTTTTATTGGATCATTACAATTCGTACTGGAACATGGGCAACAAGACGACTGGTTTAACGATTCGACAATCGTAACCTTAAGTGTTGTTACAGTTCTTGGTTTGATATTATTTATCTGGAGAGAGCTAACGTATAAATATCCTATTGTAAACCTTAGTGTTTTAAAAGATGGAAATTTAAGAATTGGAACCGTAATGTGTTTTATTCTTGGTTTCGGTTTATACGGATCGACTTTGATTATCCCAATTTATACGCAATCTGTTTTAGGATGGACAGCAACTGATGCCGGATTATTATTAATTCCGGGTTCGATTACCACAGCAATCATGATGCCATTTGTGGGTAATATGATTCAGAAAGGAGTTCCTCAGGGATATATGGTTGGAGTTGGATTTTTAGTTTTCTTCTTCTTTACCTTCATGATGCAGACCCGTATGACGCCAGATACTGGTGTAGAACATATGTATTGGCCTTTAATTTTAAGAGGAATTGGTTTGGGATTACTTTTTGTACCTATTACCACACTTTCGCTTTCTACCTTAAAAGGAAAACATATTGGTGAAGGAGCTGCGTTTACAGGTATGATGAGACAATTAGGTGGTTCATTTGGTATTGCGATCATTACCACTTTTATCACGCGTTTCAGTCAGGAACACAGAGTTAATTTATTAACGAATTTAGATCCTGCAGATTATCAGGTTCAACAACGTATACTAGGAATGCAAAGAGCTTTTGAAGCGAAAGGTTATAGTGCCGATGTTGCTCTTAAAAAAGCCTATCAGGCTATAGAATATTCAGTAATGAAACAAAGTACAGTGATGTCATACATAGATATTTTTATGTATTTAGGAATCATGTTCTTATGTTGTATACCAATTATTCTTTTCATTAAAAAAGGAAAAAACAAGATTAATCCTGCTGATGCAATGCATTAATAATAATTGATTTATAATACGAAAAAGCCGGGCTATTTATTTAGCCCGGCTTTTTTTATTTGTGATTTGAAAATATTTTATTGACGATTTATTTATACAGGGATTGAAATCCCTGCCTACAAAATGTACCGAGTCTACGACTCTCTGGCAAAAAACTTAGAACCTCAGCATCTTAGAACCTTAGAACCTCAAAAAAACCTATCTCGTAAACACCAAATGATTCCCTTCAGAAAGATTGGCATCAAAACCATATCCATCATAATCGAAACCTTTAAGATCATCAATAGTTTCGGCATTCGTATCGATAATATAACGTACCATCATTCCTCTCGCCTTTTTAGCAAAGAAACTGATGATTTTTAATTTTCCGTCTTTGTAATCTTTAAAATCCGGAGTAATTACAGGCACTTTTAAAGCCTTAACGTCTACTGCCGAGAAATATTCGTTACTCGCTAAATTCACAAACAATTCTCCTTTTTCAAGTTCTTTGTTTAAAGCTTTTGTAACTGTTGGTTTCCAGAATTCGTGCAGATTTTTATATTCACCAATTGGTAATTTCGTTCCCATTTCTAAACGGTACGCCTGCATTAAATCAAGTGGTTTTAAAACGCCGTAAAGACCGGATAAAATTCTAAGCTTGTTTTGTAAAACGTCTAATTTCTCTAGCGGAATTGTATAAGCATCTAAACCTGTATAAACATCTCCATCAAAAGTATAAATTGCCGGACGTGCATTTTCCGGAGTAAAAGGTGTTTTCCAATCCTGATTTCTTTTCCAGTTTAAATCTGATAATTTATCTGAAATCGACATTAATTGGGATAATTCAGCTGGCTTTTTTTCTTTTAAAACTTTATGAACGACGCGTGCTTCTTTCAAAAAAGCAGGTTCTGTATATTGAGGAGTTGGTAATTCTTTTTCGAAATTTAATGACTTCGCTGGCGATATAACAATTTTCATGTGTGCGTTTTTATATGATTCAAAAATACAAATTGAAATTTTAAAAATATGTTATTGCAATTGATTTGTTTGATAGGCATATAATGTTTTTTAACCACAAATTTCACAAATTAGCGCAAATTTCTATTTTTAAATCTCAATATAATTTGTGAAAATTTGTGCAATTTGTGGTTGCTCTTTCTATTTTGACAAAATTCCATACTGAAAATTTTCAATTTCTATAAAAAAGTGACCTTTACATTATAATAGGCATTTTCTATGTTGTAAATTTGCGGACGTTTCATTCTCTTCAAGAAAAGAAATGTAATTTTTAAAATTAGTGAATTCGTGGCTATACAAACAAACTATAAAACAGCTTTACAAAATAAAATCTTCGAGATAATTTCGAAAGCATCTCAGGAACTTAATGTCGACAGTTATGTAATTGGCGGCTTTGTTCGGGATTTACTTTTAAATCGGGGTTCAAAAAAAGACATAGATGTGGTTGCTGTTGGCAGTGGTATCGAATTGGCTTTGAAAGTTTCTGAATTACTTCCTAAAAAACCCAAAGTACAGGTTTTTAAAACTTACGGAACTGCAATGTTGCGTTTTGAAGATACTGATATCGAATTTGTTGGTGCGCGAAAAGAATCCTATAATTTTGACAGCAGAAATCCCATTGTCGAAAACGGAACGCTTGAAGACGATCAAAACCGTCGTGATTTTACCATAAATGCATTGGCTTTATCGCTAAACGAAAAAACTTTTGGAGATCTTTCTGATCCTTTTAATGGTTTGGCTGATTTAGAGAACAAAACAATAAAAACGCCTTTAAACCCAGACATAACCTATTCTGACGATCCGTTGAGAATGTTGCGTGCGATTCGTTTTGCAACGCAATTGAATTTCGAAATCGAAGAAAACTCATTGAATGCGATTACCAAAAATGCAGATCGTATTAAAATTATTTCTGGCGAAAGAATCGTAGACGAATTAAACAAAATTTTATCTACACCAAAACCTTCAACAGGATTTTTACTTTTATATAAAACCGGACTTTTAGATATTATTCTTCCTGAGTTAACAGCTTTGAATCAGGTCGAAGAAATTGAAGGTCATACGCATAAAAACAACTTTTACCACACACTAGAAGTAGTCGATAATATTTGCCCCAATACAGATGATGTCTGGTTACGTTGGTCGGCTTTGTTGCATGACATTGGTAAAGCGCCAACAAAACGTTTTAATAAAAAACTAGGCTGGACTTTTCACGGACATGAGTTTTTAGGCGGTAAAATGGCGAAAAAAATATTCGAACGTTTGCACATGCCTTTGAATCACAAAATGAAATTTGTGCAAAAAATGGTTATTATGAGTTCGCGTCCGATTGTTTTGGCGCAGGATATTGTAACCGACAGCGCAGTTCGTCGTTTGGTTTTTGATGCTGGTGAAGATGTAGAGGATTTAATGACTTTGTGCGAGGCTGATATTACAACCAAGAATCCGTCGAAGTTTAAGAAATATCATAAGAACTTTGAAATCGTTCGCAAGAAAATTGTTGAAGTTGAAGAACGCGATCATGTACGTAATTTTCAACCGCCCATTTCTGGTGAAGAAATTATGGAAATATTCGATTTGAAACCTTCGCGCGAAATTGGAGTTTTGAAAGAAGCCGTAAAAGAAGCTATTTTAGAAGGTGATATCCCGAACGAATATCAGGCTGCATATGATTTTATAATTAAAAGAGCGGCAAAATTAAATTTAACGCCTAAGAAATAATGGATGCTTTAAAAATAATTTTTAGAATTTTACTGGTAGCAATAGTAGTATATCCTAATTTTTATTTTTTTAAAGGACTAAAGAATACTGGAAAATATCATTTCAAACATACGTTGTTTTATTTTATAATGTCTCTTATTCTTCCCTGCTCTATAATCTTTATTATTGCTGCCATAATAACAAGTCCAGTCTTAATTGAATTTTTAAATCTTGATATTGACACCGCAGGTTATACTTACAGGTTTGTTGTTGGGGCAATTATATTTCCTTCAAGCATTATAACAAATATATATTTCGCGAAATTCTATTTAAAAAGAATTTCCAAAACAAAAAGTGAAATCGAATTAATTGGAAAAGAATGAAAAAAGAGAATAAATCAGTAATCATTTGGTTACTATCAGGATGTGTTTTATTGTTTTTAATGGTTGTTGTTGGCGGAATCACGCGATTAACAAATTCAGGTTTATCCATGACCGACTGGCATTTGGTAACCGATACTTTCCCGCCTCTTACGGATGCAAAATGGAATGAAGCTTTCGAGCAATACAAGAAATTTCCTGAGTATCAAAAAATCAATATTCACAACGATTTTCAATTATCCGATTATAAATTTATTTACTTCTGGGAATGGTTTCACCGTTTTATTGGTCGAATCATTGGGCTAGTTTTCTTTGTTCCTTTTGTTTATTTTTTAATGAAAAAGAAACTGGATCGTCCTACTATAAAAAAATGTATCGTTCTTTTGGCAATGGGAGGTTTTCAGGGTTTCCTTGGATGGTTTATGGTTCGCAGCGGATTAATCGACAATCCTGATGTAAGTCATTTTAGACTTTCATTACACCTTACTTTTGCGTTTATCACTTTTGCTTACACTTTATGGGTAGCATTAGATTTAATTTATCCTGAAAGAACGATTACAAAAGTAATTCCGCTTCGCAATATTGCACGATTTGCTTTGGTTGCGCTATTAATTCAAATTATTTACGGTGGTTTTGTTGCAGGATTAAATGCAGGATTAATTCACAATCACTGGCCATTAATGAGCGATGGAGAATTTATACATGATTCTGTTTTTATTGAACAACCAACTTTGGTCAAAAACTTAATCGAAGGGAAAAGCGGTGTTCAGTTTGTACACAGAACTTTTGCTTATGTTGTGGTGGCTTTCATCTTGTTTTTATATTACAAAAGCACCAAATTTTCGCTTTCAAGAACACAAGTAAACGGAATTAAAACTTTAGTTGTTTTTGTATTTATTCAATTTGCATTGGGTGTATTTACACTATTATACAGTGTTCCATTGGCTTTAGGATTAATTCACCAAATTATGGCATTCTTCCTTTTGAGCGCGATGACTTTTACCTTGCATCGATTGAGTAAATAAAAAACCATTCATTAAACCTAACCAAAACCATGAAACATCTTTCAGTTCTTTTTCTAGTATTTTTAATAATAAGTTGCAGCAACAAAAAAGAATCTGAAAAAATTAAAACTCCTGAAACCAAAACTGAAGCAACCAATTCAGCAAACAAAAATCAGGAAGAGAAATTAACATTCGAAAAATATTCTAAAGATGGAATTGTCTTGAACGGACAATTGCAGGTATTTGATGAAAAACTCAATAAAATAGAAGAACTAGAGATTAAGGAAATTTCGAAAATTAAGATTTTAGAAAAAAGTACTTCTATTTACAATATCGATAAAAGCAAAGATTATTGTCTAAAATCAAACTTCATAAAAATTGAATATAAAGGCAAAAATTATATTGTTTTTGGAAGAGATGTTTATGAAATAAATCACAACGAAAATTTTGACTTTAAGAACAGTAACAATGAAAGTTTTTCTGTTTTTCCGGTTACAAACTTCGAAATGGGTGCATCTGATGATGAAGGATTAACCACTTGTGATGATTTTAGCTTATTGATAGTTTTAAACCAAAAAGACAATACATATTCGACCATTAAAAATCCGGAAGCCGAAGACTATTATCCTAGTCAAAAATTTGCAGCTCTTGCGCATGATGATGGTTCGCTGGAAAATATTTATAATATAAAAGCTGTAAACGATTCTCTAATTTTAGGAATTAAAATTAGCTATCAGGAAGGTTATGGCTCGTACTTTTTAAGAACAAGTTTTAAGGATAATTTTAATAAATCTAAGATCACAGACAGAAAACGATTTGAAGAAGAAAGTGTTTATAAGCAACTGAAGTAAATTTATTTTAAAATGAAAAATACCTTTATCATTCTCCTTTTTTTCTTTCTTTTTACTAAAGTTACTTTTGCACAAGTATATGATGCCGGGAAAAGTAAAGAATGGTCTAATGTAGATAATTCCGAATATAAATCTGAGGGTATTAGCACTATTAAAAACCTTGATTTTTCGAAAATATGGCAAGATCCCAATTATAATGTTTTAGGTATTATTGGAGAAAATTATCAAAAACTGGGTGTAAAATATATTTCTATTATCAAGGATCCTGAAAATCCAAATACTTATCTGGTTTATGGCAAATCGATCGTAAAGAATAACATTTGTGAATTTCAGGGAAAAATCGAAATTATTCAAAATTATATTCCAAAAGAAATAAATCCGAGATATAAAACCTCTGGATTTATTATTGCTAATTGCATTTTTTACGAAAACTCTCTGCAAAACAATTCCGGATATTTCAAAGGTGTTTTACGAACTTATTATGGAGTTAACAAAGACAATTCGATGGAATATCCAGATGACGGCGACGAACCTGATTCTAATTACAACAATGGTTTTGTAGGTACCTGGACCGATTACAAGACTAAAAAAAGCAAGTTATCACATTGGGGATCAGATTTTGTTCCGATGAGCAATGATCTCAACGTAGCACAAGCTATTGGAGATTTTATTGCAAACAAAAAATACCAAAACAACGGCTGGAATACTGACTTTCGTAAAGATTGGTGGAAATAAAATAACTTCCTACCCCAGCCATGCTTTAAAATCCTGCACTTTTTCACGGCTTACAATCACTTCATCTTCTTTATAAGAAGGTAAAATTACTTTGAGACGTGAATTGGTATATACCTGAATTTCTTTTATTGCTGTAAGCGGAACAATAAATTTTCTGCTTACGCGAAAGAAATCTTTCATGTCTAATTCCTGCTCTAAAACTTCTAAAGTAGAATCGATCAGATAGTTTCTATTTTCAAAAGTATGAATGTAAGTTCCTTTGTTTTCACTAAAGAAACATTCGATTTCATCGGTCGTAATAACTTTTAAATGCTGTCCAATTTTTACGGTAAACCGTTTTTTGTAACTCTTCTCGAAAGGATTAGACAACATCTGACGTATTTGCTCAAAATCAAGCTGCAGATTTTGACTTCCTGCATCTGTTTTCGGAATTCGGTTTTTAAATTTTGTGACAGCAATTTCTAAGTCATCCTCATCAATAGGTTTTAAAAGATAATCGATACTGTTTAATTTGAATGCCTTCAAAGCATATTCATCATAAGCCGTAGTAAAAATAATAGCGCTTTGAATGTTTATCTTTTCGAAGATTTCAAACGACAAACCATCTGATAACTGAATATCTAGAAAAATTAAATCAGGGTGTTCATTATTGCTAAACCAATGAAGAGATTCTTCAACAGAGTGCAGCATGGTTTCTACGGCAATATCCAACTTTTCGAGCTTA
Source organism: Flavobacterium sp. C3NV (assembly GCF_046825355.2). Taxonomy (NCBI): domain Bacteria; kingdom Pseudomonadati; phylum Bacteroidota; class Flavobacteriia; order Flavobacteriales; family Flavobacteriaceae; genus Flavobacterium; species Flavobacterium sp. C3NV. The sequence goes on along the minus strand of NZ_JBKQBJ020000011.1, from coordinate 178,415 downwards.
CGCTGCAATAATCTTGCTGCCGGTTTTTCGTCTTCTATAATTAATGTGGTCATTTAGTACAATGCAAAAATTGAAATTTTAGTTTAAAATTACTCCCATTTATTTTTATTCTGAGCTTCTCTCTCCATATATTTTTGAATTTTCTTTTGTTCCCAGTCTCTACCGAAAAAAATATCCGGTCCAAAAACTGTAAAAGCGTGAATCAATAAGGCTATTCCCCAAAATATTGCTGTAGAATACATCTCCCAATTATTAAAACCTCTTATTTCAAAATGATTTCCATTTTTAAAGTCAAATCCAGTAAAATTTCTATTTAAACTGGTAAGAATGATAATAGCATTTACTATAATATAAACCTTCAAATGCGAATAAAACCCTTTAATTTTCTTCACTTTTTTATATGCAATATTATAACTTTCATCTGTACTAAATTCATGTCTGTATTCCTCATACATGCGTTGTCTAAATCGTCCCATTTTATTTAAAATTAAATTATTGCCATTTAGCTTTATTCTCTTTTTCTTTTTCCATCAATTCTTTGATTTTTCTTTCTTCCCATCCTTTTCCAAGAACCGGGAATATTTTAAAAACTTTCATTCCATGAAAAACAACTCCAACTCCCCACCACATTAGAGGCCAATAAAACCATAAATGATTGGGTGATGTGTATAAATTGATAAAAATAAGGACAACGTTGACAGCTATAAATGCGGTTAAATTTCCGTAAAAGCCTTTAATTTCCTCAACCCTCTTTTTTGCCAGATAATATCTGTCTTCTTCATTTAAATTTACTTCCATGATTACTCCCATTTTTGTTTTTTTATTCTTTTTTCTAAGATGCTTTTTACTTTGCGTTCTTCCCATTCTTCTCCAAAAATTTTAAAAGAAGCGAATATGTCAATTGCAGAAACTAAGAAGAAAACCGTCCAGACTGCCATTACAAAAAGATTGATATGTTTTAAAGGAAAAAAATTAAACGGAACTCCGAAATATTCCTTCAAAATAAAAAAGATCACTCCTATAACGTAGACAAACATGTGCGAATAAAAAGCTTTCAATTTAACCACTTTTTTGGTTGCCATTTTTTCAAGTTCGAATGCTTCCGTGTCTTTATTATTTTTTTCTCTCATGACTATTTCCAGATTTGATGTTTATTTTCTTTTTCTAAAATCTCTCTGATTTTTCGTTCTTCCCATTCTTTATTATAAAACGGTGAGAATTCAAAAGCTTTCAATCCGTGTAAAACTATTGCTATTCCCCAACCCATCAAGGACCATATAAACCACAAATAACCTGGTGAAGTCATAAGGTTTACCACAATTACAATTGGGTTGCAGAGAAGATAAACCGTCAAATGCTGGTAAAACTTTTTAATTTCTGCTACTTTTTTTTGAGCTTCATAATAACGATCAGCTTCGGCGTAATTTGTTTCCATAATTATTTCCAGGTTTGTTTGTTATTTTCTTTCTCTAAGATCTGTCTGATTTTTCGTTCTTCCCAATCTGAGCTATAACCAAAAACTTTAAAAGCATGCATTACCACTCCAAATCCCCAGCCTAAAGCCGAAAACCAAAACCACTGAAATCCAGGAGAAAATCTTAAATTTATAAAAATCAAAAATGGAATTACACATACATATGAAATAACATTCCCGTAAAATCCTTTCAATTCTTCTACTCTTTTTTTAGCTCTGAAATAAGCCTTATTTTCATCATTATATTCTGCACTTGTTTCCATGACTGTAATTTGTTTGGTCAAAATTGGAATTTTGACTGTGAAATTTTTCTCATTTTGTTCAATCAATACCTTTCTGTTCGTTACAATCCCGTATCGATTTACAATATTTTGCAAACCTACTCCCTGCCTGTCCTGCAAAACTTCTTTCTTTTGAAAATCATTTTGAATCGCTAAATAATCTCCATCAATAAAAATTCTGATATGCAATGGTTTCTGCTCACTCACCACATTGTGTTTTACTGTATTTTCCAGCAAAAGCTGCAATGATAAAGGAACCACTTTTGCATCCGGATTTATGTTAGTTGTAGGCAATTCGTAAAACAAACTATTTTCGAAACGCATCTTCAGCAAATTCATATAGGTTTTTGCGAATGACAATTCATCCTCGACCGAAACCAGTTCTTTATCTTTTTGCTCTAAAACATAACGGTAAATTTTAGATAATGAAGTGGTAAAACGTTGCGCATTATCCGGATTTTCTTCGATTAAAGAACTTAAAACATTCAAACTATTAAAAAGAAAATGCGGATCGATTTGATTTTTTAAACTTTCGAATTTAGCATTTGCCGTTCCTGCGATAATTTTTTGCTGCGTTATCTCGAATTTTGATGCCTGTTTCCATTTTACCATAAAACTTCTCGCCTGCATGAAAATAGAAACTCCAAGAGATAAAACGATATAAAAAAAGTGGTTCCAAATCATTCTGTCGCTAAAAAACTTCTCTACAGGAAGATTTTGAACTAATACATAAATAATATAATTAATTCCTAAAACGGCTGGAACAGTGTATAAAACCGTAACCAAAATTCCGTAATACACTCTTAAATTAGTCTGTTCCAGCCAATCCCATTTTCTATCCAGGAGAACACTTAAAAAACCATTTCCAAAACCCAATCCGAAAGAATAAAGAGAGCTTAAAAGAAATGTTAGCAATACGTTTTGAATGGTGAGATCAGCGCCTAAAAAAGCAGAGAATATTACTGTAAAGACCATAGAAATCTTGAAACAAATGATTGTTCCACTTTTTAAATCAGCAAATGAACTTCTATAGTCTTTCATTATAATATCAACTTAAATTTATTTTATTTTTTGCAATTTTTTTGAACTTCTAAAGCTCTATCTAATCCCCATTTTGGCGAAAAAGAAGTTTCTGGTTTAAAAGTAGCAAAAAGTTCAACAGCTTTATCAACTTGTGCACAAAGTGGTTTTGTATCAACACCTGTCCATTTTGCACCACCTAACTGATAATCAGCTTCACCAAAAACAATTCTTGGGTTGTTTGGATCTATCGCTTTTCCTTTTGCGTAAGCTTCCATCACTTTAGCCGAATATTTCATTCCGTTTGTCATTGGGTCTGCCACTACCCAGGCTGTATAAATCAAAGCTTGCAGGGCATATAACTCGGCATTGTTTTGATCTTTTATCAATTCAACATCCAATGCATCTTGCGCTTTTGTCAATAACAAATCTATTTTTGTTTTATCTTTTTCAGAAAACGCAGCTATAGTGTTGATTAAACCTATATAATAATTAGGCAGATAACTTGTTTTTTCTGCCGCAGCAATTCTTTCGAATAAAGCTGAAGCTTCTGTGTTTTTTCCTTCTTTCCAAAGCCCTAACGCTTTTCCCATTCCTTGTTCAAACTGGGTTTGTGCAGAACTTATTGCTACTACGAATAATGCGACTAAAGTGATGATTTTTTTCATTTTACAAGTAATTAAAATGGTTGTTTTAAATTGTTTTGTTAGTTACTATTTTATAAGGTAATTTCAATTTTTGAATCTTTAGCAATGACAAATTTAGCATCTTTATAGGCCGGCGGTCCCATAAATCCTTTTGCATTGTTTGAAGCTGCATAATCTTCAGAAGGAATTCCCATCATATTTTTATCCAGTTTTCCGTTATTGTTTTCATCGTGATACGTAGAAATTGCATATTCTCCTGCCGGAAGATTGTCGAATGTTACCACTGCTTTGTTATCTGTAATTTTAGAAGCTACGCTTTTATATGTTGTTTTAAGAAATGTACCATCTGAGTTGTACAAACCTACTTTAACAGTTCCTTCATTATTCTTTAAACCCGAAACAGAAACAGTTAGTTTTACATTTTGAGCAGACATTAAACTGCAGATAAATAATGTGATTATTGTAATAATTTTGATCATGGCTTTTCTTTTTAAGGTTCTAAGGTTCTGAGTTGCTAAGATTCTAAGTTTTTTTCTTAGTTTCTTAAAATCTTAGCAACTTAGCCGCTTTTAATTTATTGATGATTAAAACTCTAATTGTTATTGTTTTTTTTTTAAGATTCTGAGTTACTGAGTAATTAAGTCTCTAAGTTTTTTTCTTAGTATCTTAGAAGCTTAGCAACTTAGTCCCTACTAATTTTATACTTCAAAAATACTTTGGTTTTTCTTCTCCTAAAATTAAATAATACTGAGTTGTTGATTTTGATGACTGAATTGTTTTTTTTAAAGTTTCTGAGATTCTGAGTTGCTAAGGATCTAAGTTTTTATCTTAGCAACTCAGAACCTTAGCAACTTAGAGACTATAAATTCTTCAACTGATTCTCATTTTTATTATCACTAATCGTCCAGAAGAAACCTACGAAAAAGAATCTGTCTGCGGTTGGTACAACTGGCTGTCTGTTATATACTCCGTTTGGGTCTGGTAATTTTGCGTAATCATAACCAAAAACATTTTGAGTTCCTAATACATTCGAAACTGAGAAATACAGAATTTTTTGTGTCGTTAGTAAATACGCCCAGTTAAAACTCAAACTATTATATGACTTTGTTTTTCCGTTCATAAATTGCGTTTGATTCGGATCATTATAAGGTCGGCCTGAACTATAACTGTTGGTGAAACCTATTTGCGATTTCCAATCGGTGATAAAATATTTGGTAACAATGGACAAACTATGATTCGCTACAAAATTTGGAGTTGCCATAGTTGGAAAATTCTTGTATTGTCTTTCTGAATCGATATAAGAATATGAAATCCAATATTCTAAGTTTTTTAATAAATTACTGTCTCTCCAAAACAAATCCAATCCTTTTGCATAACCTGAACCGTTGTTATTGAAAACCGAATTGTACTGAATATCTCTTGTATTATACTGAACCAAATTGCTGTAATCTTTATAATACGCTTCGGCTCTAAAGGTTTGTCCTGGTTTTGTAAACTGATAATTCAAAATATAATGTCTTGCTTTTTCACTTTCGAACTGATGGTATTTTGAATATTTAATATAATCAACAACAGGAGTTTGACTAAAATCTCCGTAAGCAAACGAAAACTGACTGTTTTTAGAAACTTTGTAAGCAATTGAAGCTCTTGGTGCGATATTCGTTTCGTCAAGCAAACTATTATTCGAAAGTCTCAAACCTACTTTCATTGCCAGGTTTTTCGAGAATAATATATCTCCTTCGGTATAAAAAGCAGCGATATTCGAGTCGTAGCCATTTGCTGTTTTTATCGCAATATTATCGTCAAAATTTTCATTGTATCTCGTCATAAAATAATCGGCTCCAAAAGACAATTTAAAATAGTTAGAGATGTTTTTTCTTAATTTTAATTTTAACTGTGCTGCATTTTCGTTGCTGTCGACATCATTACTATCGTATTTGACTTTGTTTTTGCTATACCCGTAACTAATTCCCGAAGTAAGTTGCCAACCAGTTCCAAAATCTCCTTTGTAAGAAGCATTCAAATAAAAATTATTATTGTTTAAATCCGTTCTGATAGGATCAGTGAAATTTACATTTTTCTGGTTTAGATCGAATTTCTCAGCATCAAAAGCAGCGTACAATTTAAAAATACCTCTTTCAAAATGATATCTGTAAACCGCTTCACCTCCCAAAGACTGATACGGATTATTCCAATCTACATTTTGAGGAATTACAGCCTGATAAGGTGCCAAATTAATATAATTGGTATTGATGCTAAAAGAGCTTTTTTTCCATTTTTGCGTATTTCCAACTCCTAAACCTACCGTCATCAAAGCAATATCTGTTTTATTCTGGTCTGGTTCGTCTTGCGTATTTAACAACAAAACACTTGATAAAGCTTCGCCATATTCAGCAGAATATCCTCCGGTTGAAAAAGCAATTCCGCTAAACAAAAAAGGCGAAAATCTGCTACGGGTTGGTAAATTATTCGTTGTTGCGCCGTAAGGCTGTGCTACACGAAGTCCGTCTACAAAAGTCTGGGTTTCGCTGGCTTCACCTCCACGAACAAACAAACGTCCGTCTTCGCCAACAGTTTGTGTTCCCGGTAAGGTTTGCAAAGCAGCAATAATATTTCCGGCAGATCCCGCAGTGGTTACGATGTCTAAAGGTTTTAAAACTGAAACTCTGGCTTTATCTCCTGATTCTAATGTTCCGGCGGTAATTACAACGGCATCCAGTGCGTTTACATTCTCTCTTAATTTTACGATTTGATCTTTATAGTTGGCAACATCAATTTCTTTTTTGAAAGTATCATAAAGCAAAAAACTTATCACTAAAGTCTTATTTCCTGTTTCTGATGTTTCAAACGAAAAATCTCCCGTTTCAGAACTTGTCGCTCCGTCGTAGGTCCCGTCTATATAAATATTAGCTCCAGGAACAGGTTTGCCTTTTTGATCTAATACTTTACCTGAAATGGTATTTTGGGCAAAAATAAAACTGGTAAAAAATAAAAAAGTAATTGTAAAAAGTAATTTGGTTGTCATGGTATTTGATTTTGATGAAGCAAATATATTTTAACATTTTTTGTTAAAAAACATTAAATAACCCAATTGTAGAATTTCGAGGATGAGTTGTAAATTAGTTTTATTTGTATCTTAGCTTTTAGTTCAAAGTATTTAATAAAACATCTAATGAACATAGCAATTGCACAGATAAAACCTTTAAAAGGAGATATTTCAGCCAATATAGAAAAACACATCAAATTTATTGAACTTGCAGTTTCATTAAATGCAAATGCTGTCTTTTTCCCTGAACTTTCGTTAACAGCTTATGAACCAGAGTTGGCTAAAGCTCTCTCAACTCATAAAGATGACAATAGATTTAATGTTTTTCAGGAAATTAGCGATCTTAAAAAGATTACGATTGGAGTTGGATCTCCACTAAAAACTGAAAGCGGAATACAAATTAGTATGATTATTTTTCAGCCCAATAAAGAAAGTATTTCTTATTCTAAACAGCTACTTCACGAAGACGAATTGCCGTATTTTGAAAATGGAAAAGGCCAGGAAATAATCGAAATTGATAATCAAAAAATTATTCCGGCTATATGTTATGAAAGCCTGCAAATAGAACACGCCGAAAAAGCAAGTGAACTTGGAGGTGAAATTTATCTCGCCAGTGTTGCAAAATCTCAAAACGGAATAGAAAAAGCCTTTGTGCATTATCCTAACATTGCTAAAAAATACACTATGCCGGTTCTAATGGCTAATTGTATTGGGGAATGCGATAATTTTGTAAGTGTTGGCTACAGTGCTGTCTGGACAAAAGACGGAAAATTAGCCGACCAGCTTGACAACAAAAACGAAGGTATAATCATTTTTAATACTGAGACTGAAAAAGTTGTAAAACAGATTATCTAGAAATTGATTTTATATCTTTGATAATCACTAAGACCGAAAGTTTAATTTTTTAAAATAAAACAAATAAACCATAGCAGTTATGTCAGAAAGCAAAAGAGTTTCGAATTTATATCAGTCCATTTATAATGGAAATCCATGGCTGGAGGTTACTTTGGCAAATACTTTAGAAAATGTAACGGCTGAGCAGGCTTACAGAAAAATTAATCCAAATTTAAACACGATTTGGGAAATTGTCAATCATCTGATACAATGGAGAAGAAACATATTAAGGCGTGTTCAGGGAGAAATAATTACAACTCCTGATCATAATTATTTTGTGCCAATTCTGGATTCTTCTGAAGCTTCGTGGGAACAATCACTGCAAAGTCTGGCAAAATCTCAGGAAATGTGGAACGCTTGTTTGAGCGATTTTAATGATGCTGATTTCGAAAAAATAGACCAAAATAATAATCATAATTTTTATGAAGATATTCATGGTATTATTCAGCACGATGTTTATCATTTAGGACAAATTGTGATTTTGAAGAAGTTGCTTTAATTAATAATATAAAAAAAATGATCCTTTCAACGGATTAAAATCCGTTGCTATAATATAAAGCATTCCTTCGGAATTTTTTTGAGGAGTTCCGTAGGAACAAAATATATTGTAGGGATGGATTTTAATCCATCATTCGCAATAGGAATCCTCGTTGCAGAATCGGCAAAGATTTGCACTTTCTTTGCGGAGTTTCTTACGGAGATTCCTCGTTCCTCGGAATGACAAGATTGGGTTCTGATCGCGAACGACATGCTTACAAATAAGCAAATTAAATTTTAAATTCTTATGAAAACAGAAAAAGAAAAAATGATTGAGGGAGAATATTATGTTGCAGGAGACCCTGTTTTAGTAAAAGATCGCCGAAAAGCCAAAAATTTATTACACCGATTAAACGTAACCGAATATCGCCTAACAAAAAAAGCCAAACTAATTTTAGAAGAATTAATTCCTAATGCGGGAAAGAGTTTTTATATCGAGCCTCCTTTTCATTGCGATTATGGTTATAATATTTTTTGTGGCGACAACGTTTATTTCAATGTAAATTGTGTTGTTTTAGATTGTGCTCCTGTAAATATTGGTTCGAATGTGTTTTTTGCACCAAACGTTCAAATTTATACTGCCACTCATCCGCTTGACGCCGAATTAAGAAAAACACTCGAAAATGCATTACCTATTTCTATTGGTGATGATTGCTGGATTGGCGGAAATTCTGTTATTTGTCCAGGAGTAACTATTGGTAAAGGATGTGTTATTGGCGCAGGATCGGTGGTGACAAAAGATATTCCGGACAATTCATTAGCTGTTGGAAATCCGGCAAAAGTAATTCGAAAATTAAATCAAGAACCTGAATCTAAATAAATGCTTACCTTAAATAAAGTTCATCATATTGCCATTTTATGTTCTGATTATCAAAAATCGAAAACTTTCTATACCGAAGTTTTGGGATTAACGATTATTAGGGAAATCTACCGCGAAGAACGCCAATCGTATAAACTCGATTTGGCTTTAAACGGAAGTTATATCGTCGAATTGTTTTCGTTTCCAAATCCGCCGCAACGTCCTTCACGACCGGAAGCAGTTGGATTGCGTCATTTAGCATTCGAAGTAATTAATCTGGAAGAAACAATTGCATTTTTAGATACCAAAAATATCGAATCAGAACCCATAAGAATTGATGAAACGACAGAAAAGCGATTTACATTTATTGCTGATCCTGATTTGTTGCCTATTGAGTTTTATGAGAGATAATATTTAAAATAATCTCGCAAAGTCACGAAGTCGCAAAGTTTTTCATATTTTTATTCAACGTTATTTTGAATAGCTTCCAGCTTTAGCTGGATGTGTAAATAAACAAAAGCAAAAAGGCTTTAGCCGAACAAATAAAATTTGGCTAAAGCCTTTTCTATATAAAATAATGTATCTCCAGCTAAAGCTGGAGGCTATTCAAATTGTTGTGGAATCTCGCGCAAAGTCGCAAAGAAAATTAACTTAAAAAGTTTAGCGACTCTGCGACTTTGCGCAAGATTTATTTACCAATTTTCACTTATCAATTGATTAAAAAAATTAGCGCCTTAACGCCTTTGTGGCATCCTTTTTTTACCGAGAGATTTTTCTTTCTTTTATAACTTTAACACAATATAATGAGTGATTTGTATTAAAAAACGAATTTGATTAGCTAATTTTGTAATCCGCATAAAAATATTGCGATTTTATAAATCCACATCTGATGAACAAAACGGCGAAAATCAAAAAAAATCATCAATTTATTGTCCTTCAAAAATTAGTTATTGTTTCTGTTTTAATTGGCTTTCTTTCGGCCTTTTTAGGAATATCTCTCAAAAAAATTACGGAGTATTACGAAGAAATATTTTTTCATCAAGTATCTGTAAACCCTTTATTTTATATTCTTTTCCCAGTTTTCGGACTATCTGTAATTTATTTTCTACGACAATATTTATTCAAGAAAAAAGAAAACAAAGGCATCAAAGAAGTTTTTGAAAGTACCAAATCAACTTCAAAAAATTTACCTTCATACAAAATACCCTCTCACTTTATCAACGGATTACTAACTGTCGCTTTTGGAGGTTCAACCGGAATCGAAGTTTCGACTGTTGTTGCCACGGCCACAATAGGATCTGTGGCCCAACAAAAAGAAAACGTATTTCGCAAATACAAAACAGAGTTAATTTGTGCCGGAGTTGCCGCCGGAGTTACGGCATTATTCAGTAGCCCAATTGCAGGAATTCTGTTTGCTCTCGAAGTAATTTCCAGAAAAGTAACCCGTGCTTTTGTGATTTCGAATATCATTGCAGTTTCAGTGGCTTTTGGATTATTAACGATTTTAAAAGAAGAACCTTTATTTGCCGTTTCTATTACAACCTGGCATCTCAAAGCGATTCCGTATTTTATTCTTTTAGGCATTTTAGCCGGAATCAATTCGGTTTATTTAACCCGTTGTGTTTTATTTTTCAAATCTCAATTTGGGAGAATCGATACACATTATTATAAAATCTTAATTGGTTCTGTAGTTTTAAGTGTTTCGTTATTTGTCTTCCCTCAATTATATGGTGAAGGTTATCATGCCATAAAAGGAATATTTGGGAATTCCGCAGAAATTCCGTTAACGCTTACTTTGGCTTTTACTTTTGTTGGAGTCTTACTTTTAAAACCAATTGTAACCTCTATTACATTAGCTTCGGGCGGAGACGGAGGAGTTTTTGCTCCAAGTCTTTTTATTGGTGCTTTTTTAGGATTGTTATTGGCTTCTGTTCTAAATACATTTTTTCATGTGCACGTACTTCCAGTTAACTTTATGATTATCGGGATGGCGGCTGTTTTAAGTGCCAGTATTCATGCACCTTTTACAGCCATATTTTTAGTATGCGGATTAACAAATGACTACACTTTGTTTTTACCAATTTTAGTTGTTTGTTTAATATCAAAATATACCGCAAAAATGATTTATCCTTTTACCGTATACAGTTATGCCCCAAGCCTGACTAAATAAGTTAATTATTAATCTTAACTCTTTTCAAGCAAAATACCACATTTATGCCCACTCCAAAAATTAAAAGAAGCTACCGCAAAACACGATATATTCTTTACAAAGAAACTTTAATTGACACTAAAGAACATTTTTGGTCATTTATTGGTTCATTTATTGGGATTGGAATTCTGGCTTATGTACAGTCAATTCACTTTTCAGGAAATGATGCCGTTTATTTAATTGGTTCCTTTGGAGCTTCGAGTGTATTGGTTTACGGAATTATTCAGAGTCCGTTTTCACAACCCCGAAATTTAGTTGGCGGACACGTGATATCTGCTTTTATAGGTGTTACAGTTCATAAACTCGCACCGGATATTATCTGGATTGCTGCTCCATTGGCAGTTTCGCTTGCCATAATCTCCATGCAAATTACAAAAACACTTCACCCTCCCGGAGGCGCAACCGCTTTAATCGCTGTTATTGGTACAGAAAAAGTAAAAGCTCTGGGATATATGTATGTGATTTCACCTGTTTTGGTTGGAACTTTGATTTTACTTTTAACTGCCTTGATTTTTAATAATATGACTTCAGGCAGAAGTTATCCTAGTCATAGCTCTTATCACAAGCGTTATCATAAAATTAGAAAACGATTGGTAGGGAGATAAAATTTTACATCAAATACAGTTGTCACCCTGAGCGGAGTCGAAGGGCGCTCCAATTGGAACGTGGGCTTCGACTCCGCTCAGCCTGACAATCGGAATGTGCTCAACCTGACAACTAAAAAATCTTTTCAACAAATCTCAATTCCTAATTCATAAATCCTTTTTTATATTTTACCTTTGACCTCTCAATAAAAACAAAGATTATGGTTTATAAATTTAGAGTAATTCTAGACGCCGAAGAAGATATTTTTAGAGACATTGCAATTCTTGAAGACGATACGCTTGAAGATTTACACAATGCGATCTTCAACGCTTTTGGTTTTGACGGAATGGAAGTAGCTTCGTTTTATACCTGCGATGAAACTTGGAATCAGGAAGATGAAATTGCACTTTTTGATACTGGCGATGTTCCCGGAGAACAAAGAACCATGAGCGATTATAAATTATCTGATCTCTTAGATGAGCAAAATACTAAAATTATCTATGTGTATGATTTCATCAATATGTGGACTTTCTTAGTTGAATTGGCTGCTATCGAAGATCAAATTGCAGGAGTTCCTTACCCGGAAACGTTATTCTCTCACGGAGAAATGCCTGACGAAGCCACTGAAAAAAGCTTTGAAGCCGATATGCACGACGATATCTACGGAGAATTTGAAGATGATCTTGACGAAGACGATCTTGATATGTTCGAAGGAGACGACAGCTTTGAAGATTTTGGATTTGAGGAGAATTGGAATTAGAGGAAAGGTTCTAAGGTTCTGAGTTGCTAAGGTTCTAAGGTTTTATTTTGAAAGTTTTTTCTTATTTTTTAATTAATTTTACAAATTAACTAAAAATAAAAAAATGAGTAATTTTAGAAGCCTGCTTATCTGGCAAAAATCAATGGCCTTGACCACAAAGATTTACTTTTCAACAAATAATTTCCCAAAAGAAGAAATTTTCGGATTAACTTCACAGATTAGACGCAGTTCGATATCTATTCCCAGTAATATTGCAGAAGGATTTGGCAGAGAAAGCGATAAAGAGCTTTTGCGTTTTTTAAATATTTCTGTTGGATCTTTATTCGAAATGCAAACGCAATTAGAAATCGCAAAAAACATATCTTATTTAAAAGAATACGATTTTAATAACTTATATGAGGACAGCCGCGAAGTAGAAAGAATGTTAGTTTCTTTTATTAAAAAAATAAAAGATAGAAGCTAAACCTCAGTACCTTAGCATCTCAGAACCTCAGTACCTAAAAAAATATGATCAACCTTTTCAACACCCACATCGAGACGCTTGCGATACACCGCGTAGGAAACAAAAGCAGAAACGAAGCGATTTTTTTATCGGAACAGCCTTTTAATTTGAATGATGAAATTGTGCCTTTGATAAAAGAGTACTTTTTTAAACCTTTTAGAGAGAAAGAAGAAAACTATTATCAGTTTGCGCACGAAGTCGATTTGGATTACAACGACATGTTTAAATATGCAACGGAGATTTTCGATAATCCGAATAATTTGCAGGAGATTTCTAAAAGAATCACTACGCATTTATTTGAGCAATCGAATCACCCACACATTAAAAACGGAGAGGTTTACGTAACGTATTTAACCAATTTAAGTATCGACAACAATGTTGTTGATGCGATCGGAATTTTTAAAAGTGAGTTACAAGCTGACTTTTTACAATTTGAAGAAAAAAACAGTAACCTGGAGATGATCTTGCAACAAGGTATCAACCTTAGCAAATTAGATAAAGGTTGTTTGATTTTTAATTATAAAAAAGAAGAAGGATACAAAATTTTAACCGTTGACAGTAACCGTTATGACGCGCGTTATTGGTTAGAGCATTTTTTATCTGTTGATGCTTTTGAAGATGAAAACTTCATCACTAAAAAATACTTAAAATTCTGTCAAAACTTCGCAAAAGATGTTGTTTTGCCAGCAGAAGACAAAAAAGAAGAAGTAATGTTTATGAACAGATCTGTGAATTATTTCGCTAAAAATGATCAGTTTGAAGAACAAAATTTCCTGAATGAAGTATTAGACAATCCAGACTTAATTCCTGAATTCAAAAATTATAAAGTTGATAAAGGAGAAAAATACAGCATCGAAGATGTAACCTCATTCCCTATTGCAAACGCAGCAGTTTCAGACGCCCGAAAATCAATTAAAAACGTTATTAATCTGGATACTCACATTCAGATTAAAATGGATTTTATCAACCCTGAAAGCGCTGAGAAATTTGTTGAAAAAGGCTGGGATGAAGAAAAACAAATGTATTACTACTTAGTTTATTTCAATAAAGAAGAAAAAAGCTAAGAGTTATTCATTTTCTATTACTTACTTAAAACAAAAAACGGCAACTACATTAGTAATTGCCGTTTTTTTATTTGCTAATTAGATTTATACTAAGACCTGTGTAGAGAAAAAAAATTAACGCAGAGAACCCCAAGTTTTTTTCCTCTTAGCTTTTATAAAAAAGGCAAAATTCGCAAAGCTTAGTATTGATTTAGCTTTGCGAACTTTGTATTTTTCAAAGGTATTCTTAGATTAAAATCTTGGCTTTCTATGCGGTAAAATAACTAGTAGTAATTACCGATTGAATTTTTCTTTTTTCTTTTTTCTATTTTCTATTTTCTTTTTTCTATTTTCTAAATTACAAATTATAATATAGAAAACAACGCTTTTACAATATCATCATAAACTTGTTTATCTTTTTCGCCGGTTCTGGCCAAAACCCTGATTCCGGAATAATTATTAAAGATAAACCTTGCTAAGACTTTCGCATCAATAGCTTTGGAAATATGTCCTTCATTTTGCCCTTTTAAAACTGCTTTTGTAAAAACTTCTTCCATTGTCTGGCTGTTGTTTTTTACGATTTTTGCAATTTCCTCGTCATGCATCGCCAATTCTACCGAGGAGTTTACCATAAAACAGCCTTTTGTAATTCGGTCTTCTAAACTTTCGATAACAGCTTGTTTAAAAATATCCTGCAAAGTCTCTTTGATATTTGTTGACTGATCAAAAAGCTCTACGATCTGGTTTTGTGCATTTTTTTGATAGCGGCGCAATGATTGAGCAAACAGTTTTTGTTTATCGCCAAAAGTATCATACAAACTAGAACGGCTTAAACCTAAATGTGTTACCAAATCCTGAGCCGATGTTCCGTTGTAACCTTTGTGCCAAAAAATTTCGATGGCTTTGTCTAAAGCCTGGTCTTCATTAAATTCTTTCGTTCTAGCCATAATTTCAATATTAAATTACATTACAAAGATACAAAAAACGGAACAATCGTTCCTGAATTTCTGTAAAAAAAATTATACTACAGCGTTTACAATAAGTCCGCCATCAACAACAATTTCTGCTCCTGTAATAAATGATGCATCATCTGAAGCTAGGAAACTTACTGTTTTAGCAATTTCTGACGATTGTCCAAAACGTTTCAACAGGATTTTTTCTGCCAGAACAGCTCCAAAACCTTCTACTTCTGCTTTTTCTAAACCTAACTTTCCATACAATGGAGTTTCAACAGGACCGGGAGAAACAGCATTTACTCTGATTTTTTTTGGCGCTAATTCTGTAGCAAATACTTTGTTTAGAGATAAAACAGCTGCTTTACTTGCTGCATAAACACTCGAGTTTGGCATACCAACATGAGCATTAATCGAAGTATTAAAAATAATAGATCCGCCATCATTCAGGATTGGTAATACTTTTTGAACGGTAAAATAAACTCCTTTTACATTCACATTCATAATGCTGTCATAATGCGCTTCTGAAGCTGATTCTACCGGAGCAAAAGAAGCCGTTCCAGCATTTAAAAATAAGATATCGACTTTTCCGAATTGAGATTTTACTTGTTCTACTAAACTATCAATAGATTTTAGATCGGATTGATCAGCAACAATTCCTGTTACATCTAATTCTTTTTCGGCTTGAGCCAAAGCTTCTTTGTTTCTTCCGGTTACAATTACTTTTGCACCTTGTGCTTTAAATTCTGCAGCTGCAGCATATCCAATTCCGCTGTTTCCACCAGTTATGATCGCTACTTTGTTTTGTAAATTTTTCATTTTTATTATTTTTTAAATTATTGATTATTCAATTATTATGGTACAAAGATATAATAACGGAACGATCGTTCCGTTATTATTAAAGTTAATATTTCGTTAAAATAATAAACAGCCCTGAAAACACTGATTCACAGCAACTAAAACCTATAGAACTATAGACGAAAGAAATAATAAAATGTCGTAGAATCTTAATATTTGCTTAATTTTGTAGTCAAAAAAAAAACTTAACATGGATATTCATTTATATAAAGAAAGTCCCTTTAAAACCATAATTTCATTTCATAAACTAATTGAATCTCTTGAAGAAATTGCTTTATCAAATGTAGATTACCGAGCTAACTACGCCACAGCCTTATTAAAACAAATAGAACCAATTCCTGAATTTAGGTCCGGTATTCAGGATTTTTCGATCATTAAAAACAATGAAGCTTTAATCAAAAATTTATTAGCTGACTTGTTTCCGACTGCTTTAACGAATAATGAAATAAAAGCCGTTACAATTCCTTTTCAAAATATATCATTCAATTATACAGATCGTTTCAAGAAAATCCTGCGCAATGCCGGTGATGAATTTTATATGGAAATTCGTGATTTCGACGATCATCAATTTTATATCAACAACTGTTGCCTTATTTTAGGAGTATATTACAAACAGAAAATAGATTTTAATAAACCTTTTTTCTACGATATTCCGGATGAAGATGGTGTTGAGAAACATTATCGCATTCTGTACAATGCTGATTTTATGGAGATTATTCCAAGTGAGAATTCTATAGATCTTACTCAGGATGATATTGATTTATTAATGGATAATTATAATGATATCGAACTCTGGAAACTAAAATTTCCTCCCGGAAGCTGGACTTTAAAAGGTTTTGGAATCGTTTCTTTATTTGATGCTACTACAGAAAGTGCTATATCAAATTTGAAAAGTAATTTACTAAAACCTGATAGCACCAGAGTTACCTCAAATGAAATTATAGAGAATATTTTTAAATCAATTTTTAAAATTCCTAACTTAAAAGTCGGCTTTATCATCTATAATCCAGAGGAGGAAAAATTTATCAGACCCGTTAAATTTGACAATCAATTGCAAAGTTTCCTGCTTACAAAAGATCAGGAAATTGATTGTAAAAATGCTTTTTTTGGCTGCACTTTCGAAAAATTATTAGACAACAATGAACCTTTGGTCATTTCTAATGTAAAAAAATTTATTGAAGAATCAGCAAACAAAAAGCTGGGAGAGCATTTATTAAAGCAAGGAATCCAAAGTTGTGTTTTTGCACCGGTGACAAGAAACGGAAATTTATTGGGCGTTGTCGAACTAGTTTCTGAGCACCCGCGAGATTTAAATAGTGTCAACGCGACAAAACTTGAATTGGTCCTACCCTATTTAACAGATACAATCGATCGCTATAATACAGATATGCAACATCAAATTGCATCTATTATTCAGCGTGAATACACTACAATTCATCCAAGTGTATATTGGAAATTCAAGAAAGAGTCACAGAATTATTTCCAAAATACCAATCATACTAAAGATTACATTTTTAAAGAAATAGTTTTTAAAAATGTATATCCGCTATACGGCCAGATCGATATCAAAGGTTCTTCTGAACATAGAAATGAAACGGTAAAAAGAGATCTTAAAAATCAATTGACGGCTATATTAAACATTTTCGAATCGCAGGCGCCTAATACAAATTTAGTCTTGCTGGAACAAAGAAAATTTGAATTAGAATCGTTTCGTGATGAATTAGATGCTCCGCTAAAAGCAGATACTGAACAATACATTCAAAGATATATCGAGGAAGAAATTCATCCTCTTTTGAAGAACACAACAGAAACTCAAAAAAGCGAGAAACTGGAACGTTTGTATTTTGAAAGTCTTGACGAAAAAAGTGGATTGTTTTATCAGGAAAGAAAGAAATTTGATAATGCAATGTCTATTATCAACAAAAGATTAGCCTCTGTACTGGACAGAAAACAAATTGAAGCACAAGAAATTTATCCGCATTATTACGAGCGTTTTAAAACGGATGGTGTAGAGCATAATCTTTACATAGGAGCATCAATTGCGCCAACAAAACCTTTTGATATTATGTATTTGCACAATTTACGTTTGTGGCAATTACAGACTTTATGCGAAATGGAACTGGAACATCATCAGCTAAAAGAATCGTTGCCATATGAACTTGACGTAACTTCGCTAATCTTAGTATTTAGTGCGCCGCTTTCTATTCGATTTAGAATGGATGAAAAACGTTTTGATGTTGACGGAACTTATAATGCAAGATATGAGGTGGTAAAAAAACGTATCGATAAATCGAACATTAAAGGCTCAAAAGAACGCATTACAGAGAAAGAGAAAATTACAATTGTATATTCTCAAAACAGTGAAGAAGCAGAGTATTTAAAATATATCAAGTATTTGCAGCACAAAAAAATCTTAGAACCATCGATTGAACAATTTGAAGTCGAAGATCTTCAGGGTGTTTCAGGCTTGAGAGCAATTCGTGTAAAAGTGATTAATAACAATACAAATCCGGTAAAACAAAAAATTACCTATCAGGATTTATTAGACGAGCTCAACTAAAACAGTTGAGCTCATTTATGTTATTAAATTGATTTAAAAGCGATTACAAAAGCAATTACCGTAATAATAATTCCGATCATAAAAAAGTTGTAGGCGATTCGCAATAAGTTGTATTTACGCTGCAAAACCAATCCAAGATAATATAAATCTTTGATCATGTTCGAATAGAGATAATCACGATCTTTCATCATTTCATTCATTGCCCAGTCGTATTCTTCCAGAGGCATCTTATAGAAATTTCCAAAAAACAACAGGTTAATCTTTTTGTTCTCGATATCTTCTCTGGTAAAAACTCCTGAAGTAACTTTTGGCCTTGTCGAAAGAATGGCAAAAATTATCGTAATAACACTTGAAATCAGCATTATAAAGGTTGGAATCACTAAATGTGCATTCTTAGGACTATCTAATTTTGGAATAATCGACGAAAGTGCAATCGAAATAATAATCGCATTTACAGACAATAAAATATTAGCTTTACTATCGGCAATTCCGCTTAAACGTGTGTGATTTCCTAAAGTAACACGAAACAAAGTATCGACACCACGATCCGGTTTTTCGATTTTTTCTTTCTTTTTAATTTCTTCTTCTATTTTATCTGCTTCTTTCTTTTTTTGTTTTTCAAATCTTTTCTGAACAAGCAGTAAATTCTTCTCTTTTAGTGGCTGCCATTTTCTAAGTGCATAATCGGTATAAAAACGATGTTTGTTCATTAAAAAATTCAAATTTTCTTTTGCCCATTCGACATTAGAAAAATCCAGCTTCCAGGTATTTTTTAGTTCAATTCGCAACAATTCGCAAGTTGTTTCATACTCTACTCCAACAAGATGGGCAAAATCTGCGTCTTTAATTATTTTTTCTAAATGTGTTTTGGGAACATATTCTTTTACTGTTGCCATAATCAAACTAGAAACAGTCGCAATAAATTCATCCGATTGCCCTTTTTCTTTCAAAAAAGCTGTAGCAATTTTCACACTCTCCTCCTCATGGTTTTCATAACCATCAATATAACCTGTGTCATGAAACCAAGCTGCCACAAGAAGCATTTCTTTATCATCACTACTCACATCTTCCTTTTTGCATAGTTCTTTTACCGCATTTACTACGGTGAAAGTATGGTTAAAATTATGGTAAGAATATAAATTAGAAAGTTTATCTTTGAGTAAATTACTGACGAAATCTTCGGATTGTTCTATTAGATTCATGGAGAATTGTTTTTATACCACTAAATTATGAAATTGTTTTTGGATAATCATTTTATTACTAAAATTAAAAACCGGTCATTGGCAATAGTTGCATTGCTACTGGTTTATTCCTGTGCGACACATAAAGCGCAATATGGAAAAAATGTTAGTGCTAACGAAACGGAAAACGCAACTGATACTATAAAAATTGCACATACAATTTATTTAGTTGGAGATGCTGGAAATGCTGATGAAGAACAGGCACAGCAAACGCTGGAACTATTGCATCAAAAATTAAAAAAATCGAATAAAAAAGCAACCTTACTTTTTTTAGGTGATAATATTTATCCTAAAGGTTTTCCCAGCGATGATAATGCTGCAGAGAAAGCTTTGGCTGAAACGAAATTGACCAATCAATTAAAACTTACTAAAGGTTTTAAAGGAAAAACAATTGTTATTCCAGGTAATCATGACTGGTACAATGGTATAAAAGGGCTGGAACGTCAAGCCAGTTTTGTAACAAAATATTTAAACGACAAGAAGGCTTTTTTACCTAGAAAAAGCTGTGCGATCGAAGATGTAAAAATTGACAGCACTACGACATTAATTACTGTTGACAGCGAATGGTTTCTGGAAGACTGGGACAATCACCCTACTATCAATGACGATTGTGACATTAAGACGAGAGAAGATTTTTTTGATCAATTAGAAAACCTCTTAAATAAAAATCAGGAAAAAACAGTTGTTCTGGCTATTCACCATCCTTTGATGAGCAACGGAACTCACGGCGGACAGTTTTCTTTAGAAAAACAACTTTTTCCATTAGAACAAAAAATACCATTGCCTATAATTGGTTCTTTTATCAACTTACTACGCAAAACATCCGGAGTAAGTCCGCAGGATATTCAGAACAAGCAGTATACTATTTATGCAAAGCGAATTAAAACGCTTTTGCAAAAGCAAAAAAATGTAATTGTTGTTTCTGGACACGATCACAATCTTCAATATGTAAACAAAGAGAACATTCAGCAAATTATTAGTGGCGCGGGATCAAAATCTGAAGCGGCAAGAGCTATAAATCCTACTGAATTCTCCTATGGCGGAAATGGTTACGTAACTTTAACTTTGTTTAAAAGCGGTGATGCTAAAGTTTCGTTTTTTGGAAATGAAAACAATAAAGAAAAATTACTTTTCGAACATGAAATTATAAAAGCAAAAGAGATTAATTGGGCTGCTACTGTAGACAATAAATTTCCTGCAACAGTTACCACTTCGATCTATTCTGAAAAAATGACGAAGAAAAGTATTTTTCATAAATTCTTATTCGGAAATCATTACAGAAAGTATTACAGCTTGCCAATAGAAGCTAAAACGGCTACTTTAGATACTTTAATGGGCGGTCTGAAACCTATTCGCGAAGGCGGAGGTCATCAATCTGTATCGTTAAGAGTCTCAGATCCTAAAGGAAGAGAATATGTAATGCGTGCCTTGAAAAAAAGTGCCACCGTATTTCTGCAATCGGTAGCTTTTAAAGATCAATATGTTGTTAATGATTTTGAAGATACTTATGCTGAGAACTTCCTGTTTGATTTCTACACCACTTCTCATCCTTACACGACATTTGCAATTGGCAGTATGTCAGACCAAATTGGTTTAGCACATACCAATCCTGTTTTGTATTACATACCAAAACAAAATGGCTTAAAAGAGTTTAACTCGAATTTTGGAGATCAGCTTTATATGGTCGAAGAAAGACCTGCTGATAATCATTTGGATGCTAAAAATTTTGGTAATCCAACTAATATTATTAGCACTGAGGATATGATGAAAAATCTTCATAAAGACGAAAAATACAGCGTTGATGAAGATGCTTATATGAAAGCGCGTTTGTTTGATATGCTTATTGGCGATTGGGACAGACACAGCGATCAATGGCGTTGGGCAGAACATAAAAAAGATGGCAAAGTGATTTATGAGCCAATTCCTCGTGACCGCGATCAGGCTTTTGTGAAATACGATGGAACTTTACTTTCGCTTCTAATGAATATTCCGGCGCTTCGCCACATGAGATCTTTCAAAAACAAAATTGATAATGTAAAATGGCTTAACAGAGAACCTTATCCTATGGATTTAGCATTTTTAAGAACTGCTGAAGAAAAAGACTGGATCGCTCAGGCCAAATATATTCAGGAAAACTTATCGGATAGTGATATTGATAAAGCTTTTAAAAACTTACCAAAAGAAGTTCAGGATGGCACAATTGAAGACATCAAGAAAAAATTAAAAAACAGAAAGAAAGATCTTCAAAAGTATGCTTCGGAGTATTTTGATGTTTTAAGCCATACGGTAATGATTGCCGGAACAGATAAAAAAGACAAATTCGTTATCAATCATAATGCTAAAAAAAGCATCGAAATTCAGGTTTTCAGAGTTAAAAAAGAAGGCGATGAATTAGTTTACACGAAAACGGTAACGGATTCTAAAACTAAAAATCTATGGATTTATGGTTTAGATGACAATGATGTTTTTGAAGTAAAAGGAAATCAGAAATCAAACATTAAAATTCGTTTGATTGGCGGTCAGAACAATGACACGTACAACATCGAAAACGGGAAAAAAGTAATTGTTTATGATTTTAAATCTAAAGAAAACACGTATAATCTGGATGCTAAAACCAGAACGCAATTAACAGATGATTATGATGTGAACTTATACAATTACGAAAGACCTAAATATAATGTAGTATCCGGACTGCCAAACATTGGTTTTAACCCTGATGATGGTGTAAAAGTGGGTATTAATTTGAACTACACCGTTAACAATTTCAAACAAAATCCTTATACGCAACGACACGTTTTAAATGCTTTCTACTATTTTGCAACAGGAGGTTTAGAGTTTAATTATGTCGCGCATTTTCCTGGCTTGTTAGGTAAATGGGTGATTGATGTTGAATCTCAATATACGACTCCAAACTTTGCGATGAATTATTTTGGCTACGGAAACGAAACTAAATACGATGATGACGAGGTCGACATGGATTATAATCGTGTACGCATCAGAAAATTTAATCTTTCGGGTGCCATCAGACACGTTGGCCGTTATGGAAGTGAATTTAGCGTACAGCCTATTTTTCAAAGAATGACTGTTGAAGAAACTGAAAACAGATTTATTGACACGCCAAATATTGTAAATCCAAATGTTTTTGATAATCAAAATTATGGTGGTTTAAAAGTAAAATACCTTTTCAAAAATGCTGATTTTGCAGCAAAACCAACGTTAGGGGTAGCTTTTATGGCTTCGGCAACATGGCTTACTAATTTAGATAATACGAAACAAAACTTTCCTGTGATTGAAAGTTTTTTAGGGTTTACACACAAAATTGATCATAACGGAAAATTAGTTTTAGCGACTATTTTTAAAGGAAAAGCAGTTTTAAATAATAATTTTGATTTTTATCACGGAGCTTCTTTAGGTGGAGATACTGATTTAAGAGGTTATAGAAATGAACGCTTTTTAGGAAGTTCTTATTTCTCTCAAAGTAGTGATTTAAGATTCAGCATAGGTAAAATTCAAAAAACAATTGCTCCGTTAACCTACGGAATTTTGGGTGGTTTTGACTACGGAAGAGTTTGGCTTGATGGCGAAGATTCTAAAAAATGGCATCAGGATTACGGCGGAGGAGTCTGGATAAATGCCATCAATGTTTTAACAGCAAGAGTCTCTTATTTTAAATCTCCTGATGAAGTAGGAAGGGTTATTTTTGGAGCGGCATATAGCTTTTAGTCTAAGACGCTAAGGTTCTGAGTGACTAAGTTTCTAAGTTTTTTTTGGAAAGGTTCAAAGTTGCAAAGCCTCAAAGGGACAAAGCCACGAATTCACGAATTTTTATTATAAATAATTCGTGAATTCGTGGCTAATTTTTTTGATGAGATACTTTCTTATTTTAAACTTAGAAACTTAGCAGCTTAGAGTCTTAGCAACTTATTTAATTTTAAACTCATATACGTTCCCTCCTGTTTTATTTGCTTTTTCATCTGCAATTAGTAACGTATTATTGTCTTTGAAAACTATGGCTTCTTTTTGCGAAAAGTGATTTAGTTTTATTTCGGTTTGGGATCCTTTATGATATAAGTCTCCTTTAAAATCTTTAAATAAAACAATTTTATCGTGACTTAACAAAACAACTTTTTTTCCGTCAGGACTAATTGTAGCACTTGTCAGTACACAATGATTGTAATTATCACAGGTTTTAAATTCACCTATTTTAGTTGCTTTTTGAGTTCCCGGAGCGTTTGGAATTTTATAAATAAAAGCTGTTCCGTCGAAACCTTTACTTCTGTTTTTTGTAAAAAGGTAAAAGTAATTTCCGTGTTCAAAAAAACCTTCAACATCATAGAATAGTTCTTTTTTCTTTGGAGGAAACTCGGTTTGTTCCGGATACGAAAATGAAACTTTATATTCGGCTACAGCCAAATCTTTATCCAGTTGGTTTTTATTGACTTTGTAAATACACAAATCTTTACGTTCATTATCATTATTTCCAAAATCACCGATATAGATATTTCCGGTTTTATCTTTGGTAATATCTTCCCAATCTACGTTTGTGGCGTTAGTAATTGTTATTGTTTTAGCTAATTTACCTTGTGAATTTAGGGCATAGATTGCATTTTTATTGCCACTGTCTTCTAAAGTATAAATAAGGTTTGTTTCTGGAAAATAAGTTATCCCTGAAACCTCTTTTAACTTTTTAGGAAGCGAATAAAGCGTCTTAAATTCAGCCGTTGATTGTTGCTGACAAGCCAGTAAGGCGACAGAAACTCCAAGTAAAAAAAACTTTTTCATAATATTATTATTTTTATTTAGTCACAGTATTGTAATCCTAAGCAACAAAGGACGACAAGATTATGTATTAAATTAAATGTGTGTTTTTAAAATTGCGTGTAATAAACTCAAATGCTGCAAACATAATATGCCCCATCGATTTGGCATTTTTAAACTTCATATCGTTGGTATAACGGTACAATTCCATTTTTAGTTGATTTAAATGATCTACTGTCGAAATGGTATCGTGACACATGATATTCAATAATTTTGTAATCCTGGCTTCGGCAGAATGAATTCGTTTGGCCAAAATGGCTCTTTCTTCATCTTTATACTGAATAACGGAACGGTCTTCTAACTTTTCTTTAATGAGCTTCATCATTTGAAAGTTCTCCTTAAAAAACTGCGGACGATAAACTTTAAAATTCCCCTCATAACATTGCTGATCAAAATCTATGGCGCGAATTCTATAGACTACCTGGTCAAAATCATGAATTGGGACAATTACATAATTGTACGAACGCATATCGCCCAAAAGCCTGATCATACAACGCTCATTAAATTTGACAAACTCTTTTGCTATTTGAGATTTTTCGGTTTCGGTAGACGTATGCAGTAAAGTTTCCATAAAAATATCACCCGGAATCCCCACAATATGTTCTTCGATCAAAGTATCGCCAAAAACCAAAAAATTTATTTTATCCGGTGATAAAATATCTTCAAGTTCTAATCCGTAAATTCTCGAAGCATCGGCTTTTTTTATATAAAAATGAACATAATTATCATTGAGAATATTACGTACTTTTACCCTAAAAGGCTTTGAGTTTCCAAAGGTGCAAAAATCGATAGCATCGACATTTAGGTACTGAATGATATCATTATTTCCGTCTGAATGCAACAGCGAATAAATCTTTTTTAAATTCAAATCAATTTCTTCGCGGTCAAACTCTCCATAATAAACACGAGTCCACAAAGTATCTACTCCGTTTTTATCATATAAATTTATAGCACCTGAAAATCGCAATAAATCATCATAGAACACAGATACTTTCGAAATACGCTCATATCGGTCTAAATAACTTAAAAGAGCTGGTGTCAAAGGGTACGATGGTTTTTTTAAAACCATTAAAGGTTCGCTCATTTTGAATATCTTTATTACAAATTTACATTAAATAAAATTTAGCGTAACAATAAACGAGTTGAATCGTCATACTTAAAACTAAAACCGAATAAATTTGGAAACCATACTTACTATTGAGAATCTGCATAAAAGATACGGGCGCATTCAGGCCTTAAAAAATGTTTCTTTTGAAATACAAAAAGGTCGTGTTTACGGCATTTTGGGCCCTAACGGAAGTGGAAAATCGACTACTCTGGGAATTGTACTGAATGTTGTAAACCGTACATCCGGAAACTACAGCTGGTTTGGAGGAAAGGTTCAGACGCATGAAGCCTTAAAAAAAGTAGGCGCCATTATAGAAAGGCCTAACTTTTACCCATACATGACGGCCGAAGAAAACCTGAAATTGGTTTGTAAAATAAAAAGTATCAATTATTCTAAAATCAGCGAAAAGCTGGATTTAGTAGGTTTAACCGAGAGAAAAGACAGCAAGTTTAGTGCTTTTTCTTTAGGAATGAAGCAGCGTTTGGCTATTGCATCGGCGCTATTGAATGATCCTGAAATTTTAATTTTAGATGAACCAACAAATGGTTTAGATCCTCAGGGAATTCATCAGATTCGTGATATTATCAAAAAAATTGCTTCGCAGGGCACTACTATTTTACTGGCCTCGCACTTATTAGATGAAGTCGAAAAAGTGTGTTCACATGTTATTGTTTTACGAAAAGGTGAAATTTTATATTCAGGTTCGGTGGATGGAATGTCAGCTAACGAAGGTTTCTTTGAAATTATGGCTGATGATAACAATGCACTAAAAAATATTTTGGCAACACATTCGTCGATAGACCGAATTACAGAAGAGGATGGAAAAATTTTGGTTTATTTAAAATCAGATTTATCAGCAACGGAACTGAATCAGTTTTTATTTTCTAAAAACATTACGTTGAGCCATTTAGTAAAACGCAAAAACAGTTTAGAAGCTCAGTTTTTAGAATTAACCAAAAATGCCATTACTCAAAACAACTAAACCATGAACAGACTTATCTCTATAGAATTACAAAAAATCTGGAAAAACAAAGCCAGTCGTGTCCTTACTTTAACTTACTTCATTTTACTTTCGTTCATTGCATTAATTGCTTCTATAAAATTTGATTTAGGACCAATTCATATTGATCCCTCAGAAATGGGAATTTTTAATTTTCCTTTTATATGGCATTTCAATACTTATTTTGCTGCGTGGTTAAAATTTTTCCTGGCCATTGTTATTGTATCAATGATGGCAAATGAATACAGTTACGGTACTTTAAAACAAAATTTAATTGATGGTTTAAGTAAAAAAGAATTTATTTTATCTAAATTCTTAACTGTTGTACTTTTCGCATTAGGCTCTACTGTTTTCGTTTTTATCATGACCTTAATCCTTGGATATTCATTTTCATCTTATACTGAATTTGGTATTGTTTTTAGTGATTTAGAATATCTATTGGCCTTTTTCGTAAAGTTGTTAGGATTCTTTTCTTTCTGTTTATTTTTAGGAATATTAGTAAAACGATCTGCCTTTGCTTTGGGATTTTTATTGGTATGGATTTTTATTGAATCAATTATAAAAGGTCTTTTAGTATTTCAAATTTTCCCGGAAAGCAATATAGGTTATAAGATTACGCAGTTTTTACCTTTAGAAGCCATGTCAAATTTAATTGTTGAACCCGTTTCAAGATTATCGGTAATAAAAAGTATCGGAACGCAAATTGGGGTCGAAAATACTAAAGATTATAGTGTACATTTTCTTTCGATTGTAATTGTTTTGGTATGGACATTTTTATTCATGCTTTTTTCTTACAAATTGCTTAAAAAAAGAGATTTATAGTATATTTGTAATACTATGAATTTTATTAAAAGCTTTTTACTAGTTTTCTTTCTGTGCTTACTATCCACAAAGATAAAAGCACAGAATATTACTGTAGATGATTCGAAAACACCTGAATCACTCGTGAAAAATGTATTAATAAATAGTTCCTGTATAAATACATCTAATATTAAGTCTTCCGGAAATCCAACCAGTAGTGGAAGTAGCTATGCTTCTTTCAATTCAGGAACTAGTGATTTTCCTTTTTCCGGTGGAATTGTTTTAAGTACATCAGCCAGTAAAAATGCTGAAGGACCTTACATAGAAGCTAACTCAAAAGGTATTCAAACGAAAGGATGGGCTGGTGATGATGATTTAGAAAAGGCGCTAAATACGACTCAAAGTACTCAAGCCACTGTTTTAGAATTTGACTTTGTAGCATCGACAAACGTTATAAGTTTTAATTATATTTTCGCTTCAAATGAGTACCAAATTTATTTTCCCTGTAAATATTCTGATGGATTCGCTTTCTTAATAAAAGAAGCGGAAAGTACAGAGGAGTACAAAAATTTAGCAGTATTACCCAATGGTACAACACCTGTTTCTTCTACAACTGTCCATAATGCAATAGAGCCCTATTCAGATGGCACCATATCTTCTCCCGGCTGTCCAGCACAAAATGAAGATTTCTTTGACAGATATAATACTGCCACTAGTCCTATAAATTATGCTGGACAAACTAAAGTAATGAATGCGAGAGCTCAGGTAATTCCCAATAAAAAATATCACCTGAAATTGGTCATTGCTGATGATGACACCAGAGAATATAATTCAGCTGTTTTTATAGAAGGAGGAAGTTTTCTTTCCTTAGTTGATTTTGGCGCAGACAGAACTATTGCCAATAACAATCCTGCATGTTTTGGTGAAACCATTACTTTAAATACTCAATTAGACAATACCCAATATGACTTTAAATGGTTTAAGCAAGATGCCTCTAATAATTTTGTAGAAATTCCTTCAGAGACAAGTGCTACATACAATGTTCAATCGGCAGGAAACTATAAGGTTGAGGCAACCATAAAGGGCTCAACTTGCGTATCGACGGGGCAAATTAAAATTGAATATGCCGCAGAAATTATAGCAACAGGAACCGATTTATTGCAATGCGATGATGACACAGACGGAATTACTGTTTTCAACCTTACAAAAGTTAATAACATTGTAAAAAATAATGTTTCTGGAATAGTAAATGAAGGATATTACGAATCATTGGCAGATGCTCAATCAAAAACAAACCCAATTTTAAAGCCCGAACAATACACGAACAAAACCGTTGATCAAATTGTTTTTGCAAGAATTGAAAATCAATACGGCTGTTTTACAACTGCCGAAGTAACATTAAAAGTTTCAAATACGACAATTCCAGATCAAAACCCCATTGCAACCTGTGATGGAGATGACAAACAGGACGGATTGTATCAATTTGATCTCGCTGCGGAAGTTACTCCACAAGTTTCAACAGGTTTGCCTGTCACATTAGTATTTAATTATTATCTAAATACTAATGACGCATTGAATGATGCCAATAAACTTCCTAATATTTTTAAGAATACCGTCGCATTTAGCCAAATTATTTATGCTAAAGCTACAAACGGAGCTGACTGTTTTGATATTGTTCCTATTACGCTTGTTGTAAATACTTTTGATCCTCCTGATTTTCAAGATGAAGCAAAAATTTTATGCAAGGGAGAAGAGATTACATTAAGTGTTGCCACTGGTTTTGTAAGTTATCTATGGAATACCGGAAGCAGCGATACCTCGATAGAAGTTAACACTGCAGGAGATTACTCCGTAATAGTTACGGATGAAAATGGTTGTGAAAAAACAAAGAAATTCAAAGTAATTTTATCTGAACCAGCATTTATAACCGAAGCTGTTGTTAAAGATTTTTCGGGAATTGACAATTCTGTATTAATAAAATATACAGGAGTTGGTAATTATGAATTTTCATTAGACGGAAATGTTTTTCAAGACGATGCTTTGTTTACTGGTGTTAGACCGGGAATTTACAATGCAATTGCCAGAGATAAAAATAAGTGCGGATTGTCTAATTCATTTTTACTATATGTCGTAGATTATCCAAGATTCTTTACTCCCAACGGAGATGGCTATAATGATTTATGGTCTATTATCAATGTAGATCACTTACCTGATTACAAAATTTATATTTTCGATCGTTACGGAAAATTACTAAAAGAAATGAACCAAAATAGTGCCGGATGGAACGGAATTTATAACGGCCAACAATTACCCGCAGATGATTATTGGTTTACCCTGCAATTTGTTAATGGCAAAATTGTAAAAGGTCATTTTAGTTTAAAAAGATAAAAAAATAAAGGAAAATTGTAATCTAAAAATCCCAAATTCCAATACTTGACAATTCTAATAAACTTCACCTATAAAATTATAAATCCTAAAAGGTTAGAATAAAAAAATCCCAAACTCCTTAATTGGAATTTGGGATTTTTTATATTGAAATTTAAAACCTTAGATTTTAAATCTTTTTCTATCAGTTTCTGTCAAGTAGATTTTTCTCAAACGAATAGATTTTGGAGTTACCTCTACATATTCATCTTTTTGAATGTACTCTAAAGCTTCCTCTAATGAGAAAATGATTGGTGGAATGATTCTTGCTTTTTCATCATTTCCAGAAGAACGAACGTTAGATTGTTTTTTCTCTTTCGTTACATTTACACACATATCATCTGCACGAGAGTTTTCTCCAATTACCTGACCTTCGTAGATTTCAGCATTTGGTTCAACAAAAAACTTACCACGATCTTGTAATTTATCGATAGAATAAGGAATAGCTTTTCCTTTTTCCATAGAAATCAATGAACCTTTGTTACGTCCTGCAATTTCTCCTTTGTAAGGCTCATATCCAATAAAACGGTGTGCCATAATAGCCTCACCAGCTGTTGCAGTAAGCAATTGGTTACGCAATCCAATAATTCCACGAGATGGAATATTGAATTTTACAATCATACGTTCCCCTTTAGTTTCCATAGAAAGCATTTCTCCCTTACGCATTGTAACGAATTCAACTGCTCTACCTGAAAGATTTTCTGGTAAATCGATTGTTAATTCCTCAATTGGCTCACATTTTTTACCATCAATTTCTTTAATGATAACTTGTGGCTGACCAATTTGTAACTCATACCCTTCTCTTCTCATTGTTTCAATAAGAACAGATAAGTGAAGTACTCCACGACCAAAAACCATGAATTTATCAGCAGAATCAGTTTCACCTAACTTCATAGCTAAGTTTTTCTCTAATTCTTTTGTTAATCTTTCTCTAATATGACGAGAAGTTACAAATTTACCTTCTTTACCAAAGAAAGGTGAATCGTTAATTGTAAACAACATACTCATTGTTGGCTCATCAATTGCGATAGTTTGTAAAGCTTCAGGATTTTCAGAATCAGCGATTGTATCACCAATTTCAAAACCTTCAACTCCAATAATAGCACAAATATCACCAGCAATTACTTGTTGTACTTTTTTACGACCTAAACCTTCAAAAGTATGTAATTCCTTAATACGTGATTTTATAATTTTACTGTCTCTTTTTACCAAAGAAATTGGCATTCCTTCATTCAACACACCTCTTTCAAGACGACCAATAGCAATACGACCTGTAAATGCAGAGAAATCTAAAGATGTAATCAACATTTGAGGAGTTCCTTCAGATACTTTAGGAGCTGGTACGTTTTTGATTACCATGTCTAATAAAGGCTCAATGTTGTCAGTTTGGTTTTTCCAATCGTCAGACATCCAGTTGTTTTTAGCAGAACCATAAACAGTTGGGAAATCTAATTGCTCTTCAGAAGCACCTAATTCAAACATTAAGTCAAAAACTTTCTCATGAACTTCTTCAGGAGTACAGTTTTCCTTATCAACTTTGTTGATAACTACACAAGGTTTTAAACCAAGGTCAATCGCTTTTTGCAATACAAAACGCGTTTGCGGCATTGGACCTTCAAAAGCATCGACTAGCAAACATACACCATCGGCCATGTTTAATACACGTTCTACTTCTCCTCCAAAATCGGCGTGACCTGGAGTATCGATAATGTTGATTTTTGTTCCTTTATATTGAACTGATACGTTCTTTGAAGTAATAGTAATACCTCTCTCGCGCTCTAAATCGTTATTATCAAGAATTAAATCACCTGTGTTTTCGTTGTCACGAAATAATTGACAGTGATACATAATTTTATCAACCAAAGTGGTTTTACCGTGATCGACGTGGGCAATAATTGCAATGTTTCTAATAGATTCCATCTGTGATTTTTAATGGGTGCAAAGGTACACTTTATTTTGATATAAAAAACGTTTCTGCGATAGTTTGCGTATAGACAAGTAATTAGTTCGTTAAAACAATGTAAATTTAACCTTCAAATTGAACTTTCGTTGTTGTTTAATTATAGTTAATTTAACTATATTTGAGTAATGAAAAGTAAAACTCTCCAAATTACTCTAGTTTACGTTATCATATCGCTAATTATGGCAATTCTCTGTCATAAAATACTTACTACCTACTTTTCTAAAATAGAATATTTTTATTTATTCTTCGTAAAAGACATCATTTTTATACTTGCTACAGGATTTATTTTCAGATATATACTCTCTAAAAACGAAAACAGAAATATCTCTATTTTCGAAAAATTAAAAAGTACCAACGAAGAAATTAAAGAATCGAACGAAAAATACGACATTGTTGCAAAAGCAACAAGTGATACCATTTGGGACTGGAAAATTCAGGAAGACAGCATTAACTGGAACAAAGGAATCGAAAGTGTTTTTGGGTACAATCCGGCAGATGTAGGAAAAACATCAAAATGGTGGTTTGACAAAATACATCCCGAAGACAGCATCAGAATGTCTATTAAATTATATTCATTTATAGAACAAAAAACCGAAAAATGGCAGGATCAATACCGTTTTAGATGCTCAGACGGAACCTATAAATATGTTCTTGACCGGGGTTTTTTATTAAAAGATGAAAATGGAAGAGCCATAAGAATGATTGGGGCTATTCAGGATATTACCAAACAAAAAGAAGAAGAACAGCGACTAAAACTTTTAGAAACCGTAATTACACAATCTAAAGATTCTATCTTAATTACAGAAGCTAACTCAGTAGATCGTAAAATTCCTAAAATAGTTTATGTAAATCCAGCATTTTCGCACATGTCCGGGTACCTTTCTCATGAAATAATTGGAAAATCTCCAAACATCTTCAAAGGACCAAAATCAGATTCGGAAGAATTAAAAAAACTATTAAGAGCCATCAAAAATAAAGAAGAGTGCTTAATAGAAACTATTAGTTACACCAAGAAAAAAGAAGAATATTGGGTTCGTTTTTCGATGATTCCAATTTTCAATAACGAAGAAAACATCTCACACTGGATTTCTATACAAAGAGACATCACTGATGAGAAAAAACTGGAAACCGAAAAAGAGCATCTTATTCGTGAACTAACTCAAAATAATAAAGACCTAAAACAATTCTCCTATATTACTTCGCACAATTTGCGAGCGCCATTATCTAATTTAATAGGACTTTTAAATTTAATAGAAGACATTCCTGTAGAAAATCCTGAACTTCAGGATATACTTTTGGGTTTTACAAAATCGACTCATTTACTAAATGAAACTATCAACGATTTGGTAAAAGTTATTATTATCAAAGACAATCCTTCGATGCAAAAAGAAGAAGTCTCATTAAAAGAAGTTTTCGAGAATGTATTTAGCCAATTGTCTTTTCAAATCGAACTGCACAAACCTATTATCAAACTCAAATTCGACAAAGTTCCGATATTAAACACAAATAAAGCCTATATTGAAAGTATTTTACTTAATTTACTAACCAATTCTATAAAATACAAATCAGAAAATAGAAAATTAAAAATCTCTATTACTGCCGAACAAATCGATCATAAAGCCATCCTAACCTTTAAAGACAACGGAATTGGAATTGATCTGGAACGCAACGGCGATAAAGTTTTTGGATTGTATCAAAGATTTCATAATTATCCTGACAGCAAAGGCCTGGGCTTGTATTTAGTAAAATCACAAGTAGAAACTATGGGAGGAACAATTAGTATTGATAGCGAAGTCAACATAGGAACAACATTTACAATAACATTTAAAAATTAATTTATATGCTCGAGCAAATTTTATGCATCGACGACGACCCAATCACGTTAATGCTATGCAAGAAAGTAATTTCGAAATCATCTTTTTCAAAAGAAATTATCACTGCTCAAAATGGCGAAGAAGCATTGCATCATTTCAACACCTTAAAATACAACAAAAACAAAGCAAGCAAACCAGAACTAATTTTCCTGGATTTAAACATGCCTGTTATGGGCGGCTGGGAATTTTTGGATCATTTTACCTCTTCAGACTATACTGAATTCAATAGCGCGCGTGTCATTGTACTTTCTTCTACAATTGACCCTGAAGATTTAGCCAAAGCAAAAAAGTACCCTATCATTATCGATTTCCTTTCAAAACCAATCACTCAGCCAATGCTGGAGTACCTTAAAAAGAAAATGGATCTTTAAATAAATTTAAATCCCAATATATAAAATTCCAAATTCTAACAAACATATCTAAATTCTAAATAAAAAATGGATCAACGCTAAATGTTGTGGAGCAGCTTATAAATTCTGACTGTTTTTTTTTACCGCAGAGAAACAAAGATTTTATCTAAGAAGTTCTTATAAACACAGAGTTCGCAAAGCTAAATCAATATACAGCTTTACGATCTTTGCGGTAATTTTTTTGCTTCAGAGGTTTTAAGATTGACGCATCAACACTGAATATTGTGGAGAAACATTAAAAATTTTATATTCCCTAATTATTTTTTAACGGAGAGAACGCAATCCCGATAGCTATCGGGATTCGCAAAGTTCACTATGATTTAAGTAGTGTTTACACAATCAAAGTCCACAAAGCTTTGTGAACTTTGTGTTTTTTTCTAAACTTAGTATGTTTAAAAAACTTTGCGTTCTCCGTGGTAATTTTTTCTATATCCACAGGTTTTCGTGTTGATCCATTCCATATTCCAACAAACATATCTAAATTCCAAATCCCAACACTATATAGCTATTGGAATTTGGAATTTATTTTTTGGGATATTCCTTTTTTTTGTTTGAACAAAAAAAAGCCCTCTAAAAGAGGGCTTTTTATATACTTTAGGAAATTGTAATTAATTACAATTTAGCAACATGTTTAGTTAATTTAGACTTCAAGTTAGAAGCTTTATTATCATGAATGATGTTCTTTTTAGCTAATTTATCAATCATAGAGATTACAGTTGATAATTTAGAAGTAGCATCAGCTTTATCAGTAGCTATTCTTAATGCTTTTATAGCATTACGAGTAGTTTTATGTTGATATCTGTTAAGAACTCTTCTTTTTTCGTTACTTCTGATTCTTTTTAATGCTGACTTATGATTTGCCATTTTGTTTTAATTTTAGATGTAATAATTATTATAAATACTAGTTAAAAAAGAAAAACCTCCCACAATTGCCAGGCAATCACTTTGGTTTTAACTAATAAAACAAAAATCGAGACACCAATTTTTATTTTACAAAACTTATTTACAACTAATTCAGTAGTCTGTAAGGGAATCGAACCCCTGTTACCAGGACGAAAGCCTGGAGTCCTAACCCCTAGACGAACAGACCATATCCTTCTAAGTTTTTCTATATTTAAATAGAGGTATTATTGTAGCCCGTAGCGGAATCGAACCGCTCTTACATGGATGAAAACCATGCGTCCTAACCGATAGACGAACGGGCCATTTTAATTCTCAGTATTTCAAGAACATTTTGCAATAAAAAAAGTAGTAGCCCGTAGCGGAATCGAACCGCTCTTACATGGATGAAAACCATGCGTCCTAACCGATAGACGAACGGGCCTGCTTCTCTAATGCGGATGCAAAAATACAACTATTTTTAAGATGTACAATACCTGATGCAAAAAAAATTAAAAAAAATTAATAAGCCTTAGCAAACAGCACTCTTTTTGAAGAAGGATTCCCCGTAAACACACAGGTTCCCACCTCTTCAACAGCATGTAAAGGAATGCATCGAATGGTAGCTTTTGTCAAGTCTTTTATTTTTTCTTCAGTCTCAGCAGTTCCATCCCAATGTGCAGATACAAACCCACCTTTACCATCTAAAATTTCTTTAAATTCCTCAAAACTATTTACTTCCGTAATATGAGTATTACGATACTCTAATGCTTTGTTAAATAAATCTGCCTGAATCTGCTCCAGCAAGTCATTTATATAAGTAACAATTCCTTCTCCTGAAACCGTCTCTTTTGTCAATGTATCACGTCTGGCAACTTCAAAAGTTCCGTTTTCTAAATCTTTTGGCCCAACAGCAATTCTAACCGGAACACCTTTTAATTCCCATTCAGCAAATTTGAATCCTGGTTTTTGAGTTGTTCTGTCATCGTACTTAACAGAGATCTTCAACTTTTTCAACTTCGCTGTTAATTCATTAACTGCAGTTGTAATTTCAGCCAATTGCTCGTCTGTTTTATAAATAGGCACAATTACCACTTGTATTGGCGCTAAGTTAGGAGGCAAAACCAATCCCTGATCATCAGAATGTGTCATCACCAAAGCTCCCATTAAACGAGTAGAAACTCCCCAAGAGGTTCCCCATACATGTTCTTGCTTTCCTTCGGCATTTGCAAACTTTACATCAAAAGCTTTGGCAAAATTTTGTCCCAAAAAGTGCGATGTTCCAGCCTGCAACGCTTTTCCGTCCTGCATTAAAGCCTCAATACAATAGGTCTCATCAGCTCCCGCAAAACGTTCTGTTTCGGTTTTTATTCCTTTTACAACCGGAATTGCCATAAAGCCTTCTGCAAAATCAGCATACACATTCATCATCTTTTCAGATTCTTCTAATGCTTCTGCCTTTGTAGCATGTGCCGTATGCCCTTCCTGCCATAAAAACTCTGCAGTTCTTAAAAACAAACGCGTACGCATTTCCCAACGCACCACATTTGCCCATTGGTTAATTAATAAAGGTAAATCTCTGTATGATTGTACCCAACCTTTATAAGTAGACCAGATAATTGCTTCACTAGTAGGACGAACGATAAGTTCTTCTTCTAATTTAGCATTTGGGTCTACCATTAGTTTTCCGGGTTTATCCGGATCATTTTTTAATCTATAATGTGTTACGATAGCACACTCTTTTGCAAATCCTTCTGCATTTTTTTCTTCAGCCTCAAACATGCTCTTAGGCACGAATAAAGGGAAGTACGCATTTTGATGTCCTGTTTCTTTAAACATTCGATCTAACTCCGCCTGCATTTTTTCCCAAATAGCATATCCGTACGGCTTAATAACCATACATCCTCTAACGCCTGAATTTTCGGCTAGATCTGCTTTAACAACCAGCTCGTTATACCATTTCGAATAATCTTCTGATCTTGTAGTGAGGTTCTTACTCATATTGAATAGTTTGGCACAAATTTTGTTTTAATAATTTTAACTAAATAGTTTGACAAAACTAACTATTTTTGTAATGTGCAACAATAAAAAACACCACAGATATGAAAACTTCTACATCTCTCCGCCAAAACTCAAGTCATTTTTACTTAATTGGAATATTGAGTTTTCTACTAGCATCGTGTGGTTCTTACCAAAACGCTTCATATAATGATAATGATGGAGTCTATGGTGGTTCGACAAGAACGTATGCTCAAACAAATACCACAAACACAAATAATCAATATAAAGATTACTTCAGATCATTGCAAGATGACAGTCAGCCAACTGAAATTTTTACAGATGTTGACACGTATGGCAATTATGCCGATAATGACAGCACGCAAACAGTTGCAACCGCTTACCCTGCCTGGGGAAGCGCAAATACAGATGTTTCTGTAAACGTTTACTCTGATCCTACATGGTCAATGGGATTTGGACTTGGTTTCGGATACCCTTATTACGGATGGGGTTACGGAGGAGGCTACTGGGGCTACCCTGCATACGGCTGGGGCTACCCGGGATATTGGGGACCAGGATGGGGTTATCCAGGATACAGACCCTACTACGGATACAATAACTACGCTTATAGTTATGGAAGAAGAGGTTCTGCCGCTTATTATGGAGGAAGAAACTATGGTTATGATAGAAGCTATAGCAACAGAAACTACAGCAACAGAAGCTACAGCAGCAACAGAAGCTACACTGACAGAAATTTCAGCAATAGAAACTACACTACAAACAGAGGGAATTATACAACAAACAGAAACGGGTATTCTGACTTTAGAAGAAGTTCTACAAACGGAAGAACTTATAATTCTTCAAGCCCAAATTTCACAAACAGAAGAAGTGCTGCTCAGGGACAAAGCAATAGTTACGACTATTCTAACAGAAGATCAAGCAGCAACACAACAACCAGAAATTACAACAGCGGTAATAACAGCGCACCAACAAGAAGCTACTCTCCTAGCCCATCACGTTCTATGAACAGTGGCGGAGGAAGCATGAGATCATCTGGCGGCGGTGGCGGTGGCGGAAGATCATACGGAGGAGGCGGAGGTGGAAGAAGATAATTCCTTCTTTCACAAATCGAAAAATCACATTAAAAACTTATCCCAATGAAAAAAATATTATTCCTCCTTATTACAGGATTAACTGTCAGCGTCTCACATTCACAGGAAGTATCTGACGCTATTCGTTACGCACAAGATAACCTAACCGGAACAGCTCGTTTTAGAGCGATGAGCGGTGCATTTGGAGCAGTTGGAGGAGACTTATCTTCAATAAGTGTCAATCCTGCAGGATCTGCCGTTTTCTTAAATAATCAGACCGGAATAACTTTTAGCAACCAGAATATTAAGAATAATTCTAATTATTTTGGAACTCAAACAAGTGATAAAGAAAATTCTTTTATACTAAACCAAGCAGGAGCTGTTTTCGTTTTTAACGATCACAACCCAAGCAATAATTGGAAAAAAATTGCGATTGGAGCAAATTATGAAAACACCAATAATTTTAATAATAGTATTGTATCTGTAGGAACAAATCCAACAAACTCTATTGGTGATTATTTTTCAGAATTTGCAAATTACTCTAACGGCGGATCTCCAGTTCCTTTTCAAATTATCAACAATAATAATATTAGTTACACTTATAAAAACCTAGGATCTAACTATCCTAATGGCCAATACCCTAATTTATCCGGCTATTCTGCACAGCAAGCTTATTTAGGAAGTCAAGGGAAAATTATTGGCTATGATAATGTCAGTAATTCCTACCCATCAAGAATTCCTGCAGGTGGTAATTATTATCAGGAAAATGAAATTTTCACTAGCGGATACAATAGCAAATTAAGCTTTAACATCGCAACATCGTACAAAGACAGAATTTATTTAGGGGCCAATTTGAATGTACACATTACAGATTACAGAAGAACAAGCAGTTTTTACGAAGACAATGACAATCCGTTACTACCAACAGAAACAATATCCAACTTACGCTTCAACAATGATCTTTATACATACGGAAATGGATTTTCTTTTCAACTTGGAGCCATTGCCAAAGTAACAGAATCTTTTAGACTTGGTTTAGCATATGAATCTAATACCTGGTACGAACTTTATGATGAATTATCACAAAGTTTATACACTACAACAGACGTTATTGGAGGACAATCTCAATATTATGACATTAACCCTGATGTACTAAATGTTTACGAATCATACACCTTGCAAACTCCAGGAAAAACAACTTTTAGTGCCGCGTATGTATTTGGAAAATCAGGATTGATTAGTGTTGATTATGCTATTAAAGATTACGGAAACACTAAATACAAACCAAATGATTCAGGATTTAAAGGATTAAACAATGACATTAGCAATCAATTGACTACCGCAGGCGAATTAAGGGTTGGTGCTGAATACAAAATAAAACAATTAAGCTTACGCGGTGGATATCGTTTTGAAGGTAGTCCTTATAAAAACGGAACTACAATTGGAGATTTAAACAGTTACTCTGGAGGTTTAGGATATAATTTTGGAGGAACAAGAGTAGATTTAGCTTACTCTTATTTAGAAAGAAAATCGAATCAGGGATTTTTCGCAACCGGATTTACAGATGGCGCGAATATTACATCGAAACTCAATAATGTTTCTTTGACTTTATTATTTGAATTGTAATTAAGAATAAATAGATGAATGGAAATTTCCGTCAGGCGTTTGTCTGGCGGATTTTTTTTTATCCCTGATAAACCGGAAATTTTACACTAATAAAATCGGACAGCAGTCTCGTTAGCTTATTTTTAAACAGGAATTTCAAGAATTTGCACCAAATTTTAATAAACTGATTTACTTTGTAAAGTTAATTCCACAAAGCAATTGGTGTAAATCAGTGAAATTCGTGTTTATTCTAATTTGTCCGCACATCAGATAACTCTCCTAAAGCTTCATAAAAAACACGTAAAAGAAAAGGAAACAAGCGGTGTTTGAATAAAAAAGTGTAATTTTGCACTCCAATTTATAAAAGTATGAGAACCAAGTCTTTAAAAAAGAACAAAATTAACGTAATCACTCTTGGGTGTTCGAAAAATGTATATGACAGTGAAGTGCTAATGGGACAACTTCGTGCAAACGGAAAAGAAGTTGAACACGAAGCACCAGCAGAAAGAGAAGGAAACATTATCGTAATTAACACTTGTGGTTTTATTGACAATGCCAAAGCAGAATCAGTAAATATGATTTTGGAATATGCAGACAAAAAAGACAGAGGATTAGTTGACAAAGTTTTTGTGACTGGTTGCTTATCTGAGCGTTACAGACCTGATTTAGAAAAAGAAATTCCGAATGTAGACCAATATTTTGGTACAACAGAATTACCTCAATTATTGAAAGCTTTAGGAGCCGACTATAAACATGAATTATTAGGAGAGCGTTTGACTACTACTCCTAAAAACTATGCTTACCTAAAAATTGCCGAAGGTTGCGACAGACCTTGCAGTTTTTGCGCTATTCCGTTAATGAGAGGTTCGCACGTTTCGCAGCCAATTGAAAAATTAGTTAAGGAAGCACAAGGTTTAGCAAAAAATGGCGTTAAAGAATTAATACTGATTGCTCAGGATTTAACGTATTATGGTCTTGATATTTACAAAAAGAGAAATCTTGCTGAACTTTTAGAAGAATTAGCAAAAGTAGAAGGCATCGAATGGATTCGTTTGCATTACGCCTACCCTACAGGTTTCCCGATGGATGTTTTGGAATTAATGAAACGCGAACCTAAGATTTGTAATTATATCGATATACCGTTACAGCATATTTCTGACTCCATATTAAAATCGATGCGTCGTGGTACTACACAGGCTAAAACGACTCAATTATTGAAAGATTTCCGTGCTGCAGTTCCGGGAATGGCCATTAGAACGACTTTAATCGTTGGATATCCTGGAGAAACTCAGGAAGATTTTGAAATTTTGAAAGATTTTGTTCAGGAAATGAAATTTGACAGAATGGGTTGTTTTGCTTATTCTCATGAAGAAAATACGCATGCTTATTTATTAGAAGACAATGTTCCGGACGAAGTAAAACAAGCAAGAGCAAACGAAATCATGGAATTGCAATCGCAAATTTCATGGGATCTGAATCAGGAAAAAGTGGGTCAGGTTTTTAAATGTATTATTGACAGAAAAGAAGGTGCGCACTTTGTTGGAAGAACGGAATTTGATAGCCCGGATGTCGATAATGAAGTTTTGATTGATGCCTCTAAACATTATGTAAAAACAGGGGAATTTGTTAATATAAAAATAATAGAAGCAACAGAATTTGATTTATACGGAGAACCTGCTTAAATTTACGCTAAACAATTATCAATTTAAGATAAAAACATTTTTTATGAAACCTACTCAATCTTTATTTCTTTTGGTTTTTACCTTATTCTGCTTCAATTTTGCTTCGGCTCAATACGGAAACGGATATAATAATGGCTATGGCGGCGGCGGTTACGGAAATGGTTATGGGCGCAATAACGGAATGGACAGAAGTATGATGTCAGGACCTCAGCCTAATACAAGCAAACCCAAAGAAACTCCACCCGAAGAAATGGCAGCTAAAATTGTAGAACAAATGAAGCCGGTAGTTAACCTTGATGAACTTCAGGCCATTGCCATCGCAAATGTTTTTACCGACAGCATGAAAGAACAAGGAATTCTTTTGAAAAACGAAAGCAGTAATCAGGATGAAAAGGTAGAACAAATAAAAGCGCTAAGAGAAAGTACCACTAAAAAAGTAACTGCTTTCCTGAATCCGGATCAGGTTGAAAAATATACTGCCTTTATGGCCGACTTTAAGGAGATCAAAAAACCTGCGAAGTCAAAAAAGAAAAAAGATTCTAAAGATAAAGACACGAAAGAAGTAAAAGAAGAAACTGAAGCAACGAAAGTTCAGGAATAATTGTTTCAACCTCATCTTAAAATATAAGCACTATGACAAAAAAACACTTTTGTTATCTGATTTTAGCCCTTGTTATCACCGCTTGTTCGACAAACCCTTATAAGACTACAGAAAAGGTCTATGATCAACAGCTTAAAACTTTAGAAACTCAAATTACAAGCAAAGAGGCCAAACCTATACCTGCTGTTAGTCCTGTAGTTATCGATACAAGTTATGCAGCTCAGTTAGGTATCGTAAAAGATACTTTATCGAAAACAGGATCTACGTATTTACTAAATGGAGTAAACACAGAATGGGTTGGAACCGTGAATTTTAATTTGAGAAAGCCAAGCTTTATCATTATTCACCATACTGCTCAGGATTCTATCCAGCAAACAATAAAAACATTCACCTTAACAAGAACTCAGGTAAGTGCTCATTATATCATTTCTGAGAACGGAAAAGTAGTTCAGATGTTGAATGATTATTTGCGAGCGTGGCATGCCGGTGCAGCAACCTGGGGGAAAAACACCGATATAAACTCTTCATCTATAGGAATTGAGCTGGACAATAATGGTTTTAAACCTTTTACAGAAGCACAAATTAGCAGTTTAGTAGCTCTTTTAACAAAACTGAAGAAAGACTACAATATCCCTACTCAAAATATCCTAGGTCACTCGGATATTGCACCAGGCAGAAAACAAGATCCAAGTGCTTTATTTCCGTGGAAGACTTTAGCTGAAAAAGGATTTGGTATCTGGCCGGATGAAATTCTGGAAGAAGCTCCTTTTGATTTTAAAATCGAACCTGCTTTGAGAATTATTGGT
Organism: Flavobacterium sp. C3NV; assembly: GCF_046825355.2. Taxonomy (NCBI): domain Bacteria; kingdom Pseudomonadati; phylum Bacteroidota; class Flavobacteriia; order Flavobacteriales; family Flavobacteriaceae; genus Flavobacterium; species Flavobacterium sp. C3NV. The sequence goes on along the minus strand of NZ_JBKQBJ020000011.1, from coordinate 135,946 downwards.
TATAACACCAAGAATCTTTCGGCAGCAATTCAGGCTTTTAAACTACATTATATTCAAACTGATGTAACGCCTACTTTAGATCGAAAAACAATAGATGCTATTTACTCGATTTATAAAAAGCAAATTCAGTAAAAAGAATACAATACTAAAATATAAAACGCGTTTCTAAGCATTTAGAGACGCGTTTTTTTTGAGTAAAGTTTGCCACGAATTACACGAATTTACACAAATTGAAATAAGGAAAATTTAACCACCCTATCGCTACCTAAGTAAAGGATTAAAAGTTTTTTTTACCACAACCCGAGCGACAGCGAACAGGCGAAGCAATTACACCAATTCTTCACAACTTGAAATAAAAACTTAACATCAGAGACTGCACAAAAAAATAAAATGATTTTGTTTCACGCAGATTTAAAAAGATTAAAGCAGATTAATTTTTTTTTACCACAAATTACACAAATTTGCACAAATTAAGAATATAAAATTTAGCTACTCCTGATAGCTATAAGGATAGAAAGATTAATACTTCTCTTTATCTATACTTTTTGCCACAACCCGAGCGACAGCGAACAGGCGAAGCAATTACATCAATTCTTCGCACAACTTGAAATAAAAACTTAACATCAGAGACTGCACAAAAAAATAAAATGATTTTGTTTCACGCAGATTTAAAAAGATCAAAGCAGATTAAAATGGATTTAATTTTCAAACTCTAGCGATGAATGTATTGCGTAGATCTGCCCAAATCTTTTTAAATCTGCGTGAAAAAAGAATTTACGAACTACTATTTCTCTGCTCTATCACTCTAGTCATCACAAAAAAACTTCAAATAAAAAAGCTGCCAAAACATTAGTGTGTTTTGACAGCTCCAAAAAAAAAAAAAAAAATATCAATCTTTATCTCTAGAAAGAGTATGTTGTAGCAATTAGTGCGTAGAATGATCCTCCTGTTGGTAAAGCATCTTTATCTAAAAAGATATCTTCTGAAGCAGCATCGTATCTTAACTCAGGAATTATCGTTAGTTTTCCAACTTTATAATTTAAAGAAACTGTATTTGCAAAAACACTAGATCCCATTAATGTTCCAACATTTGCTGCAGCATCTTTAGCATCAAAATATTCCATTCTGTAAGCTAAGCTCAATGATGGTTTGAAAGCATAGTTAGCATATCCTACTACTGAAAACCAATCACCATCTAACTCGCTGTCGAAATCATTTTTAGTTTTAGCGTACGTTGCATTAAATCCTAAAGAAAAAGCATCAGTTATTGTTTTTGATGCCACAAAATCGATTTGTGTTTTATTTTCATCAGATGGGATTACTATAGTTCCCGGAGTAGGATTTGTACTTCCTGATGTAAAGTTCAAATACGCACTTCCTGTTTCTCCTATATAACCCAATTGCGCTATATATGTTTTTTGAGTTGAACCGGCATCCATAGCTGATTTAAAATCAGTAGGATTTGTAATTCCTGCCATGGCAGTAAATTTTCCTGATGTATACTGTGCTTTTACTCCAGTATTAAAGAATGGCCCATAAGAAAAGGCATATGACATGCTGTAGTTTTTATTTCCTACCGCATCTAATACCTCATATCCTATATGTGTACCAAAACTACCTGCCACTACTTTAAATTCATCTGTTATCTGATAAGTGAAAAACAATTGTTTAATTAAAAATTTCGCATCAATATCTTTATCTGTTGTTTCATTATATGAAAATTCTCCTGCTCTTTTTCCGAAACCTAAGTCTACAAAAACAGAGGCTTTTCCAAATGTGTGCGCTGCCTGAACAGAGGCCATTCCTAATTCGAATGAATCTTGAGAGTTGGTAAAGCTCGTTAATCCGTTCATTTGTTTTGAAAAATCATATTTATAGTAAGCATCTGCGGATCCTCCCCAAGTTGTTGCTGGCGAAGTCGTGGTTTCAGTATCTTCTTGAGCAAAAGCAAAAGAACTCGTTAACATCGCGGCAAAAATGTGTAATACTTTTTTCATGTGTAATTGGTTTTTGGTTATTAATTGATTCTGGTTAGTTAATCTTTTATATATGTATTGTAATACTATAAGTCCCTTTTTAAAACCTCCTTTCTGCCTCTAAAACATCTTCATTTTCATTAGCGAATTTATTAACTTTTGTATGAGTAGAATAACTGAAGTCTATTTTTTTGATGTTTTGATAGCAGAATTATGGATTACAAAAATTAAATTAACAATAATCGTGATTTGACATTTATAAAGAATATTTTTTGAAAATTCAACAACGAATTTTATCGTGTTTTTAACCAAAAACGCACGCATAATAAAAAATACACATTAAAAAAAAGACTAAAACCACCAAAAAACACACATTAAAATAAAACACCCCCTAAAAAAATAGGGGTATGATTAAAAACAAAAATAAAAGACAAGCCAAAACAAGCATTTATATAACAAATAATCCAGTTCAAGTTATAAAGTCTAAATTCCTACAAAAACACAACGATAAAACTCTCATTTTGACAGATAGCAAACCAAAATGTATAGACCGGAATAGTACCAAATGATCCAAAAAAAGGAACAAAAAAAGGACGCACAATTGTACGTCCTTATATCGATAAATTACCATTAAAATTAATACCACGAATTTCTTCCTGGTCGCTTACCTATTTTTTATCACGGAAAAATAAATAAGTTTGTTTATAAACAGGCATTTGCATCCACACTAATCCCAAGTATTATATTTTTTGAAATATTGACGGGCGATAATTCCGGATTCTTTTAAGTCTTCCATTTTCCATTTACCAGTAGATTTAGCTGATTTTTTCAAGATGGAACAGGTTTCATCTTTATCAGAAACAGACCAGGTAATCCAGCTTAGTTTTCTGGCTTCCATCCAATCGATATATTCCTGCCAGGCTTTTAGATCTAACGGGCCATCGCCTGTAGCTTCCATTCCGGCAGATTCTGATACAAAAATGGGTAAACCTTTATTTATAGCTGCATCTGTTTTATCTCTAAGTTCCTTACCATGTGTTGCAGCATAAAAATGCATTGTATACATTATATTACTATAACCCAAAATAGGATCGGCTGCGGCAAGATCTACATCCTGATCCCAATGTGGGGAACCAACCAAAATAATATTTTTAGGATCATTTTCTCTAATCACTTTAATCACTTCTTCAGAATAGGCCTTTACCTCAGCCCAGCTTTCATGATCGGGCTCATTAAATATCTCATATATAATATTGGGATATTTAGAATATTTCTTCGAAATCTCTGCAAAAAATTCTTTGGCTTCTTTCAAATTAATATTATGACTGTGCCAATCTACTATTACATAGATATCAGATTTAATGGCTCCTTTTATAACGGCTTCGATTTTTTCTTTCGAAAATTCCGGATCTTTCATATAGGAGTATTCTCCAAGCTCAACACCCATAGCAGCACGAACAACATTACAGTTAAAATCTTTTTTGAGCCATTGTACTGCCTTTTCATTATAAAACCTTGGCCACATACTGTGCCAACCAAAACTCATTCCTCTTAAAACAATGGGTTTATTATCACTATCTACTAATTGAGTACCCGAAACACTAAGATATTTATGTGTTTGAACCTGGGCATTTAGAAATGCAAAAGCGAATATAAAAGGGACAAGAAATATTTTATTCTTCAACTTCATAATAAAAGATTTAACGGGATAATTTTAAGGTAATCACATCATGAGAAGCCAGATCTGAAACAAAACTTTTCTTAGTATTTCCTATTTCTTTATTTTTCCAAAGATCTTTCAGTTTGTAAACTGTTTTACTAAAATCGGCTTCATAACCAAAATCTGCATCTTTGATTAAGTGCTTTTTCCAATCGAAATTAATCTTTTTACTTACTTCACTTCTATTTAAAAAAGTAACTGCCCAATTTCCATCTGATAAAGGTTTCACCCAAACTTCCAATCCGTCTTCGGCTGAATATTTAAAACCCTGAATTCCTAATTTGTCCTGATTTATTGCGATCAGATCTTTATTGGTTAAAATCGCCAGAGTTTCTTTAGACATTTTTCTGAAATCATTTCCGGCAACAAGCGGAGACGAAAGCATACACCAAATGGCGAAATGCGATTTATCTTCGGTATCATTCATTTCGTTTCCAACTTCCATCATATCAAAATCATTCCAATGATCAGGACCTGAATATTTACGAATATCTTTTCTCATTTCGGCTATCTTCATAAATCCCCAGGATGACCAATTCTCAGGATGTTTGAATTCACAATCGAAACAAGGATAAATGTCGCCCGAGATTCTCCAAAGGTTCCCAACTGGTTTTCCCCATTCCCACGGCTGGTTATCTCCCCATTCGCAAAGACTAAAAACAATAGGTCTTCCGGCAGTTTTTAGTGCATTACTCATTGTTGTATAGGCTTCCGGAGCGGTAATTCCTTTTGTATTGCACCAATCATATTTAAGAAAATCAATTTCTAGTTTAGCATAAAATCTTGCATCCTGATATTCATAACCACGAGTTCCCGGATAACCTGCACAGGTTTGTGTTCCTGCACAATTATACAATCCAAATTTTAATCCTTTGCTATGCACATAATCTACCACAGCTTTCATTCCGTTTGGAAACTTTACTGGATCCGGAACCAAATCTCCGTTTGCATCACGCTCTCTTGTCATCCAGCCATCATCTAGCACAATATAATTGTATCCTGCGGCAGCCATTCCTGACGAAACCATTATATCTGCGGTTTCTTTTACTAATTTTTCGTCGATACTTGTACCAAAGGTGTTCCAGGAATTCCAACCCATAAGAGGTGTCATGGCTAAACCTTCGAATTTTCCTGCTGTTTGTGTATGTGTATTTCCCTGGCTAAAGCTAAAATTGAACCAGATTAAAAAGGCTAATACTATTATTGATTTTTTCATTATAATTAATTTTTGATATTTTTTATTCTTTATAATATTGAAGAATGCTTTAATTTAATACATTAATAATTAACGATATAAAAAACTCCAAATCGATTAGCTCGAAATGGAGTTCTTTGTTTTAAGAACAACTTTTTTTAATTCACAACTAAATTTTTAGTTTTAACCGTTCCATTTGGATACGTTACCTGAACAATATAAATTCCTGCAGTCAAAGATGGCCCTATAGCCGTTCTGAGCGGAATATAGGTACTTGGACCCAATAATGAAAATGTAAGTTTTAAAGCACCTGAACTATTATAAATTCTACAAGTTGCCGGAGCTTGCGATGAAACTGCAGTTGCTACGATAGTAATATATCCATCACTATACGGATTTGGCGATACCGTAAATTCATAATTTGGACCCGGATTTGGCGTGTTATTTATACAACCTGTTAAGTTTAACGAAACTGAATTACTATATGTGGTCGACGACACAGTATTTGACTGACATCCTGATAGTGATGTTGTGCTTGTAACATCATACAAAAAATAAGATTGTCCGTTTAAGGGTAATTTTAATTCAAATACATTTTTTGAGGTTTGTGTTACCACAATACTGGGATCCGGTACTCTTGGTGCGATTGAAAAATTTGTGTTTGGGCTTGGATTTGGATCTGTTGTTACGGTTAATGTTATAATATGATATTGACTGGTACAATAATCATTTGTTTTTGTTACAAGATAATTGGGCTGTACAGGTACTTCTGGCGCAACGAATGTCATTTGTTTTACTGCTACAACTGTACCTCCGCTTTTAAATTCTACTTTAAGGATTTCTCCTCCGGCAATAAATCCCGGGTATTTATACAAAACTTTAAAAAGTGTCAAAGGCGATGGATTTCCTGAAAAGGTTACCAGTGGATCTGTACAAGACCACACTACCTCATCATAAGGTACGCTTGGTGCCACCACTGAATAAGAAGGATTTGAGGCTACACAATAAGGATTTAAGCCTGTAATTTCCTGAGCATTTGACCGATAGCCCATTAAAATTAAAATAAAACTTAATAAACAAAGTTTTAGTTTGGTTGATAATTGAAAGTCATTTTTTTTCATAAATTCTTTTTTTTTTTGGTTTGTTAATATGAAATAAATTTAACCAGAAAAACAGATAAAAAAAGATACTATTTTCTCAAATAGCAGTACTAAACAATCACATAACAAACTGATTATCAGTAAATAAATTATTTTTTTTTATATAAAAAATATTCCCTAATTGAATGAATTAGGGAATACTTTAAACAAAACTCAAAATAAAACCTTCTTTTTATAAGAAACCTATGTCATCAAGATATACAATTCCCGGAAGTCCTGAATATTCTTTCATAAATAAAGAATTAAACTCCCCAGTGGTTAGTAATTCAGTATGAAGACTTGAAAATGGTATTGATATATTATTCCATTGTCCCGCTTTAATGTCAACAGCAATTCCTGTCGCATCTTCCTGACCCGCAATTGAGAATAAAATTCGTGTAGAAGCTGTTGAATAAATCGAAAGTTTCAAATATTGATAATCACTAACTTTTAAGCTATTATATCCAATCATAAGACCACTCCATGCATCTTTATTTTCTCTTTTAATTGATTTGGTTCCTCTGCTTACTACTTCAGTATTTTGAAAATCTTCTGTTCCTCCCCAATTCCAAGTCCAGCTAGGAGTTGGCGAACCATCAAAATCATCACCAAACAGTAAATGTTTAATACCTAACGTAGCAACATTTGAAGTCCCGTAAACTGTTTGTACCGTTACAATCGCATTCGATCCGTAATCTGCCGGAACTGTTACTTGTATTTCTGTTTTAGACAACACTTTAAACGTAACAACTTTACCGTCAAACTTAACATTTTGAACTTGTACAAAATTCAGACCTTTAACAATTATATCTTCTCCAGGAGAAGGAGACGCATTAGAAACGCCTTCAATTACCGGAGCCGGAGGATCTAAAGATATCACGTTGTCTAAAACATTTACAAAACCATTTGTACCATAATAATCTACTCCCGGAGCAGGTTTATCAGATCCGTTTACTTTTAAAACGCCATTTGTAACATTGACACTTAGCAAATAAAGATCTGCATCTTCTGCATTCGCCATTGTAGACAATTCACCAGTTGTTAGATAATCAGCCTGTACACCATCTAAATAGCCTACTCTCTTTTTTACTCCTTTTACAACATGACTTAAAACCACCTCTCTTAAAACATCTACCGGAACCAGTGTGATATCAGGATATCCAAGCGAATTTACATAACCGCTTTTTACCAAATAAGCATCAAAAGCAGCATCTGTAGGAATAAAAAAAGTAAAATCGTCGGGTTTGTCAAAAGTAGATTTTAATCCTGCCAAATCTATAGCTTTGGTAAAAGTCGCTAAATTAGTATTGGCTGCGATTATCCCATAAACTGAGTTATAATTTTGCTGAGCGCCTCCAACATCTTCAATCGTATCATCGCAGGAAGAAGCCATTGCAAGCAAAAGTGCGCCTAATGCAATTTGTTTTAATTTATATAATATTTTCATAAGTTTTCTTTTTAGTAATTTTTACATCTAAAAGAATTAAAAGAATCATTTTATAATTTTGAATGACTCTTTTAATGTCTATTCACTATTTTAATATCAGACCTAAATCGTCAATATAAATCGTATTTCCTCCTACTTTACCTCCAAATTCCTGGAAAGTAATTTTATTTAACTCCGAAGGATTATTAAAAGCACTGAACGGAATTTCTACATAAGTCCAGTCAGATGAAAAATCATATGACGGTTTAATCGCATCGCTACCATTTAAGAAAACACCTACTTTACCTGCATTTTGCCCTTTAAGACTTACTCTGATACCTTTATATCTAGACAAATCAACTTTAGAACTTAAAACTTTAAATTCTAATCCGCCCCATTGATTTGCTGTCCAGGAAATACATTTTGTGCCTTGTTTAGGATCTTTAGTATAAGCATCATTATAAGGATTAGCTGCATCCCATAATGCGTAACCATCACTAATCGAAGTGTAAGCATCATCATAAATTGCACTTCCAAAAGATTGTCCGGCAACAGTAGTTCCTGATACATTGGTAATCGATAAACTTTTGTATTGAATATCGTCTGGCACTTTTACTGTAAGTTCTGTTAATGAAGAGGTAATTGGCTCGACTTTAGTGGTTCCAAAATTTACAACCGGACGAAGAAAATAATCTCCTGTAATCGTGATTATGTCTCCCGGAGTAGGATTAATAGGAAATCCTGTAATACTAGGAAAAGGAGGTCTTACTTTTACAGAATAAACTAATGTTCCGATATTAGTAACCAATTTCATCTCATCCATTTCGTTATAATAAGGAGTATCTGAATCGACAGTTACCACAATCACATTATCAGTAACCAGGGTTGGATTGAATATAGTTTCTAAACCATTAAAAGAAATTGTTTTTAAAGTCGAAAAACCAGAACCTCTAATAATATAAGTATTACCCGCATTGATAACATCTGTTGGCACATCGACCTGCCTGTCGCCTTCTATCAAGGGATCATCTATAACCGATTTGCTAATTCCCGTTATGGCTAATGTACCCGAAGAACCTCCGTCGTCATTAGAACAAGAATTAAGTAAGAAAATTGAAATTGAAGCCAGTAAATAAAACTTCAATGCCATTATTTTTTTTATATTTTTCATGATTGTTTTTTCTTTAAGGTTTATTTAAAAACGTAAGGAACCGGAGCTTCTTTTAATTTTGGATTCTTCCTAACATCGTTCGCTGGTTTAGGAAAAATAAAATCAGTTTCTACAGGCGTATAGTGTTTTACTCCTTCATAATCAGAACCTCTGTCTTGTTTCGAAATAATATCAATAGCCTCAGCTCTTGGTAATCTTCCTAAATCATACCAGAATTCTCCCTCAAAAGCAAACTCTACTCTACGCTCTTGAAACAACGCTTTTTTGGTTAATGGTACATTAACGCCTAATTCACCTAATCCCGCTCTTTTTCTGATTTTATTAAAAGAGGCTTTAGCCGCAGGATCACTGGTTTCGTTCGCTCCTGCCAAAATTGCTTCGGCATGAATTAATAAAAGATCAGCATAACGCATGATATAATTACAGTTGCTCATCGCACCCCAATTATCTGCCGGACCAGTTTCGCCTGTTTCCTGACCTACAACATATTTTTTTACTGCTGCCCCTGTTGCATCTAAAACATTTGGATATTTTGTTTTATCTAAAGTAAACCCTACTACATCATCTCCTTTTAGTGCCGGATAAGTATCTCCGTAGATCATATAAGATTCTTTTCTTCTTACATCTCCCACTTCAAAAGCTTCCTGAATATCATTACTAGGAATATATACAGCTCCATAAGATACTCTGTCATTTAAAATATCTAAACCATATTGCACATTCGAAAAATTTCCTGCCTGATATTCGTTTACAGCTCCAGACCATTGCCAGGAATAAATAGACTCTTCGTTATTGTTTTTACTCGTCAAAAACAAATCGGCGTAATTAGGTAAAAGTCCAAATTCTCCTGAATTAATTACTTTCTCCGCCATTAATTTTGCGTTTGGATAATCTCTTTCATAAAGATATACTTTAGCCAAAAATGACTCTGCAGTTCCTTGAGAAACAAAAACATTCTCTGTACTTCCTCCTCTTAATCTCACTTTTGATTTAAGATTTGCCGCAGCATATTTTAAATCATTTTCGATGAATTTATAAACATCTTCAATTCTATTTGTATTCACCATTGGGTTTTTAGCAAGTGCTAAATTATCTTCGATAATAGGTACCGGACCAAACAAACGAACTAAATAGAAATAAGAAACTGCTCTGAAAAAATGAGCTTCGGCAATTGTATTTTTAATTACAGCCGGACTTACACCTTCTTTTGCATTTTTATCTAAATTATTAATCAAATCATTTGATTGCGCGATAATACTAAAACAAGATCTCCACGGATCTGATAAGATGAAACTATCTGAAGTTAGTTTAAACTGAATTACTTCATTTCCGTCAACATTCGACCAGCAATTTCCTGATGACAATTCCGAAAGCGCGTAAAAACATTTAGTGTAAAACGGCGCCCACATTCTTCCGTACATTCCGTAAGTAGTGCGCTGCACCTGCTCATCCGAAGTATAAAAGTTATCACTAACATAACCATCCTGAGTAGGTCGATCTAAGTAATCATCACTACACGAAGCAGATAAAGCCAGTAAAACAAAAACTGCTAAGCTTTTAAAATTTATTTTATATATTTTCATAATAGTTTTTATTAAAATTCAACATTCATCCCAAAAGTAATTGTGCGGTTCGTAGGGTAACGTCCCGAATCAATTCCGCTCAATAAAGCATTTTGGTTGTAGTCTCCAATTTCCGGATCATAACCTGTGTATTTTGTGAAAGTGTAAAGATTTTGAACACTTGCATAAAATCTTAATTTGCTTAATTTAGTTTTAGAAATCACATCTGATGGCAAACTATATCCAAAGGTTAACTGCGAAATTTTCAAATAAGAACCATCTTCTACATATCGGTCAGAAATAGCAATATTTGGATGTCCGTCTCCGCCGTCAGGTCTAGGATATTTCGCATTAGGATTATCCGGCGTCCAGAAATCTGCCGCTTCTGCTAATTGATTTTCGTATAAACGCTGATTTTTTGTTGCAGCCCTTCTGGTTAGGTTCATCACTTTATTCCCCTGAGATCCTGTTAGGAAAACAGAAAGATCAAGATTTTTGTATCTAAATTGATTGTTGAAACTATAAATAAAGTCAGCCTGTGGATTCCCTATATACGTTAAATCCTTTTCATCAATCAATCCGTCTTTATTTTGATCTACATATTCTACATCTCCCAGAACACTTTTTACTGCTTTGTTTCCTGTATAAGGAATTGGCGCATTTGCTAATTGTTCGTTTGTTCTAATGATTCCTACCGTTTGGTATCCGTAAAACTGACCTATTGGCTGACCCACTTCACTTTTCGTTACTGTTTTAGTCGTATATCCGTTTACCTGAACATCTTTGATTAAATCAAAATTATCCACTAAGCTCAACAATTTGTTATTGTTTTTAGAGAACATAAGAGTAGCATCCCATGAAAAGTTTTTAGAAAAACTGTTCGAATATTTCAGCGTTGCCTCAATACCCTGATTTCTCATACTTCCTAAGTTTACTGTTGGCGCTGCCAAACCACCTTGATATTGCTCTAAACCTGTCACGTAACTTGGTAAAGGCAATACAAATAAAAATCCTGAAGATTGTTTTCTGTAGACATCAATAGTGGCAAATAATTTCGATTTAAACAAACTAAAGTCAAGACCTAAGTTGCTGTCTTCTGCTTTTTGCCACGTTAAATCCGGATTGGCAATATTACCCGCAGTAAAGAAATTCCCCAAAGCCGATTTTATAGTTTGGATATTAGAAGCGTACAATCCGCCACCAATATTTTGGTTTCCTGTTTCACCATATCCAATTCTAAATTTAATATTGTCGATATACTCCTTTGTACCTTCCATGAATTTTTCATTCGAAAGCTTCCATGAACCTGAAATCGACGGAAAGTAACCCCATCTTTTATCTTCGGCAAAATTCGAACTTCCGTCAGCTCTTACTGTAGCCTGCAAAAAGTATTTATTATCAAAATTGTAGTTCAAAGACCCTAAGAAAGAGTACAAAGCATTAGCTCCTTTATATTCGCTGGCTACTAATGTTTTTTGATCTCCCAGATTTATAGAATGAACATCATTACTCAATAAACCACTTACAGACTGACTTCCTCCAAACCAATGAGAATCATTTGCCTCCTGAAGCGCCATAACATTAAAGTTATGTTTTCCTAAAGAAATATTATAGGTAAGCATATTTTTAAGATTCAGTCCATACCAGGTATTCGATCTTTCCTGAAGCTGGTTTACTTTATTTACAGCAGCACCCCAGGCATATGTAGGCTGAAATCCTTCGAAATTCTGAATGTTGGTCGAACCTCCAAATTCAAAACGATAATCTAATCCTTTTGCTAATTTTACAGTAGCATAAAAATTTCCCTGAAAATTCTTTTGTACCAGATAATTTGTATTCATCAAAGTACTGGCAACAGGATTAATCCATGCGCCTTGTGTACCATCTTTAGGCGGTCCGGCATAAGTTCCGTCTAAATTTTTAACCGCTACATCCGGAGTTGATAATATTGTTGTACCAATAATACCATCGCTATAACCTTCAATAGTAATATTTTGGTTTGTGATTCCTGTATTAATAGTGATACCCATTGTCAGCCAGTCTTTCACTTTAGCCTCAAGATTAGTTTTGAAAGTATATCTTTTAAAATCAGATCCAATAACAACTCCGTCCTGATTCAAATATCCTCCGGAAACATAATAACTCATATTATCTTTTGCTCCTGAAAAAGACAGTTGGTGACTTGTCATCAAAGCTGTTCTGTATATCTCGTCCTGCCAGTTTGTACCTTTCCCTAAAACCGAAGGCACTGCAAACTCATCTCTTGGCGCTACACCGTAATATTGAGCCAATGCATTTTGTTGTGTAGCATACTGACTAAGATCCATTGTTTTAAGTAGTCTTGTAACATTTTGTGTAGAAAAAGCAGTATCATATGTTATTTTTCCAGTTCCTTTTTTACCTTTTTTAGTAGTAATAATTACAACACCATTCGACGCTCTTGAACCATAAACCGCAGCAGAAGCAGCATCTTTAAGAATGTCCATAGTCTCAATATCATTCGGGTTTAAAAATGCTAACGGGCTATTGGTTACACTTCCTGTATTTGTACCAATATAACCACTAACAATTGTTCCTCCAGTAGCCTGATTTGTAGCATCTCCTGAAATAGGAATACCATCAACAATATATAACGGTTCATTACTACCACCTAACGATGCACTACCACGAATCTTTACAGAAATACTTCCTCCCGGTTTTCCTGAATTATTCGTTACAACAACCCCGGCAGCTCTACCCTGAAGTAATTGCTCTACTGTTACTTGTTGAGAATCCTTAAAATCCTTTGCTGTTACTGATGAAATTGCACCTGTAACATCTTTTCTTTTCTGGTTACGATACCCAACGTTTACAAGCACTTCACGTAAATCCTCGGCACTAAGCTTTAAAACTACGTTTATTTTGCCTCCGTTTTTTACATTAATGGTTTGAGTAACATATCCAATAAACGAAACTGAAATACTAGCGTTCGCTGGCGCATCAATAGAATAGTTTCCGTCAAAATCTGTTGAAACTGATTTCTTAGTTCCTGTTACCATGACATTTGCGCCTGGTATCGAAAGTCCTTTTTCATCAGATACTACTCCTGTTACCTTAACCTGAGCTGTAATACAATTACTGGTCAGCAACAAAAATAAAATCAAAGGAACTACTCTGTGGTTAGCGCTCCAATGAATGAAGTTAGTCATTAGTTTTTTCATAATAAATGTTTGGTTAGTTTAAATTTGTTCTTAATTCAAGTCATAAAAAAAGGGTTGTATTTATTTCTTAAATTATTTAACAAATCTATAACACAAGTAAACATTAAATCGATAGTATTATATCATTTGATGATAATATTTTTACTATAACGTTTTAAAAAAACACATATGAAAATAAAAAGTATAAAAAATTACATTATTCGCAAATCAACCCTGCTAAATTACTTGATCTTATAAATAAAAATTAATGAATTCGCTTAAAAGCAAACGATTTCGTTAAAAATAATATTTGTTTGTGCAAAAAAAGTATCACTACAAAATACGTTTTAATCCAGAAAAATCTTCTCTATATTGGCTGGGTGTACAATTTTTAATAGCCTTAAAACTACGATTGAAATTGGCAATGTTATTAAAACCGGATTTAAAGGCAACCTCAGAAACGCTCATATCTTTTTCTACCAGCCAGCGTGCCGCATATCCAATTCGGATATCATTGATATAATTTACAAAAGTTTTTCCGGTACGTTTTTTAATAAATCGGTTAAAAGAAATAATCGACATACTCGCAACACTGGCAACATCCTCTAAAGTTATTTTTTCTGCAAAATGTTTCTGCACATATTCGTAAACCAGCTTCATTTTATCATAATCATCAAACGTGTCATAATCTACTGTATAAGTCGACAGCAAACGTTGATTCCTGGAATTTGCCAAATCATATAATAAAGAAGTAATTTCTAAAAAATAGTCCATACCATCTAATTTAGAAAGCTTTACCAGTCTTGGAGTCAATTCTTCGGCTACTTTTTTCGAAAATAAAATACCGTGAATCGATCTGTTAAACATATCCCGAATAGGATTCATAATACGTCTTGACAATAAAGATTCATGAAAAAGATCGTTATGAAACTGAATCGTAATTTCGTGAATTTTTTTGCTCGTACATTTATTTAATTCCCAACCGTGATATAAATTTGGACCAATCAAAACCAACTCGACATTATCTATTTCTTCAATATTATCTCCCACGACTCGCTTGACTCCTTTGCCATTTAAAATAAAATTGATCTCAAATTCCGGATGATAATGTACCGGAAAATCAAAACTATCTTTTACTCTGTCGAAAACTAAAAAACTATCTCCAGCCGAAAGCGGAGCGATTTCTCTATAAAAATTTTTAGTGCTGCTCATCTTTAAGAACTATTTTAAGAAGTGATATTGTATTTTTTATTTGCAATAATATGATATATAATTGATAAAATAATATTAATTACACGATAAACATCCCATTATCTTTGAAAAATAGAATTATCATTTTTACAAAAACAACATTGATAATAAACATTAATCATTTTTAATGTAATAAGTTTTTATAGTTTTGATAATTCTAGTCTAAAAACAATAACGATTTAAAGATTTAAAAAATGAAGGTTTTATAAGCTGTTTTTGAATTATTACTTTTACACTTATATCACTGATAAACAACCATATTTCTAATGAAAAACAACATAATAATAGTAATAGCAGTAATATTCATAGGCACTTCCTGTTCGTCGCAACAATTTATAAGTAATACTAATTTGTCACTTTCAGATAAAAAAGCTACACCAGAAACCGTTTCTTTATATAAAAAGCTCAATCAATTAACTCAGAAAGGATACATGTTTGGTCATCAGGATGATCTTGCTTATGGTGTAAACTGGAAATACGAAAACGGTCGAAGCGATATAAAAGATGTCGTAGGCGATTATCCTGCCGTTTATGGATGGGATCTTGCGGGTCTTGAAAAAGACAGTCCTGATAATATAGACGGAATTCCATTTACAAAAATGAAACAATTTATAGAAGAAAGCCACGAAAGAGGCGGAATCACCACTATAAGCTGGCATTTTGACAATCCGGCAACCGGAAAAAGTGCCTGGGATAACACACCAAATTCATTAAAAACAGTTTTACCCAGCGGTGAAAACCATCAAAAATTTACCGTTTGGCTAGATAAAGCAGCCAATTATCTATTATCCTTAAAAGATAAAAAAGGAAAAAACATTCCGGTGCTTTTCAGACCTTATCATGAACTTACCGGAGGCTGGTTTTGGTGGGGAAAAGGAAATGGTACGCCTGAAGAATTCAAATCGGTATGGAAATTTACTTTTGATTATCTTCAAAAAAAGGGAGTTCACAATTTAATTTATATTTACAACACAAGCAATTTTAGTTCGAAAGAAGATTTTCTGGCAAACTATCCCGGTGATAATTATGCTGACATTATAAGTTTCGATTCTTATCAAAATAACGACGACAAACAAGGTGAAAAATTCATTACAGAAGTTCAGAATCAGTTAAAAATCATCAACGAAATTGGCATTGAAAAACACAAATTAATTGCCATTGCAGAAGCTGGTTACGAAGCAATTCCAGACCCAAAATGGTGGACAGGAACTTTATCTCAAGCTATTGGTGATTATAAAATTTCTTATGTTTTATTATGGAGAAACCACGGCTGGCAGGAAAAAGAACAAAAAATGCATTATTACGCGCCATATACAGGACAAATAAGCGCAAAGGATTTTGTTGATTTTTATAATCTCGACAAAACCCTATTCGAAAAAGACATTAAAAAAAATTAAAAATCTGCTTAAATCTGCGTGATCTGCGTGATCTGCGTGCAAAAAATTCAACACATAGAAACATAGATTTTAAGATATGGCTTTCAAAATAAATTCTGTTTTTATCCGCATTTTTACGAAGTGAATCCGTTTTATCCGCGTCAAAAAAATCAACGGATAGAAACATTAAAATAACTAACCAAATCTAAATTACAACCATTAAAAAAAGCCTGATGCACGACAAAATTAGTTTAAAAGAAAAAATAGGATACGGTCTTGGAGATGCAGCATCATCCATGTTCTGGAAAATCTTCAGTATGTATCTTCTCTTTTTCTACACCGATGTTTTCGGACTGGCGCCTGCCGTTGTAGGAACCATG
The DNA here is from genome assembly GCF_046825355.2 of Flavobacterium sp. C3NV. Classification (NCBI taxonomy): domain Bacteria; kingdom Pseudomonadati; phylum Bacteroidota; class Flavobacteriia; order Flavobacteriales; family Flavobacteriaceae; genus Flavobacterium; species Flavobacterium sp. C3NV. Next base: position 119,571 of record NZ_JBKQBJ020000011.1, on the reverse strand, counting down.
TTTTTGATTACCAGAATCTGGGATTCTTGTTTTGACCCAATCGTGGGAATCATAGCCGACCGGACAAAAAGCAAATGGGGAAAATTCAGACCTTACCTGTTATGGGTAGCGGTGCCGTTTGCCGTAATTGGCGTATTGACTTTTTACACACCAGATTTTGACGAAAAAGGAAAAATAATCTATGCCTATGTCACTTATTCGGCCATGATGATGATTTATTCCTTAATCAATGTGCCATATGCATCACTTTTGGGCGTAATGTCATCTGACCGAAAAGAAAGAAATACATTATCGTCTTACAGAATGGTTTTTGCCTTTGGAGGAAGTCTTTTGGCACTTTGGCTTATTGAACCTTTAGTAAATTATTTCGGCGGAAGCCTAAACTCTAAATCAGGGTGGCTTACCACAATTGCTGTTTTTGGAGTAATAACAACTGCTTTTTTCTGGGCTTGTTTTTTATTCACCAAAGAAAGAGTAAAACCCATTTCGGACGAAGAAAACAATTTAAAGGAAGATTTAAAAGATTTATTAAAAAATAAACCGTGGTGGATTTTACTCGGAGCCGGAATTGGCGCATTGGTTTTCAACTCGATTCGTGACGGAGCTGCCGTTTACTATTTTAAATATTATGTCAGCAGCAGCGTGAATTTTGACTTCTCACTTTTCGGAACCGATTTTCACATGACGCCAACTTCAATCTATTTGGTTTTAGGACAAGCAGCCAACATTATCGGGGTAATTATCGCTACGCCAATTGCTAATAAAATTGGTAAAAAGAAAACCTTTTTTGGTGCCATGGCATTAGCTGCAATTTTGAGTTTGATTTTCTATTTATTCGGGAAAGAAGAAATATTCTTAATCATGAGTTTTCAGGTTTTAATTAGTATTTGTGCCGGTTGTATTTTTCCGCTAATCTGGTCCATGTATGCAGATAGCGCCGATTATTCTGAATGGAAACAAGGCCGCCGTGCCACAGGATTGGTTTTCTCAGCATCCTCAATGTCACAAAAATTTGGATGGACTATTGGCGGAGCCGGAGCCGGATGGCTTTTGGGTTATTATGGCTTTCAGGCCAATGTAGAACAAACCGCCACAGCTCAAAACGGAATTCAGTTAATGTTAAGCATACTTCCTGCCATAGCAGCCCTAATATCAGTTGCTTTTATAGCATTCTATCCATTATCCGAAGAAAAACTTCAGGTAATCGAACAAGATTTAAACGAAAAACGAGACCAAAGCAATTAAAAAATACAGATACAGAAATCTATTTATATGACAGCAATAGCCACTTCAACTACATTTCAGGATAGAAAAGTAGCATTAGAAAAAGAACATAAAATACTGATCGAGCAAAAAAATGCTCCTCAGGATCATGCCGGAAACGGTATATACGAACGCTACAAAAACCCGGTTGTTACAGCAGCCCACGTACCATTGAACTGGCGTTTTGACCTTAACGAAAAAACCAATCCGTTTTTACAGGAACGCATAGGAATGAATGCCGCTTTTAATGCAGGCGCCATGAAATGGAACGGAAAATATTTGCTTGCCGTTCGTGTAGAAGGAATCGACAGAAAATCTTTTTTCGCTATAGCGGAAAGCCCAAACGGAGTGGATAATTTTAAGTTTTGGGAGAAACCATGCGTGATTCCGCAAACCGAAGAACCGGATACGAATGTCTATGATATGCGTTTGATTCATCATGAAGACGGTTGGGTTTATGGTATTTTTTGTACCGAAAGAAAAGATCCAAAAGCACCAAAAGGTGATACCAGTTCGGCTGTAGCCAATGCAGGAATCGTCCGCACGAAAGATTTGGTAAACTGGGAAAGGCTGCCAGATTTAATTTCGAATACAGGACAACAGCGTAATGTAGTTTTGCATCCGGAATTCGTAAACGGAAAATACGCTTTATACACACGTCCGCAAGATGGCTTTATCGATGTTGGAGCCGGTGGCGGAATTGGTTTAGGCTACGTTGATGATATGACAAACCCAGTTGTAAAAGAGGAGAAAATCATCTTTGGAAAACAATATCATACGATTTATGAATTAAAAAATGGTCTTGGCCCCGCTCCTATCAAAACCGAAAAAGGCTGGTTGCATTTGGCTCATGGAGTTCGTAACACCGCAGCTGGATTGCGTTATACACTTTATATGTTCATGACCGATTTACATGATATTAGCAAAGTAACGCACGTTCCCGCAGGACATTTTATGGGGCCTGAAGGAATCGAAAGAGTTGGCGATGTATCGAATGTTTTATTTTCAAACGGATGGATCGAAGATAATGACGGAACCGTTTATGTGTATTACGCATCATCAGACACGAGAATGCATGTTGCCGTTTCATCAGTAGAAAAACTGGTTGATTATGTTACGAACGCGCCCGCAGATACTTTTATTTCTGCAGGTTCTGTGAAAACCATCATCAGTCAAATCGAAAAAAACAATACAATTTAATTAGCGTGTCAGTACAACTAAAGCAACTTAAAACGGAATTATCAGCTGAACTTGATTCGATTTTAAAATATTGGTCGAAACATACTTTAGACAACGAAAATGGAGGTTTTATTGGCCAGATTGATTACAACGATCACATTATTGCCAATACTGAAAAAGGTTCTGTTTTAAATGCGAGAATTTTATGGAGTTTCTCAGCAGGTTATAAAGCAACCCAAAACGAAAGTCATAAAAAAATGGCCAAACGTGCTTTTGAGTTTCTTTCGGATTCTTTTTATGATCCCGAATTTGGAGGTTTATTTTGGAGTATTAATGCTGATGCAACTCCAAAAGATACCAAAAACCAGATTTATGCTTTAGCTTTTGCGATTTATGGATTATCTGAATATTATGCTATTTCTAAAGAAGATAAAGCTTTAGAAATAGCCATCAATTTATATTTAAAGATTCAGAAATACAGTTACGATCCTGTAAATAAAGGTTATCTGGAAGCTTTTACAAGAGATTGGCAACCTATCGAAGATTTGCGTTTGAGCGATAAAGATGCCAACGAAAAAAAAACCATGAACACGCATTTGCATATTGTTGAAGCTTATGCAAATTTGTTTAAAGTCTGGAAAGATAAAAAACTGCAAAGTGATATTATTGAATTATTAGAAACAATCGAGAAACATTTCATCAATATCCAAACAGGTCATTTACGATTATTTTTTGATGAAAACTGGATCGAAAAGCCAGACGTAATTTCATACGGTCATGATATCGAAGCGGCTTGGCTTTTATTGCAATGTGCCGAAATTTCTGAAGATGAAAATCTAATCGCCAATTATAAAAAATACGCCATTCAGATGGCAGAAGTTACCAAAGAAGGCCTTGATTCGGATGGCGGTTTATTGTATGAATTTGATCCCGAAAATAACGAATTAGTAGCCGAAAAACATTGGTGGGTTCAGGCCGAAGCTTTAATTGGTTTCTATAACGCTTACCAATTAACCGGTGATGAAACGTATTTAGACATCGTTTATAAAAACTGGAAGTTTATAAAAAAACACATTTTAGACAACGAAAACGGAGAATGGTTTTGGGGAATTAATCGCGACTATTCTTTGATCGAAAAAGACAAAGCCGGTTTCTGGAAATGCCCGTATCATAATAGTCGGGCTTGTTTAGAGCTGATTAACCGAATTTTATAAAATTTAAGTGGTTGTTTAACAAATAAATTAGTTGTGACAAAAAGTTAAATAACGGACAAATCTCTCACGATGTAATGCTCAAACGTTCTGTTTGTCATTTCGACGAAGGAGAAATCTTCGCGAGAAGCTCGTCAAAGATTGGACTCTAGTTGCGGAGTTACTTGCGAAGATTTCTCCTTCGTCGAAATGACATAAAATGAGAAAAAATCTTAACTTAATTACATTGTCCCGTAGGGACTACACTTATTAACTATCAACTTAAATTAATTACATAAAGGCTAACTAACCAAATTAAACCACAAAAAATGAAAATCAATTTCCTTAAAATAGCATTTTTAAGTCTGTCGATTTTGACTCTGGCAAGTTGTTCTTCAAACGACGAATCAGATCCTGAGATTATCATCGAACCGCCGGTTTTAAACCCAAGCGATCTGTTGACGACGCAAAACGTAACAACCTTTATGGTTGATGCAAATGCTACCAAAGAAACTGTAGCTTTATTTTATAACTTAAAAAAATTGGCCAAAACTAAAGTTGCCATTGGTCAGCAAGACGCTTTTAATAGTTTTTATCAGGACAATGGTGGTGACTCTGATATTAAAAAAAACACAGGTTTCGATCCTGCGATTTTAGGTTCTGATTTTATGTTTATTACCGACAAGAACAATAACAATCAGGCGGATAACTGGTTTTATCAACAAGAAGAAAAACTTGTAAACGCGACAAAAGCCGCTTACGCGAAAGGAATAATCAATACCTTTTGCTGGCATTTGAGAGAGCCTAGTAAAGAGGATTCTTTTTATACAGCCGATATGACGGCTGATCAAAAAGCAACGGCTTTTAAAAGCATTTTGCCTGGTGGAACCCATCACGAATGGTACAAGAAAAAATTAGACAAAATTGCCATCGTTCTTTTGAATTTAAAAGGTTCGAATGGTGAATTGATTCCGATAATCTTCAGACCTTTTCATGAATTCGACGGAAGCTGGTTTTGGTGGGGCGCTAATTTTGCCACTGCCCAAGAATACAAAACAGCTTATCAGTTTACAGTTGATTATCTAAAAAATACCAAAGGCGTTCATAATGTTCTTTATGCTTTTTCGCCTGACAACTCGTATACTACAGAAAGCAATTATTTAAGTAGATATCCCGGTGATAAATATGTAGATATTTTAGGAATGGATAATTATGGTGATTTTGATAATCAAGGGCAATCTGGTGCGAACAAAGCCAATTCTAAACTAAAAATAATTGCTGATTTGGCTAAAGCCAAAGTAAAAATTGCAGCATTAACAGAAACAGGCTATCAGGTTACAAGTACAAAGGCGCCAGTAACAGATTGGTTTTCGACTTACTTGTACAACGCATTGACATCAAATAACATTGAGGTTAGTTACGTCATGCTTTGGAACAACAACAAAGATGCTTATTTTGTGCCAAATGGAACTGTTTCGAATGCGGCGGATTTTAAGAATTTTGCTGTAAAGCCAAAATCGGCATTGCTGAATTCTTTGCCGAAGATGTATGAATTGCCGAAGTAAAGATTGTGGTTTGGGCCACGGATTTGAACAGGTTTAAACGGGTTTACGCAGTTTCTTTATTACCACAATGACTAATAAAAACCTAAAGCCCTAGCCCTGATAGAAGTGGAAATCCTTTATTTTTTTTCTTTAAAAAAATAAAGATTGAAACGGATAGCAGGAAATAGCTCCTAATTCTTCGACTTCGCTCAGAATAGCAGCGATTAACTTTTAAAAAATAAATAATGAAAAATAAATTTCTAAAAACCCTCGGATTAGCTTTGATGTTCTCTACTATGGCGTGTCAGGCGCAGGAAAGAATTACGGTCAAGGGAACGCAATTTTATAAAGGCGATAAACCGTACGCTTATATTGGTACGAATTATTGGTACGGAAGTTTACTGGCTTCGAAAAAAGTAGGCGACCGAAAAAGATTGCTTCGCGAACTGGATTTGATGCAAAAAAACGGAATCGATAATCTGAGAATTCTAGTTGGCGCTGATGGCGGAAAATATGATTTTACAGTTCGTCCGGCGTTGCAATATGAACAGGGAAAATACGATGATGATTTGCTTGACGGATTGGATTTTTTGATCAGCGAAATGAGTAAACGCAAAATGTATGCGGTTTTATACCTGACCAACAACTGGGAATGGTCGGGCGGAATGTCGCAATATTTAGAATGGAATGGTAAAGGCGCGATTCCGGTTCCGAATATTGCCCCAAATACATGGCCGCAGTTTATGGCATATACCCAACAATTTTACAGTTGTGAGCCTTGTATGAAAGCTTTAGAAAATCATGTGAAATTTATTATTGGAAGAACCAACAAATACTCTAAAAAGAAATATACCGAAGACAACACGATTATGTCCTGGCAAGTGGGGAATGAACCAAGACTTTTTACGGTAGAAAATGAAGCGAAATTTACATCCTGGCTGAATACTATTGTGAATTTGATTGATAGTTTAGACAAAAATCACTTGGTTTCGACGGGTTCTGAAGGAAAAAATAGCTCCAACGACAGCATGGAAATTTTTGAAAGAACACATCAAAATCCGAATATTGATTATTTGACGATGCACATCTGGCCCAAAAACTGGAATTGGTTTAAGGCGGATGATGCCGAAAAAACAATACCAATAACACTTGAGAATGCAGGAAAATATATTGATGAGCATATTAAGGTGGCAAACAATCTAAAACGCCCCATTATTATTGAAGAATTTGGTTTGGGAAGGGAAAACGAAAGTTTACTGGCAACGACATCTACAGTAAACAGAGATGTTTTTTACAATTATATTTTTGGCAGAGTTGCCGAAAGTGTCAAAAATAACGGTCCGTTACAGGCAGCGAATTTTTGGGGATTTGGCGGCGAAGGAAAACCTGTTACCCAAGACGGAAAATGGAATCCGGGAGACCCTTTAACTACAGATCCTCCTCAGGAACCACAAGGATTAAATTCTGTTTTTTCTACGGATAAATCGACTTTGGATATTGTAAAGAAATATAATTTACAATTGAAATAATTTAAAACAATATATCTATGTATTTCAAACCCGACAGGTTTTTAAAACCTGTCGGGTTTAAATATGTACAGCAAAAATTAAGATAGTATGTTCTCGATGGCATTCAATTCATCCTGCGTAAATTCAAGACTTTGCAAACAATCAATGTTATTATTTAATTGTCTAACAGAACTAGCGCCAATTAAAACCGATGTAATTCGTTTGTCTTTTTGTAACCATGCCAATGCCATTTGAGCCAAAGATTGGTTACGGTTTTGAGCGATTTCATTCAGTTGTACTAATTTCTGAATTCTTTCTGTTGTAACCTCATTTTCTTTCAAATGTCCGTTTGGATTATGTGCTCTGGAATTTTCTGGAATTCCGTTTAAGTATTTATCTGTTAGAAGTCCTTGTGCCAAAGGCGAGAACGCAATACAACCCACTCCTTTTTCTTCCAGAACATCGAGTAAACCATTTTCTACCCAACGCTCTAACATCGAATATTTTGCCTGATGGATCAAACATGGCGTTCCTAATTGTTTTAAAACATCAACCGCAACACGAGTTTGTTCTGCTGAATAATTACTGATTCCAACATACAAGGCTTTTCCGCTTCTTACAGCGTAATCCAAAGCCTGCATTGTTTCTTCAATTGGAGTTTCGGGATCAGGACGATGCGAATAAAAAATATCGACATAATCAACTTTCATTCTTTTCAGACTTTGGTCTAAGCTTGATAATAAATATTTACGCGAACCCCAATCGCCATAAGGTCCGTCCCACATGGTATAACCTGCTTTTGTCGAAATGATGATTTCATCGCGCAAATTTCCCTGAAAATTATGCCAAAGGATTTTACCAAAATTAGTTTCGGCAGAACCCGGTACCGGTCCGTAATTATTAGCCAAATCAAAGTGGGTGATTCCTTTATCAAAAGCTTCTACAGCAATACTTTCTGCATTTTCAAAATTATCTACTGACCCAAAGTTGTGCCATAATCCTAAAGAAATTTCAGGTAGTAATAACCCGCTTTTTCCGCATCTGTTATATTTCATTATTTTAGATTAATTGGTTGGTGTTTTAATAGGTTTTAAAGGTAGAAAACTAACTTCAATAATTAAAAATCTAATTTGTCTTTAATTTTGTAAATTTGTTTAAATAATAAAATTATGGAAAATAACTGGCAAAATTTAATTTCGATAAATCCAGATATCAGATTTGGGAAACCTATCATAGCAGGAACCAGGATTTGTGTATCAGATATTCTTTCATGGTTATCTACAGGAATGTCCTCTGAAGAAATTATTGAAGATTTTCCTGAATTAAAGAAAGAAGATATCCTGGCTGCTTTGGCTTTTGCTGCTAATAGAGAGAATATTACAAAAATAATTGCAGCATAATGAAATTACTTTTGGATGCCAATATTTCATGGAGAATTATAAAACTTATTGAGAATGATTTTTCAAATTGTTTACATGCAAATAATATTCCTGTAAATCAACCAGCGAAAGACATTGAAATTTGGCAGTTTGCAAAACAAAATAATTTCACCATACTTACTCATGATGATGATTTTGAAAAGTTATTGCTTTTAAAAGGAGTACCTCCAAAAGTAATAGTTTTAAAAACTTTCAATAAAAGTACAAAGCAAATTTCTGAAATTCTCATTTCAAAAAAAGAAACTATTGAATCATTTATTTCAAATGAAGAATTAATGATTTTAGAAATTTATTAATAAAGCTTTTTTTTTTATAATCTAGGAAAGACACAGAGATGCAAAGTTTTTTTGCATAGGCCCCAGCTTCAGCTTGGGAGATAAATATTTGAATAGAAAGGGCTTTAGCCAAACTTTATTGGTTTGGTAAAGCCCTTTTCAATTGTGTTCCTATCTCCATCCAGCTAAAGCTGGACGCTATTCATTCTAATCTTAAAAATAAAACTTTGCGCCTTCGCGCCTTTGCGAGATTATTTCTTAGCTACTTCAATTCAAAGCCACTCTCCAATCCTTTATCAGAACTTCCTCCAACCATGATTTTAAAAGTTCCCGGCTCAACTAAATAATTCCCTTCATTATCATAAAAACCAAGTTCTTTCTCCGTTAAAGTAAAAGTTACGGTTTTAGTTTCTCCCTTTTTCAAATTCACCAATTCAAAACCTTTCAATTCTTTTATTGGGCGAACAATGCTTGCAAATTCATCATGAATATACAATTGCACTACTTCTTTTCCGTCATAATTTCCGGAGTTGGTAACCTCAACACTAACCTGAACATTTTCGCCTTTTGAGAAAGCAGATTTATTTATTTTCAGATTTTTATAATCGAAAGTTGTATAACTCAAACCAAAACCAAACGGAAATTGAGGCGTTTTCTCTACATCCATATAATGCGACCAAAACACATTTTTATCGCTGTCAATTGGTCTTCCTGTGCTGTATTTGTTGTAATAAATAGGAACCTGACCTACATTTCTTGGGAAAGACATTGGTAACTTTCCGCTTGGATTATAATCACCGTATAAAACCTGCGCTACGGCATTTCCGGTTTGCGTTCCTAATTGCCAGGCTTCTACAATTGCAGGGACATTCTCTGCAGCCCACGGAATACTCAACGGGCGTCCGTTATTTAAAACCAACACTATATTAGGATTTACTTGGTAAATTTCTTCTAACAATTCCTGTTGCAGTCCCGGTAAATTCAAGTCGGTTCTGCTTCTGCCCTCGCCGCTCTGGAAACCGTATTCGCCTAAAACCATTACGACAACATCAGCATTTTTCGCGGCTGTTTTCGCTGCTTCAAATCCGCTTTTATCTGTTGTGTTGAAAACTGTTTCTGTCAAGAAAGTAGCTTTTTGTGACAACAAATCAACTCCTTTTTCAAAAGTCAATTGATTGTCTTTGTATTGCTGCATTCCTTCAAGAACCGAAACGGCAGTATTATCATCAGCCGCAATTCTCCAGCTTCCAAGCGGACTATTTTTGTCGTTTGCCAAAGCGCCAATCAAAGCGATTTTTTGCCCTGATTTTTTTAGCGGAAGTAAATTCTTATTGTTCTTAAGCAACACAATCGACTTCTTCGCCATATCCAGAACGCCGTCATTATTGGCTTTACTGCCAACAACCGCTTTTTCGCGCTTTTCATCACAATATTTGTACGGATCATCAAATAAACCCAATTCAAGTTTCACACGAAGGATTCTGCGAACGGCATCATCAACCAAGGCTTCTTTTACTTTTCCTTCTTTTACAAGTGCAACCAATTTCGCTACATACAAATACGATTCCATATCCATGTCTGAACCTGCAATTACCGCTTTTGCTGTTGCATCGGCTTCGTCTTTGGCATATCCGTGCGCAATCATTTCGCGAATCGAAGCGTAATCCGAAATCACAAAACCATCAAACTTCCATTTTCCTTTTAGGATATCTCTTTGTAAAAAAACATTTCCAGTTGCCGGAACGCCATTCAAAGTATTAAACGAATTCATAAACGTACGAACTCCTGCCTGAACCGTCGCTTCAAAAGGCGGCAAAACTGAATTGTATAATTTAGAATTACTAATGTCAACGATATTATATTCCAAACCAGCCTCTACATAACCATATGCTGCAAAGTGTTTGGCGCAAGCTGCAATCGTATTTACTTTAGCCAGATCGGCAATACTTTCTCCCTGAAAACCATGAACTCTCGCAATGGCAATTTTACTTCCCAAATAAGGATCTTCGCCCGCGCCTTCCATCACACGTCCCCAACGTGCATCATTTGCAACGTCTACATTTGGTCCAAAAGTCCAGTTAATTCCAGATGCAGAAGCTTCATCAGCCGCAATCGCCGCCGATTTCTTAATCGCTTCCAAATCCCAACTCGCAGCTTCTGCCAACGGAATCGGACTTAACGTTTTATAACCGTGAATTACATCAAAACCTATAATCAACGGGATTCCCAAGCGGGTTTCTTCTAACGCAATTTTCTGTACGGCTTTAACTTCTTTTACACCGCGAACGGTTAACATTGATCCTACCCATCCTTTTCGCAAATGTTCGTATTTCAGTTCCGCAGTTCCGCCTTTTGGCGCCGGTCCCGTTACATCCCAAAATCCGTTATATTGGTTCATTTGCCCCACTTTTTCCTCCAGAGTCATCAAAGGCAAAAGCAGATCAATTCGTTGTTCAATCGTTTTATTTTTATCCAGATATGGTTTTTTCTGTGCATTCATATTTCCAACAGTAAACAGGGCAAAAACCCCGATAGTTATTATTTTATTTTTCATAGTGGTTTTTTAAAGGTGCTAAGGTTCTAAGTTACTAAGATGCTAAGTTTATTGATTTGGGTGTGTTCGCCGCGGCGAGTTCAACGCAATCTTGTCATCCTGAGGCACGAAGGATCACACAAGAAACTCCGCACAGAAATTCGCCAATCTTTGTCGAGTCACTAGTGTGATCCTTCGTACCTCAGGATGACAAAAAATGCGATAAAACAAAAAACAGCGCCAATCCGTTTAAACCAGTAAAATCCGTGGGCAAAAAATCTAAAATCTACATTCTAAAATCTAAAATTCCTTTACTCAGTAATAAAACAAGAAGCCGGTAAATTCGCTTTATTAAACAAATCAGATTGTATCGTATTTCCCCAGGCAAATCTCACTTTCGCAGGAACAGCAACTTTTTTACTGATCAAAATCACCTGATTATTTTTTATCGAAGCTTCTGCAGGATAAAATATTCCATCGGCTCCAGCCAATTCAAATTGATTTGAGGTTTTGTTTTTAAAATACAATCCATCGGCATAATCAAAAGAAATTATGGCTTTGTTTTTTTCGACTTTAAAATCTTTAAAAAGTGGTCCGTTTACCAAATTATTATTCGTTTTGTACATTTCGGCAAGAGCCAAATTTGCCAAACGAATTCCGACATCTTTTTTATTCTTTGGATGAATATCAATCGTGTCCGAAATATCACTTGTTAAAACCATTCCGGTTTTGGGAACTTCTTTCAGTATTTTTCTTTGTGAATTTCTAACCGTAACATTGGAGAAATTATTACTGCCTGTTTTATATGGCGCAATCTGAACGAAAAAAAAAGGAAATTCGTCTTGCCAGGATTTTCTCCATGACGTAATTAAAGCCGACAATGTTTTATCATAAACCAATGACCCAACATTTGATTCGCCCTGATACCAAAGTGTTCCGGCAATTTTAAAACCTGTAAAAGGATAAATCATAGCATTGTAAGCACGCCCGGGTTGGCGCGGTCCGTATTCTTGTTCGTTTAGTTTTTTGGCATTTTCTAATAAAACAGCATCATTTTGAACAACTTCTTCCGGCATCCAGATTTCGGCTGGAGTTCCTCCCCAATTGGAAGATATCAAACCTATTGGTACATTTTTTAAATCTTCGCGTAAGCGTTTGGCAAAAAAGTAACCAATGGCGCTAAAGTTTTTCATATTTTCCGGAGTCGATTCAACCCAGTTTCCAAGTAAATTATTTTGAGGCGTTGTAGCCGTTAATTTCGGAACCGTAAAAAATCGGATATTCGGATTTGTGGCATTTTTAGCTTCTTCATCGCCATTATCAATTCCCCAGCTTGCCGACATTTCCATGTTGGATTGTCCGGCGCAAACCCAAACTTCGCCAATCAGAATATTTTTAAGAATCACTTCATTATATCCTTTTATCGAAATCGTGTAAGGTCCTCCGGCTTCAGGCGTTTTTATATGTAATTCCCATTGTGCCTGATTATTCGCTACAACTTTATATTCCTGATTGTTCCAGCCCGAAACCAATTTAATTTCTTCCTTAGGATTCGCCCAACCCCAAATTTTCACTTCGGAGTTACGCTGTAAAACCATATTATCACCAAAAATATTCGGAAGTGTAACGTTTGCCATCATAGTACTGGAAATCATCAGAATGAAAACAAACTTAAATATATTATTTTTCATTTAGTAACTTTTTTAAAAACGGAGCATATTCCTCGGCCAAAACCTTATGATCAGCTATATCAGGATGTCCTGAACAGCCTTTTGGCGTCATTGGTTTAAATTTGAAAATCAGGATTGGTTTATGCGCTTTATCTTCCGCGAAAGCGTTCTTTACCTTATTCAGGCATTCTTCAAAAACAACTGCTCTCTCACCGCCAACCATCGGACTATTTGTAATCACGATTTGCGCTTTTGGATTATGTTCGTATAACATTTTAATGAAGTTGATGTAATTCGAAACGTATTTTTCAGGATTAAAAGGCAAACGCTCTTTTTTACCATCTCCGCCAGAAAAATCATTGGTTCCTAATGCAATACTGATAATATCGGGCTGAAAAGCAAAATCATATTTAGGTTTGGAATTGTCTTTCGTTAAATATAAATTCTGATAAACGTCAGGCATAATTCCTTCTTCTTTATTCTCATCATTCCAGTTTCTATACATCCCGATTCCGGAAACGGAACTCATTAAATAATCAGCGCCAATTGCTCTGGAAAGCACTGGCCCGTACGCATAATATCCGTTATGATGATCAAAATACTCGCCTTTATCACAAGGAATATCTGATGGATCGCTCGCCGCGCCACAAGTAATTGAATCTCCTATAAACTCAATTTTCTTTTTCTTTTTGGCTGAAATCGAAGTCAGTTTTGCGGTTGTTCCTGCAAATAGAATTCCACCGCTGTGCGCTTCTGTAGTTTTATAAATTTCTAAAGTATGTTCTTTTCTATTTGAAGTAATTTTTACGGGGAAAGATTGCGCTACTCCTTTTTCGATTCTCAATTTCCCAATATATTTCCCATCCAAAACCAACGAAACATAATTATGATGTTCCCATGCATCAACACTTTGCAGAGAAATAGAACATTCATTACCTGAAAAATTAAAAGAAACCGAAGAAGCCGTTCCTATTAAAACAACTTTATTATCGGGAAGTTTTTCGACACGACCCTGATACAGAAAAGTAGTTGTTTTGTTTTGTGAAGTCGAAACAATCGAAATCAGTAAAAACGAAATTATAAATGCTATTTTTTTGAGAAACATAATTTATTTGTTAAAATATAAATACGATTCACAAATATATCTGAAATACGATATACAAAAAGATACTAAAACATCAAAAAGCAATAAAAAAACACCAAAATAAAAAGATGTATCTTCCGTTCTTATTACTCATCAACTGCCTCTTTGTATAACATTGTTTTTGATATTCGAAAGCAACACTATATATTCGTAAATAAAATCTTATAATTATATTTTTAAAATGAAATCATCCTTATATATCGCATTTGCAGCTACGATTCTGTTTTCTTCTTTTACTTTAAAAAAAGAAAATAAGCTCATTAACGATCAAACTGAAAAAACACAAACCACAATAGATCGCGATTCTATTATTAGTTACGCCAAACAATATTTAGGAATACATTATTTATACGCAGGAAATGATCCCAAAAAAGGATTTGATTGTTCGGGCTTTGTCAATTATGTTTTCAAACATTTTGATGTTAGCGTACCCAGAAGTTCCAGTGGATATAAAAATCTGGGAGTTTCAAAAAAGCCTGAAGATTTTAAAGTGGGAGATGTTTTAGTTTTTTACGGCTACAAAAACAGAACCGTTGTTGGGCATGTCGGGATTATCTGCGAAGCCAATGGCATGAGTTCGAAATTTATACACGCCTCATCCGGAAAAGCGGGAAGCGTAACCATTAGCGATTTAGATTCTGATCATTACAGTAAACGTTATTATAGGTGTGTTGATGTGATTTCTAAATAGATTTTTTCACGCAGATTTAAAAAGATTTGAGCAAATGCACGCAGATTTATGATTCTATCTTCAAAAAAATCCAATTAAATCTGCTTTAATCTGCTAAATCTGCGTGAAAATTACTGTAGTTAGCAACAAACCATTTCTATTCTTCGGTAAGTAATTTGATCAGACTTTCATCTCTTTTATAAACATCTTTATAAAAGTTCAAATTGCCGTCACGATCTACCCAGGCGGTAAAATAACCAATATAAACCGGAATTTTCTTTTTTAGCGTATACCAGCTTTCTTTACCGGCATGCATCGCTTTATCGATTCTTTCCGGAGTCATGCTTGGATCTTGTTTTAAAAGTTCGATGGCCAATTCTCTTGGTTTGCCTACACGAACGCATCCGTGACTAAAAGCCCTGTTTTCTCTTTCGAACAAACTTTTTGCCGGCGTATCATGTAAATAAATATTATTTGAATTCGGGAATAAAAACTTCACCAAACCAAGCGAATTGTTTTTTCCGGGTAACTGACGAACTGCGCCATTATTCCATTCCAGATTTTTTTGAGCCAGATAATTCTTGTTCTTTGCCATTCCGGGTTTTATCTCGCTTTTGATGATGCTTGGAGGCACATTCCAATACGGACTAAAAACAATATTATTCATCAGTCCGCTAAAAACTACGGTTTTGGTCATTGCTCTTCCTACTACAACCGGCGATACAAATGCAATTTCATGATTGCGAATCAAGTACAATCTAAACTCCGGAATGTTAACTTCGATGTATTCTTTCCCTTTTTCGAGTTCGGGATCAATCCATCTGCAACGTTCCATATTAGCAATAATAGTTTTAATTCTGTCTGAAACAGGAACGTTTAACTCGGCAATATGTTCCGGTAAAATGGTGTTTTTTGGAGTTAATCCGTGATGGAATTCGTAGCTTCTTATTCCTTTTATCAATGTCGAATCGCAAATATTGCTTTTGCTATTTTCTTTAATATCACCGGTTATAAAAAGCCTTTCTCTGATTTGTCCAATTGTTGCAACGGAATCTCCGAGTTTTAGACTTTTAAAATCTTCTGCCGTTTCGATAGTTTTCCATCCCCCTTTTTTCTCAATCTCTCTATATTGATGAAGCGCGTCACGAAGCTTATAATATTGGCTGAACATTTTGCTCTTTTTGTCATCGCTAATCGTAGCTTTTTTATAAATAGAATCTGAAAAAACCTGATAATTTACTTTTTTTCGAGGTAAAAGCCATTCTAATGATCTTGTTGTTTTTTCGTCTACGCCGGAAACTTTCTGTACATAATAAAAGTACAAATTGGTAATCATCAAATCGGTATCAGTTTGTGATAATTTGTTTTCGGCTGTATGCTCAAAAATAGGATTGATCTTTTCATTATAAGGAAAATTAGCTTTCAAGCCTTCCTGATCTAATCCTTTATATTTATTGAATAATGTATTTCCGTATTCTACAACACCTTTATTATCCAGCCATAACTGGGTAGATTTGTTTTTTTTGTATAAAGCCAAAACCTCGCTCTGAAATTTAATCAATTTAGGATACGCCTGATAAAATGTCGAGATGACAGAACTGTCAATTGTTAATTTAAGTTCAGGAACCACTTTTTCTGAATTCTTTGATTCTTCCGTTTTCTTTTCTGCTTTTTTATTACAGGAAACAGCACTAATTAGAAGTACTACAGCAACAAGCGGATACAAAATTTTCATAATATTTTTTTTAATAAAAATAGAAAAGTTTTGGCGAAATCAAAGCATTTCTAAAAAAATTAATATGGCTTTTAAAATCCTTTTATTACTCCATAAAAAAACAAAAAAAAACTCCGAATACATTACATATCCGGAGCTTCTGCTTTATAACCAACCTTTATTTTTAGATTACTGTTCCTTTTAAAGTAAGTACTTTTGGAGTAGTCTCCGCACTTGTTGTTACAGTAACTGTTTTTATAAAACCACCTTTGTTGGCTGCATTATACGTTGCGGTTACTTTAGCTGATTTACCAGGTAAAATAGGCTCTTTTGTATAATCTGTTGCAGTACAACCACAAGATCCCTGAACGTTTGTAATTACAACGGCAGTTTTTCCTGTATTTTTAAATTCGTAAACAATTGCTTTTGGCGTTCCTTGCGGAATTTGACCTACATCAATAGTTTCTGCTTTCCAAACAATTGTAGAAGCTGTTACTCCTTCAACTTTTGTTTCAGAACTCATAGATTGTATTGGTGCAATTGCCGAAAAAGACATTAAGCTTAACGCTAAAGCTAACATCGAAATTTTAATCATTTTCATAGTTATATAATTTAATGGTTTATAGTTCTAATTTTGTTTTACAAAGATATTTCAGACAAAACCAAATCGCTGTTAACCGCTTTCAAATCTTTGTTAATGACTTGTTAATCGCTGTTTTTAAACCTAAATTTGATTAATATTACACTCTCAAAATACCGTTTTCTTGAAAATAAATAAACTCAATAGTATTATCCTTCTGGGACTTGTCGCCATTATTAGCATATTGGTAGCGCAATTACTTTGGACGAAGGAGGCTTTTACTTTAGAACAAAAAAAACTAAGCCAGAAAGCCAACATCGCTTTGCTGGAAGTTGCCCGAAAATTATATGAAGGAAAAGATCATGAATCCTCTTGTCTGAATCCTGTTCAAAAAATTTCGAACGATTATTATATTGTCAATATCCAGAACGATTTTGAACCGGATATCTTAGAGTTTTATTTGAGATCAGAGTTTAAAAAAATGAACATTACAACTGATTTTGAATACGCAGTGTACAACTGCCAAAGTGATGAAATGGTTTACGGAAAGTACATTTCGTTTGCTGAAAAAGAAAAAGCGAAGAGAACAGTTTCTTTTCCAAAGCATAAAAATTTAGTGTATTATTTTGCCATTCGTTTTCCTAACGAAACGACTTATTTATTCAGTTCGATGCGATTTTGGTTTATACTTTCGATCGCTTTAATCTTGATTTTATTGATTTATGTTTATTCGATTTTTACGCTTTTGCAGCAAAAGAAATATTCTGAACTGCAACGGGATTTTATCAATAATATGACACATGAATTCAAAACGCCTTTGTCTTCTATATTAATTGCTTCAAAATATTTAAGCGAACAAAATCCTATTAAGGATGATAAAAAATTGCATACGTACACCAATATAATTATCAATCAAAGTCATAAACTGAACAATCATATTGAGAAGATTCTGAATGTTGCCAAATCAGATTATGCTCCTTTAGAATTAAAGAAAGAAACGGTTTTAATTGTTCCGATTATCGAAGAAACGATCGAAAATATTCAGTTAAAATATCCTGAAGCTGCAATTAAAATCGAGACACAGTCGAATGAATATCAAATAGAAACGGATGTTTTTCATTTCTCTAATTTAATTTATAATTTACTGGATAATGCTATAAAATATTGCAACGAAAAACCGGAAATCAAGATTGGAATCTCAACAGAAAATTCAGTTATAAAAATAGCTTTTAGTGATAACGGAATCGGAATTTCTCCTAAAAATATGTCTTTTGTTTTTGATAAATTTTACCGCGCACAAAACGAAAAAAGCAATGAAGTAAATGGTTTTGGACTTGGTTTGTATTATGTAAAAGAAATTTGCAACTTGCACAACTGGAAAATAAAAGTACAAAATAACCCAACAAACGGCATTACGATAACTTTGTCAATTCCTTATAAAAAATGAAACAATTCAAAATACTTTATACCGAAGACGATGAAACATTAGCTTTTTTGACCAAAGACAATTTGGAACAAAACAATTATGAAGTAATTCATTGTTGCGACGGGCAATTGGGATTAGAAACCTTTAAAAAAGAAAATTTTGACATTTGTATCTTTGATATCATGATGCCAAAAATGGATGGTTTTGAATTGGCGACAGAGATCAGAAAATTAAATACTGATATTCCGATTATCTTTCTTTCTGCAAAAACATTAAAAGAAGACCGCATTAAAGGTTTGCGTCTGGGCGCGGATGATTATTTGGTAAAGCCTTTTAGCATTGAAGAATTACTCCTGAAAATTGAAATTTTCCTGAAGCGTTCTCAGAAAAACATCCCGATAGAAAAATCGGTTTACGAAATTGGAAAGTATCAATTTGATACCAACAATTTTATTTTATTTAATGAAAATGAAAAAATCAGCCTCACGCAACGTGAAGCCGAGTTATTGAAATTATTTCTGGACAATAAAAATTCGGTTTTAAAAAGAGAACAAATTCTGACTTCGCTTTGGGGAACAGATGATTATTTTATGGGAAGAAGTCTGGATGTTTTTATTTCGCGACTGCGTAAAATTTTAGTGAATGAAGAAGGTATTGCTATAGAGAATCTTCACGGAATTGGGTTTAGGTTTACGGTGTAAGCGCTCGTTTCTTTCCATATAACAACCCCAAAGATTCTTCTTTCTTCGCACTGTTTGTCCTTCCGACGGAGGAGGAATCTCCACGATAATTTTCGCCAACAGTAATTTTTCATTTCAGCTAATGGATAGCAAAACTGCATCGAGTTTCTTGCGGAGATTCCTCGTTCCTCGGAAGGACAAACAGTGGCAACTTTGTACACAATAAAACTGTATCGAGTTACTTGTGGAGATTCCTCGTTCCTCGGAAGGACAAACAGTGTGGCAACTTTGTACAAAATAAAACTGTATCGAGTTACTTGTGGAGATTCCGCACGAGTAATTAAAGTTTAATATTCTAAAAACTTCAATTCAGGATTTATTATTTTTATAAGAGCTAATTTTTTCTCTCTTCTCCAACCTTTTATTTCTTTTTCTCTTGCAATAGCTTCTTGAATCCAGGTAAATTTTTCATAGTAGAGTAAAAATTCAACATGATATTTTGAAGCAAAGGTTTTGTTTTGCACTAAAATATTATTCTTATGTTGACTTAATCTCGTTCTTAAATCATTTGTAACACCTGTGTAGAAAACAGATTTCGCTTTATTTGTAATAATATAAATGTAATATGTATGAAACCCAACCTCTAAATGCATAAAATTCAATAATAACAATTCTGCTAAAAATATAGAAAAAACTGTAAAATTATTTTTAAAAAACTTTCGTATTTTTAATATCTAATTTTCCTCGATATGAAATTACATCATTTACGCAACGCCACTTTAGTTATTGAAACTGAAACCGATGTTATATTGGTTGATCCCATGTTAGGAAAGAGAAAAACGATTCCGCCTTTTACGATTTTTCGTTATAAACCCCATAGAAACCCACTTGTTGCTTTACCCAAAAATACCAGAGATATTTTAAGCAGGGTTACTATTTGCCTGATTACACATTTACATACCGATCACATAGACAAAGCCGGGGAAGTTTTTCTAAGACGAAAAAGTATTCCGGTAATTTGCAGTGCAAAAGATGAAAATGCTTTGAGTGCAAGAGGCTTAAACATTCTTCAAACTTTAAATTATTGGGAACCGCAGGAATTTTTGGGAGGTAAAATTATTGGTATTCCGGCTATTCACGGTTACGGATTTATTGCAAAACTAATGGGAAACGTAATGGGTTTTTATATCGAATTACCTAACCAAAAATCAATCTATATAAGTTCAGATACTGTTTTTACCGAACATGTACAAAAAGTTCTGGTTGAATTTAAGCCAGAAATTGCTGTCGTAGCCTGCGGAACAGCGAGATTAGATATAGGGCAGCCTTTATTAATGAGAATGAATGATATCCTGAAATTTGTTGCCTTAGCGCCTAAATATATTTTGGCAAATCATTTAGAAGCTTTAAACCATTGCCCGACAAAAAGATCGGAATTGAGATTAGCCTTAGAGGAAAATAATTTATTAGATAAAGTTTCGATTCCGGAAGATGGCGAAATTGTTTTGTATTAAAGTTATAAAACCAGTAAACCAAATTCGCGTAAAGTATTAATAGGTTTTGAATACCAGAATAATTCGAAATCTTCTAAACTCGTTTCAAAATCGGCTTTTACTTCCTGAAAAGTATAATTTTTAGCATTTGAAATCGTGATTTTGGTTAAAATTTCGACCAGCCATTCCCCTTCTTCTTTATTGGTCTGAATGTTGAAACTTTCTTTTTTATCATGAAAAGTAAAAGTCATCATTTCCCAGGATCTTCCTTTTTTAGATTTTGTAAAATGTTCTGTAAAAGGCTTTCCTCCTAACCAAACTACTTTTGCATTTGGTTTTGTATTAAAATCGTTTCCTTCTTCAAGCGCATTAAAAATAAAATCGGGATCTATTTTTGTTTTCGGAATTTTAAAATCAAACCAATCCTGAAGTTCGTAGTCAAAACAAATTCCGTGCATGAAATTAAAGAGGGATTTCTTTAATCCGAAACTAAATTTATCATGATTGATTCCTGTAGAATCTGTATAGTCGATATCGTTATTGGCAAAAGTTCCAATGGCTTCGGTCTTTTTTGTTACTCCAAATTTCTCGGGATATAATCCAACCGGACTATGAGCCGTCATGGCAAACTGATGCCAAAATCCGGATTGTAGAATTCCCGCTTCGAATAACTGACGTACCATTTCGAGACTATCTACCGTTTCCTGAATGGTTTGTGTTGGATATCCGTACATTAAATACGCGTGAACCATGATTCCGGCTTCGGTAAAATTGCGGGTCACTTTTGCGACTTGTTCTACCGTTACGCCTTTGTCTATTAATTTTAATAATCGGTCTGAAGCCACTTCTAAACCTCCGGAAACAGCTATACAACCGGAAGCTTTTAGTAATAAACATAAATCTTTAGAAAAGCTTTTTTCAAATCGAATGTTTGTCCACCACGTAACAGCCAGTTTTCGACGTAAAATTTCCAATGCCAAAGCACGCATTAAAGCAGGCGGTGCAGCTTCATCGACAAAATGAAATCCGTTTTGCCCTGTTTGCAGCATCATATCTTCCATTCGATCGCACAATAAATTGGCTGCAACAGGTTCGTATACTTTGATATAATCTAACGAAATATCACAAAATGTGCATTTTCCCCAATAACAACCGTGTGCCATGGTAAGTTTATTCCAACGTCCGTCGCTCCACATTCTGTGCATCGGATTGACGATTTCGATAACCGAAATGTATTTATCCAAAGACAAATCAGAATAATCAGGTGTTCCTACATAAGCTTGTTTGTAATCGTGTTTTAGAGAATTGTTTTTGTACACTACTTTTCCACCTTCTAATAAAAAAGTTCTTTTATAAGAATTGGAATTTGGATTTTCGAGATTGAAAATTAATTCTTCTATTGGAACTTCACCATCATCTAAAGTGATAAAATCGAAAAACTCGAAAACACGAGCATCCGAGAGTGAACGTAATTCGGTATTAGGAAAACCGCCTCCCATAGAAATTTTGATTTCGGGATGATTTTGTTTGATCCATTGCGCACATCTGAAAGCGCTGTATAAATTCCCCGGAAAGGGAACAGAAATCAGAAAAAATGTAGGCTGAATAGTTTCGATTTTAGCTTTCAAAATTGAAATTAAAATCGCGTCGATATAAGTGGGTTCTTGTTGTAAAGCCTCGTATAATTCATCAAACGAATTAGCGCTTCGGCCTAAACGTTCAGCATATCGGCTAAAGCCAAAATTTTCATCGACACATTCAACAATATAATCAGATATATCTTCAAGATACAAAGTTGCCAAATGTTTCGCTTTATCTTGAGTTCCCATGGTTCCAAAAGCCCAGTCGAGTTCTTCTAATTGTGCAAAACGAGAAGCCTCCGGCAGAAAATCTTCCTGACAAATTTGCAAAGCCAATGTTGGATTTTTCCCCTGTAAAAACTGAATTACCGCATCAATAGTTTTGATGTATTCGTCCTGTAAAGCAAAAATACGTTTAGAGTTATCAGAAACATCATCCCTCGACTCCGCTCGGGAGGACACACTTTCAAACCTGAAACTTGAAACCTGAAACAAATCAATCAAACCTTTTTTCGAAAACAATTCTAAAATCACATCAATACCCAAATCAGCCTGAACCGATTCGATATTTTTTGTGTTTAGAAATCCTTTTATATACGCTGTCGCCGGATACGGAGTATTCAGTTGGGTAAAAGGCGGCGTAACGACAAAAAGTTTGGTTTTCAAGGGAACATTATTTTTTGCAAAAATACGGGATATTTAGAGACTTTTCAGGAAAAGATTCAACTTGTGATTTTAGTTTTATTTTGTAGATAATTAATTACATTTGTCGCTATCCAAATTTTACAAATGAAGCAAACTTTACTTTTATTTTTTTTACTACTTACAACTCATTTATTTTCTCAAAATAAAAATCAATCTATTGGTTTTAAAGAAAATAAAGGTCAAATAATCGACCAGAAAGGAAAACCAAATACTGCTGTAAAATATCTTTTAAACTCAAATGGGCTGAATGTTCAATTAAAGAAAAATGGATTTTCGTACGATGTTTATGAAGTAAATAAAATTCCCGTTGTTCGTTCTCAAACAGCAAAAACACTTCCTTATCAGATTCCGGAAAAAGACAAAGAAGAAAAACCCGAATATAATTTAGAATACACTTTTCATAGAATTGATATTGATTTTGTAAACTCAAATTCTAAAGTTGAATTGATTACGGAACAAAAATCAGCAGATTTTGATAACTATTATAATATTCCAAATAAACCGGAAGGAATTACCGGCGTTCATCAATTCAAACAAATTACCTACAAAAATATTTACCCTAATATTGATGTCATTTTTACGATTCCGAATGATCCTAAAAAAGTTGTCGAATATAATTTTGTTATTCATCCAAAAGGAAAAATTTCTGATATTCAACTAAAATTTACTGGTGCTGAAACTGATTTGGTTGATAATAAAATTCAAATGAATGTTCGTTTTGGAAAAATGGAAGAAACACTTCCCGCGAGTTGGATTGAAGAAGGAAATCGTAAAAAAGAAATTGCCGTTGGATATAGAAAAATAAAGAAGGATGTTTATGGGTTTAGTAGTTTAGAAGCTGTTTCTGGAAAAACGATTGTAATTGATCCTGTGCCAACGAGACTTTGGGGGACTTTTTATGGAGATCACACTGGTTCAGGCCAAGTACTTAGTCCTTCAAGTATCAGTACAGACTCTTTTGGAAATGCATATGTAGCCGGAAGTACAAATGCTCAAAATTCATCATATGCCACAACAGGGGCACATCAAACAACACCATCATCAGTCTATTTAAATGGTATCATTGAAAAATTTGCCCCTAATGGAAATCGTTTATGGGGAACTTACTATGGTGGACAAAATTATTCTGGCATAACTGATGTAAAAATAGATTTTCAGGATAACATAATTGTAACAGGGACAACTCAAGATCAAACTAACATAAGTACTGCAGGATCATATAAACCCAATTTAGGAGGTTATCAAGATGCTTTTTTGATAAAATTTAATAGTTCAGGTATTAGATTGTGGGGAACTTATTTTGGGGGCGAATATGAAGATTCGGGATTTGCTTTAGATGTCGATAACAACAACAACATTTATATTATTGGCCTTACTAATAGTACAACTGGTATTGCTATAAATAGTAAATTTCAAACACATATAAATGTAGACCCGGCTTTCTCTAATACAATTGACGGATTTCTAGCAAAATTTGGATCTTCAGGAAATTTAATTTGGAGTTCTTATGTAGGAGGTGAAAATCGTGATATATTTAATGATATAGTAGTAAAAAATAATTACTTGATTATAGGAGGTTATACATACAGTTTTAACAATATTTCTACACCGGGTGTTTTTCAAGAATTACACAACCCAATTACTCATTCAGATGGAGTTTTGTACAAATTTTCTCTGAACGGCGAAAGAATATGGTCAACATATTACGGAGGAGAACAAATTGACGAAATAAATGCGGTGGAAGTTGATGACGAAGATAATATTTATATTGGAGGAGAAACAGCAAGCAATAATAATATAACAACTGCGGGAAGTTTTGAAAGCAACAGTACTTTTTCATACAAAGGTTTTTTCGCAAAATTAAATTCCAATGGTCAAAGAATTTGGGGAAGTTACTTAGGTCAAAATCATATTTACTCAATAGTTTTCAGAAACAATTCAATATATTTTGGCGCCACAAACTCTGGATTTTCTAACCCAAAATTAACAAACGCTTGTTCATACAGATCAAACAAACATTTTGAAAGATACATTGCTAAATTTTCTAAAGAAGCAGATTTTATATGGGGAACCGACATTGGAGGAGATGCTATGCAGAGTCCAACAAAAATAGCACTAGACAGAAGTAACAACATATTTGCCAGCGGAATTTCACGTGAAAATAACGGTATTGCGGATGCGAGTTCCTATCAATCGAACATTCTCGGGTTTCATAATTATTTTTTAATGAAATTTGAGGAATCAGTTATACTTGGTATTCCAAAAGCAGAAAGCAACTCCCCCGTTTGCATTGGTAAAACTTTAGAGCTTAAAGCATCTGGAGGAACAAATTATTCATGGACAGGACCAAATGGTTTTACATCTACAGATCAAAACCCAACTATTACAAATGCTACAACTCTTAATAGTGGAGAATATAGTTGCGCAATTACAGGAACGGGCGGCTGTGATGACACAAAAAAAATCACTGTCTTTATTGGGGATGTTGAAAAACCAGTTCCTGATATTGTAAATCTTCCTACAATAACAGGAGATTGTAATACAATAATAACAACAATTCCAACAGCAACGGATGTCTGCGCAGGAGCTATAACAGGCACAACCACAAACCCGTTATCATACAATTTACCGGGAACTTATACCATTGTTTGGAGTTATAACGACGGAAACGGAAACATTTCGACCCAAAGTCAAACGGTAAATATTACAAGCCAACCTCTTCCTACAGCCAATTCCCCACAAACATTTTGCTTCAACCAAAATGCAACTTTAGATGATATTGGTGTAAGTGGTCAAAATAAAAAATGGTATGATGCTGCAACAGCCGGAGTCATTTTAGCAAATATTACAACAGTCCAAAATGAGGTAACTTACTATGTTTCGCAAACTACAAATGGCTGCGAAAGTGCAAGAATAGCTGTAACAACAAAAATTCAGAATACTTTAGCACCAACAGGAGATGCAAATCAGCCCTTTTGTACCGGACAAAATCCAACAATTGCTAATCTGCAAATTAATGGAGATTTAATAAAATGGTACGATTCAGTCAACAATGGAGTTTTATTACAACAAACAACAAATCTTGTTGACGGAAAAACCTATTATGCATCGCAAACTATCAACGGTTGCGAAAGTCCCAGATTCGGAATTACAGTTTCAATTGTAAATACGCCTTCTGCTCCAACTGGAAATGCAAATCAGCAATTTTGCAAAAGCGAAAATGCAACATTAAATGACATTCAAATAACAGGACAAAACACAAAATGGTACGACACTAATTTCTCAGCTGCTGTTTTACCCAATACTACTGTACTAGAAAACAATAAAACGTATTATGTTTCACAAACCATTGGATGCGAAAGTGAAAGAACTCCAATTCTAGTTCAGGTTTATGATACTCCTTTACCAATTGGAAACAATAATCAACAATTTTGTATCGATGAAATTGCAACTTTAGAAAATATAGTGTTAACCGGAAATGCAATTAAATGGTATGACGCCACAACAAATGGCAACATTTTATTAGAAACCACTTTATTACAAAATGGTATTTATTACGCTACGCAAACAATAAACAATTGCGAAAGTAAAAGATTAGCGATAACAGTAAAAATTCAGGATACACAAAATCCAATTGCTGATTCTCCGCAGACATTCTGTGTACAACAAAATGCTTCAATAAAAAGTATCAACATTACAGGGCAAAATATAAAATGGTATCAAAGTACATCTTCAAATAATACTTTGTCTGAAATAAAAGTTCTTGAAAATGGAATCACTTATTATGCTTCACAAACTATAAATAACTGCGAAAGCGACAAAATTCCAATTACAATAAATATTTTGGAAGCAACTCAAGGTGATTGTATCAATTTTGTGGACGAACTTCCTTTTCCTAAATTCTTTACACCAAATAATGATGGCTATAATGATACCTGGACAATAGACTTCGCTTATTTGAAACCGAATACAACAATCAAAATATTTGATCGCTACGGAAAATTCATCAAGGAACTTAATCCTAATACTTCCTGGGACGGAACTTACCTGGGTACAAATGAATCCGCGTCAGATTATTGGTTTACTGCAACAAGATTAAACGGAAAAGAATATAGAGGACATTTTAGTTTGAAGAGATAAAAAAAATAACCGCAAAGTAAATTTGCGGTTATTTTTTATTTAGAACTGTACCTTTTATTTTATTTGCAATAAAAGCCAATTGGATATTTCTTCTAAAGCTATAGGAGAAAATGTCTGCTCAATCGTATCATATTCCATAGGAGAACCTGTTTTACATTCCTGAAACAAATGATTTAAACCAGGAAGCTCTTTGATGGTTACATTTTTATTCCCTGCCTTGCTTAAGGCTTTTTTAATCGCTTCTAAGTTAACAGTTGCAGGAACTTGCAAATCTTTGCTGCCATTAAGAGCTAAAACAGGGCATTTTACTTTTGCTAAAGCGACTGCCGGATCGATTCTTAAAAAATTATACCACCAAACATTTGTAATTTGTTCTGTAAATGATTTTGCAGTTTTATCATCAAATTTTGAATGAGCATAGCTACTTAAATCATTTTTTAGCTTTTCATCATTTGCAGCAGAAGCCAAGACAATTTCGTAGGAACCTTTAAAAATCTCCTGACCTTTTTGAATGTCATTTTCAGGAACTCCAAATTGTCTTTCAAGTATTTCTTTTTGTAGTAACAATAACTTATCCCCACGAAGACCCGGCCCGGCCAACAAAATAATAAAGTCAATGTCTTTTGAATTTCCTGCAATCATTGGAGCGATTACTCCTCCTTCACTATGACCAATTAATCCAATTTTATTTTTATTAATTTCTTTTCTGGTTTTTAAATAATCAACTCCAGCCTGAACATCTCTTGCAAAATCAATCGTTGTTGCTTTTGTAAAATCACCAGTAGATTCGCCTGCTCCACGATCATCAAAACGTAAAACGGCTATTCCTTTTTTAGTCAAATAATCAGACAAAACTAAAAATGGTTTATGTCTTAGTATTTCTTCGTCTCTATTTTGTTTGCCGCTTCCGCTAATTAAAATTACAGCTGGAAAATTCCCTTCTTTTTTAGGTAAGGACAAAGTTCCTGCTAAAGTTACATGATCTGTTTTATTTTCAAATTTCACTTCCTCCGTATAATAAGGAAAAGGTTTTTGCGGTTCTTGTGGTCTTGCATATACTTGTTTTTGAATTACTTCTTTCGATAAATTCATCTCGAAAGATTGCCCGCCTTGCGTAAAAGTACCTACAATAATATTGTCTTTATTTAAAGTTCCAACATAAGAAATTTGAGCACTTGGAATTTCTAATTTTAAAATTGAATTTTCAAAAGTTGTTTTTTCTAATGGAATTCCAGTCACTTTCTGGTCTGGACTATCCATTGTTGCATTATAACCATTTTCGGTTTTATTTATATTAAATGAAACTCTTAATTGAGTGCCCTGTACTTTTAAAACACCATTCCATTTTCCTGAAATTTCTTGTCCTCTCATTATAAAAGAGCCTAAAATTGTAATTAAAATAAGTATAATTTTCGTCATTTGTTTTGATTGATTATGTAATTAAACTAGTTTGATTGATGATCTCTTTTTTGTATTTGTTTGAACTTTATAAAAGAATAAACTATCGGAATTAATGCTGAAATCAGAATGATAAAAACAAATACATTACGAAATGAATTGTTGAGAACTAATCCTCCAAGTAATAGAATAAAACCTCCAATAAGCCAAATCTTACCTGCAAATGCATGGGTAGCTTTCCATACTTCACCATTTTCCAGTGTCCATGGTGTACGAATTCCTATAAAATAATTAGGCTGAATTACTTTAAAATAATTCCCAAAAATCATTAATAGCACTCCTAATAAGGCAAAAACTAAATTAGGATTATTTACAGATCGTTCTTTTGTAGTATAAAGAATTAATAATGCTACCAAAGACATGAATAGTACCAAAAAAAACTTGAGCTGATAGAATTTTCCTCCCATCAAAGAAATTCTCTTTTTAGGATCTATTTTTGGAATAAAAGTCATCAAAACATACATTAAAACCGGCAAAAGAAACAATATCAGAATAAGCGAAAACTTGTCGCCCCAATTATCAATTTCTCCTTTATAATTCCAATGTATTGGAACTCTCTGAGGAAGACTGTCCCAAATAATAGCTAAATACACAAAAGGTGTCAAAACAATTCCAATTATTGGAAGCTCTTTTTTCAGTTCTAAATTCATTTTTATCTTTTAAAGGTTAGTATCCATTGCAAAACATCTTCCATTATGGTGGTATTGATGGAGTAAATGATGAATTGCCCGTTTTTTTCAGAGGTAATTAAATCTGCACGTTTCAAAATATCCAAATGATGCGAAATACTGGGTTTTGAAATATTAAACGCATCAGCAATTTCTCCGGCAGACAAATCTTTCTCTTTCAAAAGTTCCAGAATTTCTCTTCGGGTTGCATCGTTTAATGCTTTAAAAATATCATTCATCATTTATATATTTAGACAAATATCTAAATACTTTTTTAATTAACAAAAAAAAGGCTCTAATTTTACATTAAAGCCTCTTTATAAAATTTATTTTAAATGTAATTTCTAAAATTTATGTTCCTCTTTACTAATGACCAAAAAGGCAAAAAGAGAGATACAGGCCGCAATCGTTAAATACAAACCTACATAACTTACACTATAAGTAGAGGCCAGCCAAATTGCAATCATGGGTGCAAAAGCAGCACCAAGAATTCCTGCCATATTAAAAGTCAGCGATGCACCGGAATAACGCACATTTGTTGGAAACAACTCTGATAAAAAAGTCCCTAATGGCCCATAAGTAAAGCCCATTAAAGCCATTCCGATACAGGCAAAAATGGTGACTAAAACAATGTTTCCGGAACTTAAAAAGTATGAAAAGAAAAATCCGAAGATTGCAATTGCCACTGTAGCTATAATAAGCATTTTACGTCGGCCAATTTTATCTGCAACTACAGCCGAAACCGGAATAAAAATGGCAAAAAACAATACCGAAAATAATTGTATTAATAATCCGTCTCTTTTCACAATTCCTAAATCTGAAGTTGCCCAACTCAACGTAAAAACAGTCATTAAATAAAAAACCAAGAAAGTTGTAACAGCAGCAAAGGTTCCAAAAATCAATTGATTTTTATACGATTTTACAAGCGTTAAAAAGGGAACTTTTACTTCTTCCTGTTCTTTTTTAGAATTTTCGAAAGAAGGTGTTTCGGTTATTTTTGTTCGAATGTAAAATCCTATTACTACCAAAAGTGAACTGGCAATAAACGGAATTCTCCATCCGTAATCCATAAAATCTTCATTACTCATTGAATCGGTCAAGAATAAAAAAGTTCCTCCTGACAGCAATAATCCTATCGGAGCGCCCAATTGCGGAAACATTCCGTACCAGGCACGCTTATTTGGTGGTGCATTTTCTATAGCCAATAAAACTGCTCCTCCCCACTCGCCTCCTAAACCTACACCTTGTCCAAATCGACACAGCATTAATAATAATGGAGCCGAAACGCCAATACTGGCATAACTTGGTAAAAATCCAATGGTCACGGTCGAAATACCCATCGTTAATAATGCAGCAACCAAAGTAAACTTACGCCCAATTTTATCACCGTAATGTCCAAAAAAAGCGGATCCTAAAGGACGTGATAAAAATGCTATTGAAAAAGTTGCTAAAGATTCCAGAGTCGCTATAGTCGAATTAGAACCAGGGAAAAATAATTGCGGGAAAACCAATACTGCAGCATTGGCATAAATATAAAAATCAAAAAATTCAATTGTAGTTCCAATCAGGGAACCAAAAAGAACGTGTTTTAGTGAGTTCTTCTTTTTCGGGTTAGTTTCCATGTAAAATAGATATATCTTTTTTAATTACAAAAATAGAATTTCGCTAGTAATAATTCATCTTTAGAATAAATACTTTTAAATGATCACGTATTTTTAACAACTTTACCGAATTTTCATTTTATTTTATTCCACAAATAACTCAACATTAAAAACTTGATTACAGGAGCTTTAAAATAAAAATCAAAAATCAAATCATAAGCTATCGTTAAAACTGTTTTTCACTGCATATTTTCATTAAATTTACAGCTGTCAAAAATAAATTTAAAATTATGCCAACCGACTGTATCAGCTATCAAACTTCAGGATATTTTTCTAAATTGATGCAAGATTATTTAGATCAAAAATCAGAATTAAAACCGCTGTACAACAATTTTCCTACCTTAGAAAACTTCGAAAAACAAATTGCCGAAAAAGCCGCAAACTTTGATAATAACAACCGAATCCCATTGGTTGAAACTTTAAAAAAGCAATACCACCACATCGAAATTTCTGATTCGACAAAACAAAACATCGAACTTTTAGGGCTTCAAAACACGTATACCATTACCACCGGACATCAGTTAAATTTATTTAGCGGTCCCTTGTATTTCTTATATAAAATTATTTCGACGATTAACCTTACCAAGGAATTAAAGCTAAAATATCCATCGAATAACTTTGTGCCTGTTTATTGGATGGCGACCGAAGATCACGATTTTGAAGAGATCAACTATTTTAATTTTAAAGGAAAAAAATTCCGATGGAATAAAGAAAGCACGGGTCCTGTTGGCAGACTTTCTACAGAAGGTTTAGCTGAATTTTTCGAAATTTATTCTAAAGAATTAGGATCGAGCACTAATGCCAATGTTTTGAAAAAAGTTTTTGAAGAAGCTTATCTAAAACACGAAAAACTGGCCGATGCTACTCGTTTTTTAGCCAATAGTTTATTTGGCAATTATGGCTTGGTAATTTTAGATGCTGATGATGCCAATTTAAAACAAGCATTTATTCCGTACATCAAAGAAGAATTAGAACAACAAACTTCTTTCAAAGCGGTTCAGGAAACGATAGAACAACTCAAGGA
Organism: Flavobacterium sp. C3NV; assembly: GCF_046825355.2. NCBI lineage: Bacteria > Pseudomonadati > Bacteroidota > Flavobacteriia > Flavobacteriales > Flavobacteriaceae > Flavobacterium > Flavobacterium sp. C3NV. The sequence goes on along the minus strand of NZ_JBKQBJ020000011.1, from coordinate 88,027 downwards.
TTATACTGTTCAGGTAAACCCTCGTGAGATAAATTTATTTTATATCGAAGATGATTTGCGTGAACGTATTATTTTCGAAAATGATAAATACTTTATCAACAACACCAGAATCTCATTTTCTAAAGATGAAATTTTAAACGTATTAGAAAGCAATCCGGAGAAATTTAGTCCAAACGTAATTATGCGTCCGTTGTATCAGGAAATTATTTTACCTAATTTGTGCTACATTGGCGGAGGCGGAGAAATTGCTTATTGGCTGGAATTAAAATCATTTTTCGAAGCTGTAAACATTACTTTCCCAATGCTTTTGGTTCGTAATTCTGTTCTTTTATCAACAGAAAAACAAGCTAAAAAAGCAGACAAATTAAATCTCACCTGGGCAGATTTATTCACAAAACCAGAAAATTTAATCAATGCGATCACACATAAATTATCTGCTTTTCCGATTGATTTAACACCTCAAAAAGAAATATTAGAAAAACAATTTGAATATCTTTATGAACTCGCACAGCAAACCGACAAATCATTTACCGGAGCTGTAAAAGCGCAGGAAGTAAAACAAAAGAAAGGATTAGACAATCTTGAAAAAAGATTATTAAAAGCCCAAAAACGGAAATTAGATCACGAATTGCAACGTGTAACAGATTTGCAATTCGAATTGTTTCCTAATCAAAGTTTACAGGAACGTCATACTAATTTCTCAGAATTTTATCTGGAAAAAGGCGAACAGTTGATTCCGCTTTTAATTCAAAAATTAAAACCTTTAGAAAACAATTTTAATATAATTATGATATAAAAAAAGTTTGCCACGAATTACACAAATTTCCACGAATGTAAATACTCAAAGAAAAAGCAATCTGCTTCTCTTTAAAATTCGCGCAATTAGTGGCAAACAAACAATAAAGTAATAATCCTCAGAAACAAATAACCACCTCTTCTGAAATTATTGCCTCTCTAAACCAAATAGTAACTTTTTAAAAACAAAAATTAACCTATTTACCAAAATTATGACCAGAGAGCGCTTGATTTCATTGGATGTCTTTAGAGGACTCACTATTTTATTGATGACAATTGTAAACAACCCTGGCGACTGGGGCAATGTTTATCCGCCATTATTACACGCCGAATGGCACGGCTGCACCCCAACCGATTTAGTTTTTCCATTTTTTATTTTTATTATGGGAGTTGCTGTTCCGCTCGCAATGCCTGATAAATTTTATGACGGCACAACTTTCAACAAAATTTTAGTTCGCTCGTTGCGAATGCTTTGTTTAGGGATTTTCTTCAACTTTTTTGGAAAAATCCAATTATTCGGACTTGAAGGGATTCCACTTCTTATTGGCCGTCTCGCTATTACCATTGCCGTTGGTTATGCTTTGATGGGGAGTTTCAGTTCAAAAATCAAAAACATTTTAGCCTTTTCGATTCTGTTTATCTATTTGTTTTTGGCTTATAGCGGTATCGAAGCTTACAGCGATGTAAGGCTTCCCGGAGTTTTACAGCGTATTGCAATTGTATATTTTGTAGTTTCTCTTTTGTATTTAAAAACGTCTCAAAAAACGCAAATCATAACCGGAATTGTTTTATTGTTAGGTTATTGGGCGATGATGACTCTAATTCCTGTTCCCGGAATTGGCGAAGCAAATCTTGACAAAGGAACCAACTTAGCTTCCTGGCTTGACAGTGTTTTACTAAAAGGCCATATGTATCGAGGAACTGTAACCTGGGATCCCGAAGGAGTTTTGAGTACAGTTCCGTCAATCGTAAACGGAATTATCGGTTTATTAATTGGGCAACTTTTACAAACTGATACCATCAAAATCCAAAAAGCGCAAAAAATGGGGATCATCGGTACGATACTTATCTTTTTTGGCTTAATATGGGATATCATTTTCCCCATAAACAAATCACTCTGGACAAGCAGCTACGTCCTTTATACCACAGGATTAGCAACTGTCGTATTAACCGTTCTATACTACACAATTGATATTGCTAACTATAAAAAAGGTTTCAAACCCTTCTTAATTTGGGGAGTAAATCCCATGATTGTTTTCTTTAGCTCACAAATTATCCCGCAGGCTTTAGTAATGATCGAGTTTCAAAACCCGCATAATCCTTCAGAAAAAATCAATCTCTTAAATTATTTATACACTTTCGGAATCGCACCATTTTTCAGTAATCCTATGACCGCTTCATTAGCCGGAGCTTTAGTGTACGTTGGCATCTGGACGTTTATATTGTGGATATTCTACAAAAACAAATTGATTTTCAAAGTCTAGAAAAATATTTTCACCATATAAGTTATATAAGTTCATTTAAATAGGCACCTACAAATCAACGTTATAGAATTATGCGGTATTACTAAAATGAACTTATATAACTTATATGGTTTAAAAAATAGCCTTTATTAATCAAAACATCATTCTACCGTGTTTTAATTACGAATTAATTAAAATCAATTCATAAAAAAAGTATACTTTTGCACAAAATTTAATAAAATATAAAATGGCAACTAATAGAACTTTTACAATGATTAAGCCAGATGCAGTTCAAAACGGACACATCGGTAATATCTTAGCAATGATTACTAACGGAGGTTTCAAAATCGTTTCATTAAAACTAACTCAACTAACTGTAGCTGATGCTAAAGCATTTTACGCAGTTCACGCAGAAAGACCTTTCTACGGAGAATTAGTTGAATTCATGTCTCGCGGACCAATTGTTGCTGCAATTTTAGAAAAAGACAACGCAGTAGAAGATTTCAGAACTTTAATCGGGGCTACAAATCCTGCTGAAGCTGCTGAAGGAACTATTCGTAAAGCATACGCAACTTCTATTGGAGAAAATGCAGTTCACGGTTCTGATAGCGACGAAAACGCTGCTATCGAAGGTGCATTCCATTTTGCCGGAAGAGAGCAATTCTAATATAAGTTTACAGTCTCAGTGGCAGTTTTTAGTCACAGAAACACATAAAAAAATCCTGTTTGTTTACAATCAGGATTTTTTTTATTCCATTATTTATTTAAATAATTCAGATGTTTCTCCTCTAAAAGTAGATTCTCTTTCTCCAAGATCGATCAGTTTATCTTTCAAAATCGATTTTAACTGATCAAAATTACTGTGATAAAAACTAGAAATACTACCAATTCTTTTTCCTTTTTCAAGAATAAAAACAGATTCATGAACGGTTCCCTTTGCCGATTCAAACAAAGTTATAAAACCATCTAATGCATTAAAATTATAAGCTGTAGATTTCCCCAAACCAAAGTAACGTTTTACAATTAATGTATTACCATCCATTTCTACTTTATATGCTCTGGTTCTAAAAACTGTGAGCCAAAAAAATACAATAAATAATAAAAATAAAATAGGTAAAAACATACCTGCTACCGGAGACATTGCCGAAAAATAAACTACTCCTAACGGTAATATTGTTAAATAAGAAACTAACAAAATTGGCCACAATTTAAATTTAGATTTTATACTCATCATAACAAAAATTTCATTTTCAACTCAAAAACTAATCTATCTCAAAACCACATCTTTCACCACCTCACGTCCCAACTCTTCATTAATCATTTTCACGATTTTAGTTTTTCCGTGGCTTAGTTCTTCTCTCAATACTGCCGATGCCAGTTCTACATACAAAGTACTTCCTTTCAGCACAACATTTTTTGTATACGTATTTACACCATTCCCCATTAACTGTCTCCACGCCTCTTTTACATCAATCTGATCCATTCCGGGCTGAAGTTTATTTACCTGGATAATCTGTTGTAAAACAGCCCCGATTGTCTGATTATTTAGTCTTTTTGCCATCGTCTAATAAATTTACCGGTCCTGCTTTTTTATAATGATACTCTTTTTTCTCCTTATTTTTTACCACCAATTTCTCATCTGTAATCGAAACCAGCTCCTCACTCCATTTTGCGTAATCTGTTTTATAATCCAGAAAAACCTGATCGTCCTTAAATCGAACCGAAACATTTTCAAAAGAATCACTTGTCAAAAAAGTTCCGTCAAGTTGCGGCATTACCTTCTTTCTAATTCCTTTATTATTTTTAATGTCAAAATAATCAAAACTTTCATTCATTTTATAATCCTTCTCCTCACCCTTATCAAAAACGACTTTTTCTATTTCCCAGTAACCGTTTAATTTCGCAATATCTTCCGGTTTAATTTCCTGTTTGCAGCTCACAAACAAAAGCGATAAAACCAAAATCGTAAAAGTGTTTTTCATACTATATTTTATTAAAATTCAATAATTACTACGCCAGCATCCTGAAGCTCAATAAGAAGAATCAGGAGCTATTTCCTGCTGTCCGCTATATCTTTTCCTGTCTAAAGAAGCCAGAAAAAGGATGCCGCTCCCATCAGGGCTAGGGCATCCTTTTCCAAAAGAAATTCTGTGATACAAAGTTAACTTTATAAAATTCAAATAAAATTTTTATCTCTTAATTTTTATAAGATTCACAATAATAAAAAACAATAAAACATCCTTAACAAAAAACTTATTCTAGCTAAAATTTGACTTATAAAGGCTATAGGAAATTTTAATATATCGCATTTTTACATTCAAAGTGTTTTAACTTTTCTCGTCAAAACACTTACTAATCAGACATTTTACCAGACACACCATAACCATATGAAGAAAATACTACTATTTATTATTATCACTTTACTTTCCTGTACAAATAAAAAAAGCAACAAAACCGAACCTATAATTCCGGACAATAGTCTCATTAAAAATACAGAAGAAAAAAAAGAAAAAGAAATAATAGATTCTGTCAAACACAACTTCTTAGACGTACAAAAAACCAAAAACTCACCAGTTAAAATTCTCTCAGCCAAATTGCTTAAAAATCAATATTCTGATCATAAAGACATTCAGCTAACCTACAAAAACATAACACAAAAAAATATTCAAGCTATTAAGTTTGAATGGTATTGCGAAAATGTATTTGACAAACCCGCAAGTGGACAATTTTTCTTCGTAAAGGGAATATCACGAGGACACACCGATATCTTATTAAAGTCACGAAAAGTAGAATCTAAAATATGGGAAGATTTTTCGACAGATGCCTACACCATTATAGCAGCAAGAGCCTACTACGTTGTATTTGCCGACGGAACAAAATGGGAACTTAAACAAGAAACAGGAATGCATTTAGATTAAATTCCAGCCCTTTTTCACGAGAAAACTTTTGCAGTTTTTACAGAAATCTTTTTCTTCATCGAGATGATTTCCGCCTTCAGCATCTCTCATCAGACAGATTTTCGTTTCACAATGAGGCAGACCTTCAGTATGACCCAATTCATGCAAAACTACTTTATAAAATTGCTGGTTTCTATTTTTCCTTGACATTCTGAAATCCGAAACTACGCAGGATTTTCCAGGCCGGTAACCCAATCCCATTACACCCCAATCTTTAACTCCTTTATATGTTGTACTAATATCATGATTTGATAATCCAACAATTAAAGAATCTTTGCCAATATTATCTTTAAGACTTTTTATAATACTATCAGCGCGATACCTGTTTCTGGGTTTATAATATGAATTTTCAGGAAAGGAAATATTTGACCTTAAAACTACATTTGGGTTTATAGTTTTAATTTCCGCAAACACCATTTGGGATTGTTCTGTTTTAAAATCACCTAAAGGCTGTATAACAATTACTTTTTGGATTTTGACACTGATTTCAGTTTTCTCATTTTTACAAGAAAGCACAAGAAAAAGAAAAACAAGAAAACAGTATTTCATAATCAAACTACAGCAAAAAATTATTGTTTAGTACGCAGTCTTTTACGAACTCCCATAAAGAAGAAAGCTATTCCTAAAACTAATAAAATGTAGTAAAAAGAAAGACTATTATCTCTCAAAACACTCGCTAATACAAAACATACAACGCTGGCGAAATAAAAAACAACGGCCGATATATTATTAAAAGAAGAAAAACTCATTATAAATTATTTAAAGAAACTGTCAACGAATTCATATTTATTAAAGACTTGTAAATCTTCAATTCCTTCACCAACACCAATATATTTTACAGGAATTTGAAACTGGTCAGAAATACCAATTACAACACCACCTTTTGCAGTTCCGTCAAGTTTGGTTACCGCAAGAGAAGTTACCTCAGTCGCAGCAGTAAATTGCTTCGCTTGTTCGAAAGCATTTTGACCTGTAGAACCATCCAAAACCAACAATACATCATGAGGCGCATCAGTAACCACTTTTTGCATTACACGTTTTACTTTGGTAAGCTCGTTCATCAAATTAACTTTGTTATGCAAGCGTCCGGCAGTATCTATAATTACCACATCGGCATTTTGAGCTACGGCAGACTGCAAAGTATCAAAAGCTACAGATGCAGGATCACTACCCATATTTTGTCTCACAATAGGCACATCTACACGATCTGCCCAAACCTGCAATTGGTCGATAGCAGCAGCACGAAAAGTATCTGCAGCACCTAAAACGACTTTATAACCCGCTTTTTTAAACTGATATGCCAGTTTACCAATTGTAGTCGTTTTACCAACCCCGTTTACTCCAACCACCATTAAAACGTATGGTTTTTTATCTTTCGGAATTTCGAATTCAGTAGCTTCACCAGTATTAGTTTCAGATAATAAAGCCCCAATTTCTTCACGAAGAATTTGGTTCAGCTCCTCTGTACCTAAATATTTGTCTTCAGCAACACGTTTTTCAATTCTTGAAATTACCTTAAGAGTTGTATTTACACCAACATCAGAAGCAACAAGAATTTCTTCCAGATCATCAAGAACGTCGTCATCGACTTTAGATTTTCCGGCAACAGCTTTGCTTAACTTTGAGAAAAAAGTAGTTTTTGATTTTTCAAGACCTTTGTCTAAAGTCTCTTTTTTATCAGTAGAGAATAATTTTTTAAAAAAACTCATTTTTATAGGTTGTTAGTTTTTCAGATTATACGATTTTTTGACAATCTAAATAATCCTGGTATTTATAGAAGACCAATTGTTTTAGTCCTGACAGCATTTATCCTTTTATTTCCGCTAAATACGGATAGTAAAGATAGAGAGGATAACGGGAATTATTGCTTAAAAAAAAGCCAATTGTTATATTTCTATAAAATTTTAGACAAATATAAAAAATAAAAAAGCTACTTCCGAATGAAAGTAGCTTTTCTATATAGTGTAATTGTTATTATTTCTTTTTCAAGAAAGTATCAACTTCTTCAGGAGCCATAATAGATTCTACGAATGTATATGCACCAGTTTTAGGAGATTTCACCATTTTGATGGCTTTTGATAATCTCTTAGAAGATGTTTGTAACGATGCTACGGTTTTCTTTGCCATGATTCAAATGTTATTTGAAGCTTTTATAAAACTCTAATGGCAAAACCATTGAGATTTACAAAAATCTCTAATTATTACTTAATTTCTTTGTGAACAGTTACGCGTTTCAAGATTGGATTAAATTTCTTAATCTCTAATCTGTCTGGAGTATTTTTTTTGTTCTTAGTTGTAATGTATCTAGAAGTTCCTGGAACACCAGAAGTCTTGTGCTCAGTACATTCTAAAATTACCTGGATTCTATTACCTTTCTTTGCCATCTTGCTATATATTTATTTAGGAAAAGATTATTTGATAAATCCTTCTGACTGTGCTTTTTTCAAAACAGCAGTGATTCCATTTTTATTAATTGTTTTTATCGTAGATGCTGCTACTCTAAGAGTAATCCATCTATCTTCTTCTGGAAGATAAAAACGCTTTTTAACTAAGTTTACAGAAAATTTTCTCTTAGTTTTGTTCATAGCGTGAGAAACGTTATTTCCTACCATCGCTCTTTTACCTGTAAGGTCACAAACTCTTGACATTATACTTATCTTTTATCGTTATTCAAAATCAGGGTGCAAAGAAAAGAAAAATAAACGATTGAAACAAAAAATTATAGCACATTTTTTAAAATTTCTTTCTGTAATATTTCTAAACTCTTAATCACGGCTCTATCTATCACTTTTTCACGTGGTTGGCCAAAATTAAATTCTTCGACAATTATACCGGTTGGAGTAGCCAAAGCGATAAAAACAGCTCCAATTTCAGCATCAGAGTCTCCTTTTGTCGGTCCGGCGTTCCCGGTTGTGGCAATTGCATAGTCTGTTTTAAGTATCTCTTTCACATTCAAAGCCATAGCCGAGGCAACTTCTGCGCTAACTACCGAAAATTGATCGACTAAATCCTGCGAGATACCGAGAACATTAACCTTTACCGCCGTTGCGTACGAAACTACACTACCCTTAAAGTAGTTAGAAGCTCCGGGAACAGCTGATAATACAGAAGCGATTTTTCCGCCTGTAAAACTTTCTGCAGTCGCAATAGTTTTATTTTGTTTGGTCAGTATTTTACCAACTACAGATTCTATCGTTTCATTTTCTTCGTAACCCACGATAATATCATAAATGATAGCATCTAATGATTTTACATTTTCTTCTATCGCAGCTTCCAGCAATTCTTTATTGGTTCCTCTGGCCGACAAACGCAGACGTACTCTTCCCGGATTTGGCAAATAAGCTAACTTGATGAATTCAGGCAAATTATTCTCCCAATGTTCGATACGTTCTGCCACTAGACTCTCGCCCTGACCATACGTTAAAATAGTTTTATGAATGATATACGGACGTTTGTACTCACGAACAATTTTAGGAATTATCTCTTCTTCGACTAAATATTTCATCTCGTAAGGAACTCCCGGAAGCGAAATAAACACCGTATTTTCTTTCTTCATCCACATTCCCGGTGCAGTTCCCATTTTGTTGTGCAAAACAGTACATTTTGACGGAACTAAGGCCTGATCTTTATTTAATTGTGAAATTGGTCGCTTGTAAAAACCTTCGATCAATTCGGTCACGTGAGCCAGAACTTCGGGATTTACGACTAATTCATCATCAAAATAATCGCAGAATGTTTTTTTCGTAACATCGTCTTTCGTTGGCCCTAAACCTCCTGTTACAATCACCACATCGACTTTGTTTTGCAGTTGCGCAAAGGTGTCTAAAATATGCTTTTTGTCATCGCTTATCGAAATCATCTCATGAACTTCAACACCGATTCGGTCGAGTGATTTAGCGATAAAACCTGAATTTGTATCTACAATCTGACCTATTAAAATTTCGTCTCCAATAGTAATGATAGTTGCTTTCATAGCTGTGGAATATTTTTACTTACTTAGGTGTAAGTCATTATTATAAAGTAGGTTGTTGTCGCAACGATTTTGCGTGAGGGGTAGTAGCGGCATCCTTTTGTGACAAAAGAGACGCCTTTTTTAAGCAAAAAATTTCTGGAACAAAAGATATAGCGAATAACCCGACCCTGTTTTTGCCTTAAATTAAAAAAGGGCAAAAACAGGGGCACGCCCAGACTTTACAAATCGAAATCTTTCTTAATTTCTTTAATCGCGTCTTTCACCTGCACTTTTATACTTTTAAAAGTTTCGATAATTTCTTTTTTCTTGCCTTCGGCTTTTGTCCAGGCCTCGACTTGCAATATTTCTTCAAAAGCAACATTCAGACCCATTAAATCTAATGTTGGTTTTATTTTGTGCGCATACGAATATGCGTATTTATGATCTTTTTTCTTGATTCCTTCTTTGATTTGTTTTAAATCCTCAGGAACTTCGGTAACAAATAATTTTAGAATTTCGTTTACAAATTCAGGATCGTTGTCTGAAAGCGCATACACTTTCGAAAGGTTGTATTTTAAAGCCATTATTTTACTTGTATTCTAAATAATTTTTTATCTTCTAAAAAGCCTTCTAAAACATCATTAGGTTTCACCGAAGCTACACCTTCAGGAGTTCCTGTAAAAATGATATCACCAATTTTTAAGGTAAAAAATTGCGATACGTACGAAACAAGCTCATCAATTTTCCAAAGCATGAAGCTTGTATTCCCTTTTTGAACTGTTTTAGAATTGTTTGTTAACTCAAATGTAAGATTTTCCATCGAAATAAAATCGGTTTTTGGTAAAAAGTCTCCAATTACCGCAGAGCCATCAAATGCTTTTGCTTTTTCCCAAGGCAATCCTTTTGCTTTCAATTTATCCTGTAAATCCCTGGCAGTAAAATCGATACCTACACTTATCTCATCGTAGTATTTGTGAGCAAACTTAGGCTCGATGTACTTCCCTACTTTGTTAATTTTAACAATTATCTCTATTTCGTGATGAATTTCTTCAGAAAATTCAGGAATTACAAACGGATGCTGCTTTAACAAAACTGCCGAATCCGGTTTCATAAAAACCACCGGCTCTGCTGGACGCTCGTTTTTTAACTCCTCGATATGATTGGTATAATTTCTACCGATACAAATAATCTTCATTTCTTTTATGAGTTACTAAGTTGCTAAGCTGCTAAGGTTCTAAGAAAAAATGCATAAAAACTTAACATCTTAGAACCTTAGTAACTTAGTACCTTATTTAGTATTTAACTTTCTTAACTTAATTGCTGTTAAAACCTTTTTAGTATATAATGGAAAATCAGCGTTTTGAATCCAGCTGAAATATCCCGGTTCGGTTTCAAGAATTTTATCGACTTTGGCACCTTTGTGTTTTCCGAAGGTAAAAATTTCTTCGTTGTCTTTATCAAAAGCGATCATTCCGGCGAAATCAGCGATTTTTTTACGGGTAGTAAATTCAGACAATGATTTCATATCATTTTCTAAATCCGGATAACGATCTAATTGCGCTTTTAAAATTTCGTAAGTTGCCATAGTATCTGCTTCTGCAGAATGGGCATTTTCAAGACTTTTTCCGCAATAAAATTTCAATGCAGCACTCAGGGTACGCTCTTCCATTTTATGAAAAATAGTCTGCACATCTACTGACACTTTATTTTTCATATCAAAATCGACTCCGGCACGAAGCAATTCTTCTGCCAAAAGCGGAATATCGAAACGGTCTGAATTAAAACCTCCCAAATCGCTATCCTTAATCATATTATGAATTTGCGGTGCCAATTCGTTAAAAGTTGGCTCATTCGCTACTTTTTCATCTGTGATACCATGAACGGCGGTGGTTTGCGGGGGAATTGGAATCGTAGGATTCACTAACCAGGTTTTACTTTCTTTATTTCCGTTTGGAAAAACTTTGAATATCGAAATTTCTACAATTCGATCTTTACCTATATCAATTCCGGTTGTTTCAAGATCAAAAAAGCAAATTGGTTTGTTGAGTTTCAGTTCCATTTTTTAATTTTATAAGATTACAAATGTAATTTTTAAAGCCGAATTTCCTCTTTTATTCTTGATTTTTTTAAACAAAAATCAAGTCAATTTAATGATTTTAACTTTTAAATTCGTTCTTAAAGATTGGCTTTCTTTATTTCTTAACCTTTTCTTACAAAACAAAAAACCCGGAAAATCATTAAAATTTTCCGGGTTTGAATTTATTTTTATCTGATTTTAGAAATCTCTGTCGAGATCAAAAGCTTCTAAATATTCTGCTACTCTTTTTACGAAACTTCCACCCAAAGCTCCATCTACAACTCTGTGATCGTAAGAGTGCGAAAGGAACATTTTTTGACGGATTCCGATAAAATCACCTTCAGGAGTTTCGATAACTGCAGGTACTTTACGAATCGCACCAAGAGCAAGAATACCTACTTGTGGCTGATTGATAATTGGCGTACCAAAAACACTACCAAAAGTTCCCACATTCGTCACCGTGTAAGTTCCGCCTTGTGTATCATCTGGCTTAAGTTTTCCTGCTTTTGCACGGTTTCCTAAGTCATTAACCGCTTTTGCCATTCCAACCAGGTTCAATTGATCTGCATTTTTAATTACAGGAACAATTAAGTTTCCGTTTGGTAAAGCTGCAGCCATTCCTAAGTTTATATTTTTCTTTTTGATGATATAATCACCATCTACAGAAATATTCATTCCAGGAAAATCTTTCAATGCTTTTGCAACCGCTTCCATCATAATTGGCGTAAAAGTCAGCTTCTCGCCTTCTCTTTTTTCGAAAGCTGTTTTTACTTTCTCTCTCCATTTTACAATATTCGTTACATCAACTTCAATAAACGATTGTACGTGAGCCGAAGTTTGTACAGAAGCTGTCATGTATCCTGAAATCAGTTTACGCATTCTGTCCATTTCGATGATTTCGTCACCTCCGTTTACAGAAACCGGAACTGCTTGTTGGCTTTTTTGAACCGGAGCAGCTACAGGCTGTACTGCTTTTGGAGCCTCTAAAACCGCTTTTGGCGTTTCAACACCTGATTTGCGGTTTTCAATATGTTTTAAAATATCTTCTTTTGTTACGCGGCCATCTTTTCCTGAACCGGCAATACTTTCTAATTCAGCTACAGAAATACCTTCTTCTTTTGCAATATTTTTTACTAGCGGAGAAAAGAATTTATCTGATCCTGAGAAATCCTGCGGAGCAGCAACTGTTTCTTTCGCTGTTTCAATTGTTGCTTCAAGTGCAGCAACTTCTGCCGGAGCAGCAGCTTCCTGAGCTTTTGCAGCTGGTGCATCACCTTCAGTTTCAATAATTGCAATGGTTTGTCCTACCTGAACCAAATCGTCTTTGCCAAACAATTGTTCAACTAAAATTCCCGAAACTTCGCTTGGCACTTCACTGTCGACCTTATCAGTCGCAATTTCCAGTACTGCTTCATCAGCTTCAATTTTGTCTCCTACTTCTTTCAACCAGTTGGTAATAGTTGCTTCAGCGACACTCTCTCCCATTTTAGGAAGTTTTAATTCAAATCTTGCCATATTGTTAATCTAAAGGATGATTTTGATTTTCTGATTGCGAAATTACTGAATATTTTAAATATAAATTACACTTAATATAATTTTTTACTCAATTTTTATAATTTGCCCCCTGTCATTCCGGGAATTACTCCCAATAATAAAATTTGTGTTTTTGGGGAAAATCTTAAAAGTAACGTTCTTATCCTTAAGAGTTTTTATGATTTTGATACATTTTTTGAATGAAACATACTGATTATCCAAAATAATCTCAACACTTTTACCCTTAAAAATCAGGGACGAATTTACCATTTTTTCTTTTTTTAAATCGATAAACAGCACTTTATTTTTTAAAATAGAAGGTAATTTTTCAGACAAATTTTTATTTGAAGAGTAAAAAACCACACTTTCAGGCAACGGTTTTGGCTTCGTTTTTCCCTGAAACATTTTTATAAAAGAGAAAAACCAAATTCCGATTTGAATAAAAAATTCAAAAAACCACGACTTCTTAAAATGCTTTTGATAAAAGAAATTCATGGCTTCCTGAAAATGTTTCATGTATTTTTCGTCTTTCACCGTACTTTCTCCTTTATAATGCAAAACGGTAGTTTCATGAAAGTAAAAATTCGATTTCTGTTTTTGTAACGCACGATACGACAAATCGATATCATCTGCATACATGAAACATTTTTCATCAAAACCTTCAAGTTCTTTATATAATTCTCTTTCTAAAAACATAAAAGCGCCTACCAAAATATCGACTTTTCCGGTTTGATCTTTATCTAAATGCTGGGCATAATATTGATTGAAAAGTTTCCATTTTGGAAAAACTTTATACAATCCTGAAATTTTTGTAAAAGCAACCCAGGGCGTTGGAATGCCGCGTTTGCTTTCTGGCAGGAATTCTCCAGTTCCATCGATTAATTGGCAGCCGACAATTCCGGGATTGATTTGCCTTTCGGCGAAAGCCAAAATCTTTACAAAAGTATTCTCGGCAACAACAGTATCGGGATTTAAAATGCAAATGTATTTTCCTGAAGCTTGCTTTACTCCTATATTATTGCCTTTTGGAAAACCGAAATTTGCCGTATTCTGAATTAATATTACGTCAGGAAATTTAGTTTTCATCATCAAACAACTCTCGTCTGACGAATTATTATCGACTACAATAATTTCGGCATCAAGCGTCGAGATGGCGCTCTGAACACTTAAAACGCATTGTTCCAGAAAGTAACGCACATTATAATTAAGAATAATTACCGATAATTGCATGAAAAACGAAGGGATTGATTTTTTGGAAAGTTAGAAATTTTCGGCCAAACCCAATCGCAATGACCAATCGTTTTTACTTACACCAAAATCAAGTACCAGATTACTATTGTTTTGTTTGTTCCATTTAATGCGTAAACCAGCGCCTGCAGCAGGATTCCATTTTTTGAAATCATAAGTATCTAACTTAGAAACCGAAGAAAGATTCGTAAAAAATACCGCCCCCCAGAATCCGTTTTTAGAAATATCAGTTCGATATTCGGTTTCTAGATAAATCAAAGCATTGCTTCTAAATCTGTTTCTGGTAAAACCACGGCCTGTTTTTCCGTCACGATCCCAGCCTATACTGGGCAAATCAAGATAATGTGGTTTTCCGCCAAACGTCGACCAATAAAAAGCCCTGTAAGCCAAAACTCTGTGTTTGTATTTACTAAAGGAATGGTATTTTCGGGCATCAAAATAGATCGATTTCCATTTTTCGCCGTCTACTCCACTGGTATTTATTCTATAATCTGCTTCGACATACAAACCCTGTTCCGGATTTACATTGTTTTTTCTCGAATCGTACAATCCCTGAATGGCAACACCAAAAGAAGTTTCATCAGAGAAATCTCCATCCATATACTTCACATAATCGGTTTCATCATCGATATAAGATTGCTCTGAAATATTTTGATAATTATCCAGCAACAATCCCAATCCGAGGCGAAAATCACCAATAATTTTTCGGGTTGCAAATTGATAAAAGCGCCATTGCTGATAATCGAGAGTCGACATTTTTTTATCTGTATTATGCCCGCCAAGTCCGTAAGTTGGTTGCGGATAAATCATGTACCGATAATCTCCAATAAAATTCCAATTATTATTTTTGGTATAAATATAGGATTGAATAGGAAAAACATATTGTTTGGTAAAACTAAAATAAGGCGAAAATACCACCTGAGACATTTTGGTTGTATTACTGTCACCCAGATAAAAAGTCGTAAGAAACGAAACCACTAATCCCGCACTTTTATTAGCATCGATAGGAACCGGAAGCAGCGAAAAAGCAACTTTTTTATCGGGATCTATTCGAAGTGAATCATTTTTATGAAAGAGTTTATACAAAACATCTAAAATATCTTTTTCGTTCCTCACTATTGAATCATTCTGCGCATAACAAAATGACGTTAGAAAAAATAAAACTATAAGAGATTTCAGCTTTTTCATTTCGTAAAACTTTAAGAAACAACTTCTTACAAATTTAAAATTATTTTTAAAACGGAAGCTATTTTAGAAATAATAAAAAAGAGAAAATTCTAACAGATGATAAAAAAGTATATTTTTGAGTTTGAATACTAATTTCATTTCCATGAAAAACAAAATGCCTGTTAAGATTAAATCCTTGCTTTTACTTCTGGTAATAGGAATTTTCATATCCGGATTTGTTTCTATTGAAAAAGATTCAGAAAAGGATTTAGTCAAAACCTCAACATGGTATATCGCCGGACCAGCTTTAGAAAATCAGGAAACTATTAATCGCGTTCGTCAGGAAAAAGGCATTATTAAAGTGACGGCAAAAGATAATCCGGTTGGTGAAATTGAATTGAATGTCCTGATTACAGATTCTAATTCCAACGATGGTGCTCCGACAAACTTATCTGATAATTCTAAATTTGTCACCATCACTTATAAATCTTCTCATTTAATAAAACTGCAAGCCCGCGAAGGTAATAACGAAGGAACAGGTTGCGTGCATGGAGGTTCGCATCCGCGAGTTGATTTAAAAGCTTCTCCTAAAAAATTTACAACCGTAAAAATTCCGTGGTCTGATTTTAAGCAAGACGGATTACCAGACGGGAAACTTTTAGACATTCACAATCTTTGCAAATTCAATTTTGTGAATTACAATCCGGTTTCGGGAGCATTTTTAGAAATAAAATCAGTTGTGATTAAGTAGGATTGTTTCAGGTTGAAATGAGAATTTAACCGCAAAGGGCGCTAAGGTTTTTTAATTATGAAGGTTTAATAAAAACGCTAAGTTCGCAAAGCTTTGTGTTTATCACTTTGCGAACTTAGCATTTATACAAACTCAATATAGAAATAAACTTTGCGTCTTCGCGACTTTGCGAGCATATTAAAATCCAGCTTTAAAAAAAACTTAGCGAACTTAGCGTAAATCTTAGTGGTCTTTGCGGTTAATTTTTTTGCCACTGATTACAAGATTAAAATGATTTCTAAAAATGTAATTCTAAAAAACAAACTTAGCGACTTTGCGACTTTGCGAGCATATTAAATCCAGCTTAAAAAAAAACTTAGCGCTCTTTGCGGTTAAACTCTCATTACAAATGCAATTGAATTTTATACCTATTACATAATTTCATCACAAACAACATAATCGTCGAAAATACCAATGCCCAGATAATTCCCGGCACTCCTACACGGAAATATCCCGGAATAATATGAATATTAAAAGCTTTGCAGAAATAATAAATTACGCCAGGCAAAATATAAATCAATAACGGATTTGCTGCTGCCGGCATAAAGAAATTACTCCATTTGGTAATCTTTTTAATTTCCATTAACCAATACAGAAAATAAAATAATACCGTACAAATTGCCGCAGAAAACATCGTCCAGGAAGGCGTTCCTTTTATTTTTGAAATTCCAAAATAAGGTCTTAACAAATATCCTGTTGCAAAAAACAAAACGGCAAAACCTATTACCGCCCAATTGATTTTGGCGGTTACTTTTCGATCAAAAAACAACAGCGAAATTACTACTCCTGCCGAAACTAATGCGGCATGCGTGAGATGTCCGGCAATAAAACTCAACCAGGAAGTTTGTTGTATAAAAGATCCTTCTGTTAAATTCATTGTATTTGCAGCAACACAAACTACTAAAAAAGCAATCATTGCCCATAAATTTCCGGAAACAATCCAATAATATACTACTGTAAAGAGATACGCCCAACCTATTAAACCCAGAATTCCCCACCATTTTGGTGTCATCCCGATTTCGCCCGTATCCTGAACATATAAAAAATACAATGCGACCAGAACTAACATTCCGCCATATTGTAAGGTGTTTTTTAACCAAACCGGAAAATCTTTACCGTATTTATTCCAAATTGGGATTGGCATTGCATAAGCTAAAAGCGCCCAGAAAACTGGTGCAATAATCATTTTTGTGGCATCATAACCGTATTCTGCATTAACCATAAAAACACCAATGATAATTAAGGCTAAAGCTCTTTTTAAAGTATGTGTCCAGATTGTTTTGGCGCTATCTCCTTTGAGCAATCGCGCATTAAAAGCAAACGGAACCGACATTCCTACAATAAATAAAAAAGCAGGGAAAACAACATCTACAAAAGTCATCGCATCCGCATCAGCCGGCATGTGTTTCATCCATTGCGGAACATTTGAAATACTGGCTAACTCATTTACAAAAATCATAACAAAAATTGTAATTCCGCGTAAAGCATCAATAGAAATAATCCTTTGATTGTATAAATTTTCTTTAATTTTCATAAAATAGTAGGTTTATAGCAATCTCAAATATAATATAATTCTGAAATGTTCGGTTACATTTGTTACATTAAAAAATAACCATAACAAATTCTTTCCATTTCTATACTTTTGCAACATGCTATCCTTCTTAAAATCAAAACCCGTTTTAAAAGATCTTCTTTCTGATCATTATGTCGACATTCATTCGCATTTACTACCGGGAATTGATGATGGTGCTAAAACCATAACTGACACCGCAAAACTTATCAGGGCATTTCAGGAAATTGGAATTTCTCACGTTATTACTACGCCTCATATAAGTCATTATATATGGAATAATACTTCGGAAATTATAATCGAAAAACACAAGGAAACTAAGCTTTTGCTGGAAGAAAGCAATGTCAAAATTCCTTTTCAGGCTGCAGCCGAATATTTTATGGATGATTGGTTTGAAAGTCATTTTAAAACCGAAAAACTGCTGACCTTAAAAGATAATTATGTATTGGTCGAAATATCCTACCAGAGCGCTCCTATGCATTTATACAAAACACTTTTTGAGTTGCAAGTTGCCGGATACATCCCGGTTCTGGCACATCCGGAACGTTATTTATATTACCGAAAAGACTTTAGTGAATATGAAAAACTAAAAAAAGCAGGATGTTTGTTTCAGCTGAATTTGCTTTCTACAGTAGGATATTATGGCGAAAGAATAACCAGAATTGCAGAAGAACTTCTTAAAAAAGGAATGTATGACTTTTCAGGAACTGATGTACATCATATGAAACACATTGCTTCTTTTAATGAAAAAATAAAAGTTGAAAGTATCTCTAATCTAAAAAAAGTAATTAGTAATAATCAGTTTTTTAAATTCTGATAAACGGTATTAGTACGCGTTTTCTTCGCCTTTGAATATATTGATGACTGTTTTTATGATAATCTTTATATCCAGTACCAAACTCCAGTTTTCGATATACCAAATATCAAATTCCACTCTGCTTTCCATATCGCTTAATACTTTTGTTTCGCCACGAAAACCATTAACCTGAGCCCAGCCCGTGATTCCGGGTTTGGCATATTGGCGAACCAGATAATTATTAATCAAATCACTATATTCTTTTGCCAGATTTACCATGTGTGGCCTTGGTCCTACTATAGACATATCGCCCAACAAAACATTAAAAAACTGCGGCAATTCATCGATACTTGTTTTACGAATAAAAGAACCAAATTTAGTAATACGGCTGTCCCCTTTTTCGGCTTGTTTTCTATGCGCTAAACCGTTTACATACATGCTTCTGAATTTAAAACACATAAAAGATCGATTATCACGACCCGAACGTTCTTGTTTAAAAAAGATTGGTCCCGGCGACTCCAATTTAATTATCAGCATTATAATTGGGAACAGCCAAGGAAAAACCAATAAAATTACAGAAGCCGAAAAACAAATATCGAACACTTTTTTTACAAGCCTGTTTACCGGAAATTCCAGAGGTTCTGTCCTGAACATTAATACAGGCGTATTTTCATAAAAAGCAACCTCGACTTTACTGGATTTTGTGTAAAGCTGAAAATCAGGAATAAACTTGATTCGTACCATGTTTTGTTCGCAAATCCTTGTCAATTCGTTGATTACTTCAATATTGTCAATGTGCAAGGCGACATACATTTCATCGACCTTCTTTTCAAGAACAAATTCCTGAATGGCATTAAACTTTCCTAAAACCAATTTTGGATCTACAATTTTATCATCGATCTGTTCATCAAAAAAACCTAAAAAACGATATCCGTACGTTAAATCTTTGGCTAATATTTTTCGGATTTTTTCTCCTGACGCATTGGCTCCTACCACTATAAAAGTTTTAAAATTATAGCCTTTGGCCCTAATATATTTTAAGAGCTTCATTGATAAATAACGGGAAATCATCAATAATCCGAAGAAAATCAGATAAAAATAAGCCAATCTGAGTCTCGAGATATCAGTATATTTTAGGTAAACGACAAAAATAGATATTAAAGCGGCATGAATGATTAGCTTTTTTATGGTTCTTACCAATATCGATTCTACAGGCTCAACCCGTATACTTCGGTTAGAATCATTTTGAAGTAATAATGCTACCCAGATTAAAATTGCCAATAACGAAACTGTCCTTTCTTCTTTAGATAAAAGTTTATCTAAACTGCCAAATCGGGCCAACGCAGAAAGTATTGTAGCGACATTTAACAATACCACATCCACTAAAACAAACAAAAGTTTAAAATAGCGTGAAAAACGGTAATGTGACAGTCTTTGTAAAATTTTCATACTGGGAATTATACCTACAAATATTAAATAAAAATCTGATGAATCAGCACCGCAAAATACCATTTTAATTATATTTTTCAATAGTATTTAAAGCTATTCTTTAAAACTTTACTTTTATGTTATGCAAATTTAATATTGCAGACCATGATAAAAACGATTTTATTCTTCTGCCTGATTTTTTCATCGGGTTATGCACAAATTAAGGGTTGCACAGACCCTCTTTCTAAAAATTATAATCCGGACGCAACAGTAAATGATGGAAGCTGCTTGTATAAAAATTTCAAAATAAAACCAGAATACTCTATCAAACTAAGCGATTCTATTCATGAAACTTCAGGATTAATTGCTTTCGATACTTTATTATGGACGCACAATGACGATCACGACAAAACGATCTACGGATTAGATTCTTTGGGCAAAATCAGGAAAAAGATTGTATTAGATAAAGTAGTAAACCATGATTGGGAAGAGATTTCTCAGGACGGTACTCACATATATATTGGAGATTTCGGAAATAACGCTTCGGGAAACAGAACAGATTTGCATATTCTGAAAATTGAAAAAAAATCTTTTTTAGAAGGAAATCCAATTATCGAAAACATTTCATTTCGATATTCTGATCAAACTGATTTATCTGCTAAGAAAGGAAATACGACCAATTTTGATTGTGAAGCCTTTATCGTTTCAAAAGACAGTATTTATTTGTTTACCAAACAATGGAGCTCGTCTAAAACTAGTATTTATGCTTTACCCAACCAATCCGGCGATCACGTTGCACAACTAAAACATACGCTTGACACGAAAGGTTTGGTAACGGGCGCTACTTATTTAGAATCAAAAAAACTCGTAGTGCTTTGTGGTTATTCTAAAATTGGAAAACCATTTTTATATCTTTTATACGATTATAAAAACAATGATTTTTTATCTGGGAACAAACGCAGGATGACTATCAAATTTCCTATTCTTCAGATAGAAGGAATCGCGACTCAAGATGGCTTGCATTATTACTTAACCAATGAATCTTTGGTTCGAAAACCTATTATTAATGTTCCACAGCAAATTCATCGCATTGATTTAAGTCCTGTTCTAAATTCCTATCTCCATAAATAATTCGCAAATAGCAATATAAAAGTTTACTTTTGCAAAAAAGTTATGTTTTGCAAAACATTCTTAACTTATAATTTATAACACCTAGTTTATAGTGAATTACTTATCTGTAGAAAATATATCGAAGTCGTTTGGCGAAAAAACGCTTTTTGACAACATTTCATTTGGAATCAATAAAGACCAAAAAATTGCTTTTATTGCTAAAAATGGTTCTGGAAAAACAACCATTATGAGCATTATTAACGGTTTAGACGAACCAGATACTGGTCAGGTAGTTTTAAGAAAAGGTATTAAAATGGCTTTTTTATCGCAAAACAACAATTTGCAGGAAGAACTGACTATCGAAGAAAGTATTTTCGCCTCAGATAATGAGACTTTAAAAGTAATTGAAAAATACGAAAAAGCACTTGAAAATCCGGATGATGAAGAAGCCTATCAAAAAGCTTTTGACGGAATGGACCAACATAATGCGTGGGATTTTGAAACGCAATACAAACAGATTCTTTTCAAATTAAAACTGGAAGATTTTAAATTGAAAGTAAAAAATCTTTCGGGTGGACAAAAAAAGCGTCTTTCATTGGCGATTATCCTAATCAATCGCCCCGATTTATTGATTCTGGATGAGCCTACCAACCACCTTGATCTTGAAATGATCGAATGGCTTGAAAGTTATTTTGCCAAAGAAAATATTACGTTGTTTATGGTTACGCACGACCGTTTCTTTCTGGAGCGTGTTTGTAATGAAATCATCGAATTGGACAACGGAAAACTATACCAATACAAAGGAAATTATTCTTATTATTTAGAGAAAAAAGAAGAAAGAATTACCTCAGAAAATGCCAGCGTTGACAAAGCAAAAAATCTATTTACTAAAGAATTAGAATGGATGCGCCGCCAGCCAAAAGCGAGAACGACAAAATCGAAATCGCGTCAGGATGATTTTTATGTAATTAAAGAAAAAGCGCAAAGTCGTCGTCGTGAAAACAAGGTCGAACTTGAAATTAATATGGAACGCATGGGAAGCAAGATTATCGAGCTTCACAAAATTTCGAAAAAATTCAAGGAACATGTTATTCTGGATAACTTTAGTTTTGATTTTCAGCGTGGAGAACGTATTGGTATTATTGGTAAAAACGGAACCGGAAAATCTACTTTCCTGAATCTTTTAACAGGAACACTTCCGTTAGATAGCGGCCGCGTGGTAAAAGGTGAAACAATAAAAATTGGTTATTATACACAATCCGGAATCAATCCAAAACCGGGACAACGTGTAATTGATATTATTAAAGAATACGGAGAATTTATTCCGCTTTCAAAAGGAAGAATGATTTCGGCTTCACAACTGTTAGAGCGTTTTCTTTTTGATGCTAAAAAACAATATGACTTTGTAGAAAAATTAAGTGGTGGAGAATTAAAACGTTTGTATTTATGTACGGTTTTAATTCAGAATCCTAACTTTTTAATTCTGGATGAGCCAACAAACGATTTGGATATTGTTACGCTAAACGTTCTTGAAAGTTTCCTTTTAGATTATCCAGGATGTTTATTAGTGGTTTCTCACGACCGTTATTTTATGGATAAAATTGTCGATCATCTATTTATATTTAGAGGGCAAGGAGTCATTGAAAACTTCCCAGGAAACTATTCTGATTTCAGAGCTTACGAAGACAGTGCCGATGTTGCTCAAAAAGAAGAAAACAAAGCCGAAAAGAAAGACTGGAAACAAAACAATCCAACAGGAAACCTGACTTTCAACGAGCAAAAAGAATATCAAAAACTAGAAAGAGAAATTAAAGATCTTGAAATCGACAAAACGAAGATCGAACAATTATTCTCTGATGGTAAAGTAGCCGATGCTGATATCGAGAAAAAAGCAAACGAATTACAAAACATCATCAATAAAATAGATCAGAAAGAAGAACGTTGGTTCGAGCTTTCGGCTAAAATTGAAGGTTAATTACGCAGAGATTCACAAAGGAAACGCAGAGATCCACAAAGTTTTTATTTTGTGAATCTTTGTGTTTTTTTTTTGTGAATCTCCGTGAAACAAAAAAACTTTATTTCATTATATTAGCGCTCTTAAAAAATCCACATTTTATGAAATACCTTTTAACTTCATTACTAGCATTGACGCTTTTTATTTCTTGTTCGAAAGATGACCAAAAAGATTATACTGCTGAAAACGAGAAAGAAATCACTGATTACATAGCAAAAAACAAACTAACAGCTCAGAGAACTGAATCTGGTTTGTATTATGTAATTGATGTTCCGGGAACAGGAACTCAACCTACTGCAAAATCAAACGTTACTGTAGCGTATAGAGGTACATTTACTAACGGAACTGTATTCGACCAAAGTAATTCAGATGGAATTTCTTTTAACTTATATGAAGTTATACCTGGCTGGACAGAAGGAATTCCTTTTTTCAAGACTGGAGGAAGCGGTATTCTTTTAGTTCCTTCAAGACTTGCTTACGGAAACGGTGGCAGAGAAAAAATTCCCGGAGGAGCAGTACTTATTTTCGATGTTAAATTGATCAAAGTAAACAACTAAAACAACAACTTTACATTATACAAAAGCCACAACAGAATTCAATTTTGTTGTGGCTTTTCTTTTTCTATCAAAATAGTCACAAATGAAATAATCTCAAAAAAGCACTATCCTTTTTATAAAACTAAGAATTGTATTATATAATGATTCTAAAAAATTGTGTAAATGATACTTAATCTATTTTACGAGCTTTGTTAAAGTGAAAATAAATTCACACTTTAAACATATATAAAATGGAAAATTTACATAATCCTGACGGAACAAAACGCGAAGTATTAACTGGAATGTTTTCAGATCGCGACAGTATCGAAAGAGCTTACAGCACTTTGAACGATAGAGGTTACACAAAAGACGAAATCAATTTGATAATGTCAGACGAAACCAGAAAAAAACATTATTCTGATAAAAATGATCATTCAGAATTAGGAACAAAAGCAGCCGAAGGTGCAGGAACAGGATCTGCCATTGGAGGAACAATTGGCGCTATTGTGGGCGTTGTTGCAGCTTTAGGAACTAGCCTTGTTATTCCGGGATTAGGACTAATCGTTGCCGGTCCGCTTGCTGCAGGATTAGCTGGTGCAGGTGCAGGTGGTATTACAGGAGGTTTAATTGGAGCACTTGTAGGATCCGGAATTCCTGAAGAAAGAGCCAAAGTTTACGAAGACGGAATTAAAAATGGTAACGTAGTTCTAGGCGTTCACCCACGTAATAGTGAAGATGCTGAATATCTTGAACAGCAATGGCAAGCAAATAATGGTGTAAACATATACAGATAATCTATTTGTTTTTCAATAAAAAAAACCACAACAAAATTTAATTCTGTTGTGGTTTTTCATTTTAAACTGTAAACTGAGACCGGGACTGAAAACTAAAATCTACCAGGGAATCGGGTTATAATCTTTCAGAAATTTTCCGCACCAATGCTTTCCTGTATTAATTCCGTCAAACAAAGGATCCATAACACGTGCAGCGCCATCGACAATATCCAATGGTGGCTGAAAATCTTCTAATTCCTGTTTCTTTTTCGCCAATTCTGCAGGATCTTCATCTGTTACCCAACCAGTATCAACAGCATTCATAAAAATACCATGTTTGGCCAAAGTTCCAGATGACGTATGCGTTAACATATTTAAAGCGGCTTTTGCCATATTGGTATGCGGATGACGGTCTTCTTTAAAAAAGCGATGAAACTTCCCTTCCATTGCCGAAACATTAATGATATGTTTTTTCCCTGTATTATCTTTCTTCATAACTTCCGAAAGTCGGTTGCATAACACAAAAGGCGCAACAGAGTTTACCAATTGTACTTCGATCATTTCTGTAGTTTCTATTTGTCCTAAACGCAAACGCCAGCTATTTGTTTTACGCAAATCGACTTGCTGTAAATCGGCATCGAGTTCTCCTTCCGGAAAAACTTCATTGGCAACCAATGCATTATCAAAAGAATACGGAATTTGAGACAATTGAGCCGAAGCGCGCAAACCAATTCCGGGTTCAGGTCCGTGCCAGGTTACCGGCATATTTTCGTTGGATGAAGCGCCACTTGTCAGCATTTTTAATTCGTCCAGACAATTCAAATGATCTCCTAATAATTCCTGCGCTTGTTTAGGCAATGCATTTATTGGTAATTCTTCATTTTGCATTAAATGCGAATAAAATCCTGCCGGACGTCTCACAGTTTGAGCCGCATTATTTATTAAAATATCCAGGCGTTCGTATTTTTGTTCAATAAAATTGCAAAAAATCTCCACACTTGGTATATGTCGTAAATCTAAACCATGAATTTTTAAGCGATGTCCCCAATCCATAAAATCCTCTTCCTTCGCAAAACGCAAAGCCGAATCGACCGGAAAACGGGTTGTAGCAATAACAGTTGCTCCGCCACGCAAAAGCATTAAAGTAATATGATAACCAATTTTTAAACGCGAACCGGTAATAATGGCAACTTGACCTTTTACATCAGCGGTCTGGAAGCGTTTGGCATAATTAAAATCGCCGCAATCTGTACACATCGTATCGTAGAAGTGATGCATTTTAGTAAATTCTGTTTTACAAACATAGCAATTTCTTGGAGTTTCGAGTTCTAATTGTTCTTTATGGGCAAGATCATTTAGCGCCAATAATTTGGGCGCTACAAAAATACTGGCTTCACGCGCATGACGAATTCCGGTTTCTTTGCGGGCAGTTTTATCTTTCTTTTCTTTTTTTCGTTTGGCAGCCTGAAGTCCGTCTTTTACTCTTCGGGAAAACTCATCTCTGTCAGGTCGCGAAAACATTCCTGCTTCTTTAATCAAAGCAATTCTTTGCTCTTTCGGAATATCAAATATCTGATCTGTGTTAGTATTCAATTGTGCTAAAATAGCAATGCATCGATTAATTTCTTCAGAAGATATCTTACTTGTACCTTCTATTTCTTCCTTCAACATCATAAAAAACGTATTACTATTAGCTTAAATTAAAGTTCGCAAATATAGTGTTTTTGAACTCTGAAAGATCTTAAACCTAAAGTAACAAGGTCTTCCCTTTTGACTATTGATCATTATCTTACTATCTTCGCATCCAGATGTAACTATTTCTATGCTATTTCAGATAAAATCTTATTTAAAATTCCTTTGGAATTCAAAAAACGAACACGGAGTACATTCGCCTTTCGTATTTAATTTATTAACGAAATGTTTTTACGATAAAAAATCAAAACCCGAATATTCA
The DNA here is from genome assembly GCF_046825355.2 of Flavobacterium sp. C3NV. Taxonomy (NCBI): domain Bacteria; kingdom Pseudomonadati; phylum Bacteroidota; class Flavobacteriia; order Flavobacteriales; family Flavobacteriaceae; genus Flavobacterium; species Flavobacterium sp. C3NV. The sequence goes on along the minus strand of NZ_JBKQBJ020000011.1, from coordinate 61,864 downwards.
ATTCTGAAAAACTATCGAAAAACGCTTTTAGAAAATAAAAGTTTTATCGAGGTAACGGATTTTGGCGCAGGATCAAAAGTTTTTAAATCGAACAGAAGACAAATATCTAAAATAGCCAAAACCGCAGGAATTTCACCAAAACGTGCCGAGTTACTTTTTAGAGTTACCAATTATTTTCAGCCTAAAAACGTTCTGGAAATAGGAACTTCGTTAGGTTTAGCCACTTCTGCATTAGCGTTAGGTAATCCAAAAGCAAAAATAATTACACTCGAAGGCTGTCCGCAAACCGGAAATGTTGCAAAAAATCATTTAGAAAATTTTGATTGCAAAAATGTCGACACCATTATAACCGAATTTGAAGACTTTTTAGTTCGTACAAACCTGCAATCTACAGATTACGACCTGATATATTTTGATGGTAATCATTCGAAAAAAGCAACTTTAGCTTATTTCGATCTTTTATTAACCACTATTACAAACGATTCTGTTTGGATATTTGATGACATTCACTGGTCTCCTGATATGGAAGAAGCCTGGGAAACAATTAAAAACCATCCAAAAGTTACTGTAACTATTGATACTTTTCAATGGGGATTTGTGTTTTTTAGGTACGAGCAGGAAAAAGAACATTTTGTGATTAGGGCATAAAAAAAATGACAACCATTTCTGATTGTCATTTTAATACTAATTCAATTTACTTAATTATTTTTTAGCTTCTTTGTTTTCTTCAGATTTAGCTCCCATTCTGTTAAGAGTGTACATTGGAGCAAATTTTACTTTCAAACCTGCAATTTTTCTATTGTCTTCAGATGTAAGACCTTCTTTTTCAACTGTATTTTTACGGCTGTCAAGTGCTTCGTACATTAATTTTACTTCATCCCAGTCTTCACGAGAATATTTATCTTTATTATCCTCTACAGTATGTACAAATTGTTGGTATACACTATGAATATTTTTAGCGTTTACCCAGTCAAAATTCATATCATCTCCAATTTTTCCTTCACCAAATAAGGCGTTTCTTAATTGTTGTTTTGGGCTTGGAGCCGGAGGAGCAAGAACGGTAGCCATTTCATTTTTAAACGCTTCGTATTTAACTTTACTCTCATTTATTTTTTCTGTTGCTGCAGAATTGTCTTTAAGATCAGCAAGTGCAGTTTGAGCCTCGGCAGCTTTTCTGTCATATTCAGCTTCAACAGTTGCCCAATCGGCTTTCAAATCATCGGCTTTTACGTTTTTAACAGAATCGACATAGGCTACATAAGCATCTACTGTTTTTTGAGCTTTTTCCTGTTTTTCATCTTTACAAGATGTAAATGCTAATGCAATTAATGCAATTCCCGATAATAATTGTATGTTTTTCATAATTCTGATTATTTAAGATTAGATAACAAATATAGTTAAATTTTTAAATAAAAATAAATAATTATCATTTTTTTAATATTTAAAATTAAAATAATTCAATAAAAATTTAAAAATATGATAATTATGTAAAATCATTTTATAATCATATAACAATTTTTATAATCAATGAAATATAATAATAGTAAAAAGCCTTCTATCGAAAAAGCAAAGCCTTATAAACAGTAGTTTTTGTAACAAAAATCAATTTCAGGCTACTTATCGTTTATTGAAAAGTGTTTTGTACTTTTAAATCCAAAATTGTAAATCGAAATGGCAAATCCATTAATTAAAATAACCAACATCAAACGAGATTTTGTATTGGGTAACGAAATCGTCTATGTCTTAAAAGGTATAGATTTAGAAATCAACAAAGGCGAATACGTAGCTTTAATGGGACCGTCAGGATCCGGAAAATCAACTTTAATGAATTTATTAGGTTGTTTAGACACGCCAACTTCGGGACATTATGTTTTAAATGGAAAAGATGTGAGCCAGATGAAAGATGATGAATTGGCCGGAATTCGAAACAAAGAAATTGGATTTGTATTTCAAACCTTTAATCTTTTGCCCAGAACCACCGCTTTAGATAATGTTGCACTACCCATGATTTATGCAGGATATTCAAAATCTGAACGTAACGAACGCGCGATTGAAGTTCTAAAACAAGTAAATCTTGCCGACAGAATGGATCACCAGCCTAATCAGCTATCAGGAGGTCAACGCCAACGTGTTGCCATTGCAAGAGCTTTGGTAAACAAACCATCTATTATCCTGGCCGATGAACCAACTGGAAACTTAGACAGTAAAACTTCTGTAGAAATCATGAAGCTTTTTGGCGATATTCATGCTCAGGGAAACACCGTAATTCTGGTAACACACGAAGAAGATATTGCAGCCTACGCGCATCGTGTTATTCGTTTGCGTGATGGTTTGATTGAAAGTGACACAACGAAATAATTGTAGATTTTTGATTTTAGATTCCTTTGAAAATTTTAGATTTCTGATTTTAGATTTTAGATTATTTTCTAAATCATCAATTTTGAATTCTCATTTCAATCTAAAATCAGAAATCTAAAATAAACTTAGCATCTTAGCACCTCAGAACCTTAGTATCTTAAAAAAAATGAAAGTATATACAAAAACCGGAGATAAAGGAACAACAGCTCTTTTTGGAGGAACGCGCGTTCCTAAAGATCACATTCGTATTGACAGTTACGGAACTGTTGACGAATTGAACTCTTATATAGGACTCATTCGCGATCAGGAAATCGATGCACATTATAAAACGATTTTAATCGAAATTCAGGATCGTTTATTCACCGTTGGAGCTATTTTAGCTACTCCGGCAGAAAAAGAAGTTTTAAAAAACGGTGAACTTCGTTTAAAAAACCTTGGAATCATAGAGTCTGATATCGAATTATTAGAAAACGAAATTGATAAAATGGAGGAAAGTCTTCCGCAAATGACTCATTTTGTTTTGCCAGGCGGACATCCTACCGTGTCACATTGTCATATTGCACGCTGTATTTGCCGTCGCGCAGAGCGTTTGGCAGTACATTTAAGCCATAATGAACACGTTCCTGAAATCGCAATTAAGTACTTAAACCGACTTTCTGACTACCTTTTTGTCTTGGCACGGAAGTTGTCCTCAGACTTAAAAGCGGATGAAGTGAAATGGATTCCGAGGAAGTAAGGAGTTTACAGTCGCAGTCACAGTTTTACACTGAAAAGCGAATTCTTGAAAAGAAAGTAAAGAGTCGCAGTTTTTTAGTTTTATACTGTAAACTGGCATTGAAAACGAATAATTCAAAAAGAAGTAAACAGTCGCAATTTTTCAGTTTTCATACTGCAAACTGGCACCGAAAACTGAATACTAATAGAGACGTTCTTAAATTTTACTAAAATAAATCAAAATTTACTTGTCTTTTTCAGTAAAAAATTTATTTTTGCACAAACTAAACAGATAACAGATGTATTGGACATTAGAATTAGCATCTTATTTAAGTGATGCGCCATGGCCTGCTAACAAAGATGAACTTATAGACTACGCCATTAGAGCTGGTGCTCCATTAGAAGTAGTAGAAAACCTTCAATCAATCGAAGATGAAGGAGAGATATATGAATCAATGGAAGAAATTTGGCCTGATTATCCAACAGACGAAGATTATCTTTGGAACGAGGATGAATATTAAAAAATAAACCAAAGAAAAAAGTCTCATCACCGAGGCTTTTTTTTTGGTTCAAATACACATTTACATAAAATAGAAATACAATAAATCATGAGTTTCATAAACAGTATTATTAAAGTCTTTGTAGGTGATAAATCACAGAAAGATGTCAAAGCTTTACAGCCCTATTTAAACAAAATTAAAACATTCGAAACCAGCTTAATGAGTTTGTCTCACGACGAATTGAGAGCCAGAACCGTATTTTTTAAAGAAAAAATAAAAGAAGCAAGAGCTGATAAAGATGCTAAAATTGCTGCACTTAAAGCAGAAGTTGAAAACATCGAAGACATCGACAAAAGAGAAGATCTTTATGATGCTATCGATTCTCTTGAAAAAGAAGCATACGAAATTTCAGAAAAAACTTTATTGGAAATTCTTCCTGAAGCTTTTTCTGTTGTTAAGGAAACAGCGCGTCGTTTTAAAGACAATTCATTTATTGAAGTTACTGCAACGCCAAAAGACCGCGAATTTTCAGCTAACAAAACGTATATCACTATAGAAGGTGAAAAAGCAATTTGGGCTAACAAATGGAATGCTGCCGGAAAAGAAATTACATGGGACATGATTCACTATGATGTTCAGTTAATTGGTGGTATGGTATTGCATGAAGGTAAAGTTGCCGAAATGCAAACGGGTGAAGGTAAAACTTTGGTGGCTACATTGCCGCTTTACTTAAATGCTTTGACAGGAAACGGTGTTCACTTAGTAACAGTGAATGACTACTTAGCAAAACGTGATAGTACATGGAAAGCGCCTTTATTCGAATTTCACGGTTTAACTGTTGATTGTATCGATAATCACCAGCCAAGTACAGAACAAAGAAAGAAAGCATACGATGCTGATATCACTTACGGAACCAATAACGAATTTGGTTTTGACTACTTAAGAGATAACATGGCACACTCTCCTGGAGATTTAGTGCAAAGAAAACACAACTACGCTATTGTCGATGAGGTCGATTCTGTATTAATTGATGATGCAAGAACACCGCTTATTATTTCAGGGCCGGTTCCTCAGGGAGATCGTCATGAATTTAATGAGTTGAAACCAAAAATCGAAAACTTAGTAGCACAACAACGTCAGTTAGCGAATGGTTTCTTAGCTGAGGCTAAAAAATTAATCAAAGAAGGAAACACTAAAGAAGGTGGATTCTTATTATTGAGAGCTTACAGAAGTTTACCTAAAAACAAAGCATTAATTAAATTTTTGAGTGAAGAAGGAATCAAGCAATTGCTTCAAAAAACCGAAAATCAATACATGCAGGACAACAATCGCGAAATGCATAAAGTGGATGAGGCTTTGTATTTTGTAATTGAAGAAAAAAACAACCAGGTAGAATTGACTGATAATGGTATTCAATACCTTTCTGGAGATACAGATCCTGACTTTTTCGTACTTCCGGATATTGGAACTGAAATTGCAGCGATCGAAAAACAAAAACTGGATAAAGATGGTGAAGCTGAAGCTAAAGAAAGATTATTCCAGGATTTTGGAGTAAAAAGCGAGCGTATTCACACTCTTACTCAACTTTTAAAAGCGTATGCTCTTTTTGAAAAAGATGTAGAATACGTGATCATGGACAACAAAATTATGATTGTCGATGAGCAAACAGGTCGTATCATGGATGGTCGTCGTTATTCTGACGGATTACACCAGGCGATCGAAGCAAAAGAAAATGTAAAAATCGAAGCTGCTACACAAACTTTTGCAACTGTTACATTACAGAATTACTTCAGAATGTACAGCAAATTAGGTGGTATGACAGGTACAGCGGTTACAGAAGCTGGAGAGTTATGGCAGATTTATAAATTAGACGTGGTGGAGATTCCAACCAACCGTCCGATTTCAAGACAAGACAAAGAAGATTACATCTACAAAACAACACGTGAGAAATTCAACGCTGTAATTGAAGATGTTACTGAATTATCAAACGCAGGAAGACCAGTATTGATTGGAACAACTTCTGTAGAGATTTCAGAATTATTAAGCCGAATGTTGAAAATGAGAGGCGTTACCCATAACGTTTTGAATGCTAAAATGCACAAACAAGAGGCACAAATTGTAGAGGAAGCAGGTAAAGCCGGAGTTGTAACTATTGCAACCAACATGGCTGGTCGTGGTACCGATATTAAATTATCTCCAGAAGTAAAAGCTGCCGGAGGTTTAGCAATCGTGGGTACAGAACGTCATGATTCTCGTCGTGTAGACAGACAGTTACGTGGTCGTGCAGGACGTCAGGGAGATCCGGGAAGTTCTCAATTCTATGTTTCTCTTGAAGATAACCTAATGCGTTTATTTGGTTCTGAAAGAGTGGCTAAAGTTATGGACAGAATGGGACTTCAGGAAGGTGAAGTGATTCAGCATTCTATGATGACTAAATCTATCGAGCGTGCTCAGAAAAAAGTAGAAGAAAACAACTTTGGTGTTCGTAAACGTTTATTAGAGTATGATGACGTTATGAACTCTCAACGTGAAGTAGTATACAAACGTCGTCGTCACGCCTTGTTTGGTGAGCGTTTGAAACTGGATATCGCGAATATGCTTTATGATACTTGCGAATTGATCGTAAGCAACAATAAAGTAGCAAATGATTTCAAAACATTTGATTTTGATTTAATTCGTTATTTCGGAATTACATCTCCAATTTCTGAAGCAGATTTTACAAAATTATCAGATATTGAAGTTACAGGAAAAGTATACAAAGAAGCTTTGGCTTTTTACACTGAAAAAACAGAAAGAAGCGCCAGAGAAGCTTACCCAATTATTCAGGGAGTTTACGAAGAGCCAAACAACCAATTCGAACGTATCGTAGTTCCGTTTACTGACGGAATCAAAACTTTGAATGTTGTAACAGATCTTAAAAAAGCGTATGACAGCCAAGGTGCTCAGTTAATTGCTGATTTCGAGAAAAACATCACTTTATCTATTGTTGATGAAGCCTGGAAAAAACACTTACGTAAAATGGACGAATTGAAACAATCTGTTCAATTGGCAGTGCACGAACAAAAAGATCCATTGCTTATTTACAAATTAGAAGCTTTTAATTTATTTAGAGGAATGCTCGACAACGTAAACAAAGAAGTTATTTCATTCTTATTCAAAGGTGATTTACCGGCTCAAAACGTTCCTGAAATTCACGAAGCAAAAGAAGTTCGCCAAAAAGAAAACTTCAAATTAAGCAAAGACGAAATTGTAAACAGCGAAGACATCAACCGCGAAGCTGGAGAAACACAACAACGTCAGGTTACGGAAACTATCGTAAGAGACATGCCAAAAATCAATCGTAATGATACTGTTACAGTTCAGGAAGTTGCAACAGGCAGAACGGAAGAAATGAAATTTAAAAAAGCAGAAACTTTAATCGCTTCTGGCGCTTGGGTACTTGTTAAATAATATTTTTTTCTAAATAATAAATTGAATAGCCTCCCGCTTTAGCTGGAGGTTTTTTTTTGATCCACACCAGGCTTTAGCCAAATTTTAAACATTTAAAATTTGGCTAAAGCCATTTATATATTCTATATGTAAACTCCAGCTAAAGCTGGAGGCTATTCAAAAAAATGTCTCTCACCATGGTACGGTTTTGTTTTCTGTTTTGTTTTTTTTCACAAAGTCACAAAAATGCTCGTATTTAATAATAATAAAAATGTATTTTTGCTCCCGAAACAACGAAATCAAATCTTGAAGAAGTTTATTATCATAGTACTTTCTTGTATGCTTCTGGTGCCATCCTTTAGCAGTTTCTTTGTTTATACCTCTTTCAAATTAAATCAGGATGAAATTTCGAAAACCATTTGTGTACAACGCAAAATGCTTTTTAATTCCTGTAACGGTCGATGTGAACTTCAAAAAAGTTTAAAAAAATACGCCGACAACGAAAAGAAAATGCAAAACAATCTAAAAGAAAAAGTAGAGATTGTTTACATTCAAAATACAATTACAAACGAATTCAAATTAGTGAGTCCAATAGAATCTAAAGCAAAACTTTTTGCTGTTTTAGATCAAAAACCTATTGCTGTTGCGACAACTACTTTTCGCCCTCCATCCTATTTTATATAATTTTTAAAAATCACATTTCAATTGTATTGAGATGGTTTTTCGTTGTTCATCAAACAACGAAAACGTGTTTACGCACATTTTAAATTTAAATTATATAAAATTCATAAAATGAAAAATACTCTATACAAAGCATTTGCTATTGTTGCAATTGCTGTATCACTAGTTTCATGTTCTAACGACGATAACAACGAAACAACTTCAGGAAACGGAAATATTACTTTAAAATTCGACAATGCTTTCGCAGCAAACGATCTAATTTTAAACACTCAAGGCAACACTACTTCAAACAACGAAGTGCTAAAAATTAGTCTTGTAAAATATATCGTGAGCAATGTGACACTTACAAAAGCTGACGGAACTACTTTTACCTACCCTAAAAGCAAAAGCTATTTTATCGCAGACGAATCTACTGCTGCCGGACAACAGTTTAAACTAACAGATATTCCTGCAGGAGATTACGTAAAAGTAAAATTTGGCATTGGAGTCGACGAAGAACAATGGAAATTAGGCGCGGCCGGACAAGGCGATTTTTTGGCTCAGGCAGATGATGCAGGAATGCTGTGGTCATGGGCTGCAGGATATAAATTCTTTGCTCTCGAAGGAACTTTTACCTCTGCAACTGTTACCACACCAACTCCTTTTATGATTCACACCGGAAAAACCGGAACAGACTATAACTATACCGAAGTAACTGTAGACCTGCCAACAAAAGCTTTGGTTCGCGATAACATTACTCCTGCCGTTCATATTATTACAGATCTTTCTAAAATTATCGACGGCAAAAACAAAATCAAACTTTCTGACAACAACGCAGGCGGAATGGGTGCCATGATTATGGGCGGAGCCAACTTACCGTTGATTACGCAAAACATCAGCGCTATGTTTAAAGTAGATCACGTACACAACGACTAAATTTATTTTAAGGAGCACAAAAATTTCGGTTCACCAGAAATAACGTCCCGCTATCCACTATATCTTTTTTGTCCGCCGCGGCGGACAAAAAAGGATATCGCTCCTATCGGGGCTAAACGAGAAATTTTGTGCTTCTAATAAAACATAAAAAATCATGCTGAAAATAAAACATATTCTATGGCTGATGATTCCGTTGTTATGGAGTTGCTCTAGTGAGGAAGATGAATATGTAAATATTCCGTTGGAATTTACTGTTCCGTCAAACTTTCCTGCTTTAGCCTACAATATTGCACTGAATCCACCAACAGAAAAAGGATTTGAACTGGGCAAAAAACTATTCTACGATGGGCGTTTAGCGTCTGATGGAGTAGTTTCCTGCGGGTTTTGCCACATACAAGCCAACGCTTTTACGCATCACGGACACACAGTAAGTCATGGCGTAGATAATGCCCAAGGAACAAGAAACACGCCATCGATTCAGAATCTGGCGTATCAAACTACATTTATGTACGACGGAGCTGCAGATCATTTGGACTTGCAGCCTATAATTCCGTTGACGAGCATTATCGAAATGAACGGAAATTTGAACGCTATTTTGAAAATGATGAAAGCCGACAAAGAATATCAAAAACTATTTGGGCTAGCTTTTGACGATGGCGCCATTACAACCGAAAATATGCTAAAAGCACTTTCGCAATTTATGGTGATGGTCGTTTCGTCCAATTCAAAATTTGATAAATACCGACGTAATGAAACAGGCGGAACTTTAACCTCAGATGAATTGGCGGGTTACGATTTGTTTAAATCAAAATGCGCTTCTTGCCACGCAACTGATTTACAAACCGACAATTCGTTTAGAAATAATGGTTTGGCTGTAAACCCAATGGTAAATGATGTTGGCCGCTATAAAGTAACCGAATTAGCCAGTGATTATTACAAATTCAAGGTGCCAAGTTTACGAAATGTAGAAGTTTCAGGACCTTATATGCACGACGGAAGATTTGGAACTCTCGAAGGGGTTTTGGATCATTATGCAAATGGAATAGAAAACTCGGCAACGCTGGATCCTATATTGAAACAGAACGGGAAATTTGGGATTTCGCTTTCTGATACAGATAAAAAACAAATCATAGCTTTCCTGAAAACGTTGACGGATAATGAATATTTAAAAGATAAACGTTTCTCTGAATATTAAAAAATTTAGCCCACAGATTGTACGGATTTTACTGATCAACACAGATTAAAAGTAATTGAAATCATGCTTTTTTTTTAAATATTTTAATCCATGTCTCAATAACTATCGGGAGCAGTAAAAAAGAATTCATGAATAGCGTCCAGCCTTAGCTAGATGTAAATAATACGATTAGACAAAAGGCTTTAGCCAAATTTAAGAGTTTGGCTAAAGCCCGGATAATACTCCAATTTATTCCTCCAGCTAAAGCTGAAGGCAATTCAAAATAACAGAAGAATACAATTTTGCAACAGATTAACTGGATTAACACAGATTAAAACAATTTATCCCGATAGGTATCGGGAGTGGCAAAAAAATAAATACATAATGAAAACTGGAGTCCTAGCCCCGATTGCAGTGGAAAGCCTTTTTGAAAAAAGACCTAATTTTTCTTGGGTTTATAAAGCGACCAGCGGAAGCTTTATAAAAACATAGAAAAATGGGATTTTGAGAAAAGCTTGAAACGAAAAGCGGGATCAGCTCCTAAAAATAATAAGAATGAAAATGAGAAAAATAATAGTAATGTTGGCGCTTTTGGCTGGATTTTCGGGCTTTAGTTTTACCGTAAAAGATAGTATTTCGGGCTTTACGTTTCAGCGTTTGGCGATGATGGAAGATTTTGATTGTGATGCCTGCGGATGTTCTGCAAGTGGCGGAAGCATGGGTTTTGGTTCTATGCTGAACAATAATTTTGTGGGTTTAAGATATATGAAACAAAGTTACACGAGCCGCGACGGAATCTTCGCCAATTCGCCGTGGATAGATGAAAATTTTAATACGATTCAGGCTTGGGCAAGAATTCCGGTAACAGAGAAAATTCAGATTTCGGCATTGGTTCCGTATCATTTTAACGAAAGAGCTTTGACGGCCGGAACTGAAAATATTGAAGGTTTGGGAGATATTACCCTGATGGCTTTGTACACGGTTTTTGAAACGAAAAAAGACAGTACGTTTTTTACGCACAAGGTAAATTTGGGTGGTGGTGTAAAACTTCCGACAGGAAAATTTACAGAAGCCAATAATTTAGGAAGCGTCAATCAGAGTTTTCAGTTAGGAACCGGAAGCTGGGATTTTCCTATAGTTTCTGAATATGTGGTGAAACATAAAAACTTAGGCTTAAACACAACGATGAATTACATTTTTAAAACTGAAAATAATAAAAATTACCAATACGGCGATCAGTTTAATTATGCAGGAACGTTCTTTTATTTGTTCGATTTAAAATCGGTTCAGTTGGTTCCGCAAGCTGGTTTGGCTGGTGAAGTTTACCAGACTAACAAACAGCATAATTTGGATTTACCCAATACGGCGGGTGATATTTTGTTTAGCAAATTTGGCATTGAAGCCGGAAAAGATAAATTTTCGGTTGGGTTAAACGTTATGCTGCCTATTAGCCAAAACTTATCAAGCGGTAATATGGAGGCAAATTACAGATGGAGTGTAAATTTGAATTATACCCTTTAATTTTTTAAACCAGAATAAAAACAACGAAAACAAGCTTTGAGAAAAATCATTATCATATTTCTTTCCTTTATGCTTTTGATGCCATCATTTGGCAGTTTCTGCGTTTATACCACATTCAAATTAAACCAGGAAGAGATTTCGAAGACCATTTGTGTGCAGCGCAAGATGATTTTTAATTCTTGCAATGGTCGTTGTGAGCTTCAAAAAAGCCTTAAGAAATACGCTGACAACGAAAAGAAAATGCATGATAATCTGAAAGAAAAAGCAGAAGTAATTTATATTCAGAATATTTCGTTGAGTGATTTCAAATTAGTCGCACCAATAACATCGCGAAAAGCCATTTTTGCTTATTTCGATAAAAAACCAATTTCGGTTTCGAATACTACTTTTCATCCTCCCTCTTATTTGATATAAATTTTAGTCCCGCTTTTCAATTCTTTTGAAGGGCTTTTACTCGTATTCTACCAAGAGAATATCGGTTACTTTTTAAAATTTATATCATTTAAAATGAAGAAAATATACCTCATCTTATTACTTATAGGACAATGTGTCGCAGCTCAAAATCAAACAGAAAAAGACACCACAAAATCTCAGGAACTGGAAAATGTTTTTATAACAGCCAATCGTACAGCCACTTTACGAAAAGAAACTCCAGTTGCTATAAGCAAAATAACTGCCAAAACTATTAATGAAACCAAAGCTACGGCGGTTTACGAAATCATCAATAAAACACCCGGAGTATTGATGGTAAATTTAGGAAACGAGCAGCACATGATGTCGATCCGTCAGCCTATGACAACCAATGCTTATTATTTATATCTGGAAGATGGTTTGCCAATTCGCCCAATGGGAATTTTTAATCACAATGCTTTACTTGAAATTAACCAGTTTAATTTGCAGAGTATCGAAGTTGTCAAAGGCCCTGTTTCTTCGCTATACGGACCTGAAGCGGTTGGGGGAACTATCAATTTGATTTCGCTAAAACCGCCGGTTGATCCGGAATTCAAATTTGGTGTTCAGGCCGATAATTATGGTTACAGAAGATTTCAGGCTGCAGGAGGAGCAACGATCGGGAAAGTTGGTTTTCATATTGCAGGAATTTCCAGTTTGCAGGAAAACGGTTGGATGACGTATTCTGATTATAATAAAGACAATCTGAATGCGAGAATCGATTATAACATCTCTCCTTCTACCCGATTGATTAGTAATACGATGTACGGAAAATATTATTCTGACATGAGCGGAACGGTTAATGAAGATTCTTTCAACAATAGAACATACAAAAGTACTTCTAATTTTACCTATAGAAAATCTGACGCTTTACGAACAAGATTAACACTGGAACATGATTGGAACAGCAATTCGAGCAGTTATATTACAGGATATTTGCGTGATAATAAATTAGGTCAAAATCCTTTGTACGGAATCAGATGGAGCCCAACTGTAAATCCTACAACGGCAAAAGGCGAAGTAAATTCGAACAACTTTAAAAGTTACGGCGCCATTGGGCAACATACTCAAAAGTTCGATTTTTTGAATACAAAATTGGTTGCCGGAGCTTTATATGATTATTCTCCAGTAACGTATTGGTCGTATGTTATTGATCTAAAAGCCAATTTAAATCCCGGAGAAGCTGGTAAACAAACCGTAGATTCTTATGAAATCATTGCACAACATCCGGACTCAAAACTAGCCGATTATAGTGCTGACATTTATAACGCTGCAGGTTATGCACAATTAAGTTTTAATCCTATCGAAAAACTGATTATTACGGTTGGCGGGCGTTATGACAATATGAAAGTGAATTACAATAATGCTCTTGACAATTCTACCGGAAGTAAGCTTTATGATAAAGTAACTTTTAAAGCTGGTGCCAATTACAACCCAGTTGATTTTGCCGGTTTTTATGGCAATTATTCGCAAGGTTTTGCGCCTCCCGGAATCACCTCTATTTTTAGAACAAAACCCGGAACAGGCGGAACAACTGGCGTTCCTGCTGATTTTTATTATAATCTGGAACCTGCCACTTTCAATAATTACGAAGTGGGCGGATGGCTTTCTTTCTTTCAAAATAAATTAAATTTTGACTATGCTTTGTATTATATGGAAGGCAAAAACGAATTACTAAACATAAAACTCGCTGATAATTCAACAGATTATCGTTCTGCTGGGGAAACGCGTCATAAAGGAATTGAATTTGGCGCTTCTTACCGACCTTCAAAACAATTCAACATTCGTCTTGGCGGAACTTATGCGCAACATACTTATATCGATTTTAAACTTTCGGACAAACCAAGCGATCCTGTCCAGGATTTAAACGGAAAAGAAATGCCTGCAGCACCCAAATGGTCCGGAAATTCTGAGGTAAGTTATTACCCCAACTGGCTACCGAATTTTAGAACTTCGGTAGAATGGCAGCTTGTGGGAAGTTATTATCAGGATCAGATCAATACCATAAAATATAGCGGTTATAATATATTCAACGCCAGAGTAGGTTATCAATGGAAAAAAATTGAAGTATACGGAAACGTGCTTAACCTAACGGATAAATTATATGCTTATAATGTTTCGAGAGCCAATACCGCAAACGCTCAACCCACTTATACAGCCGCCGCACCAAGAACATTTGTGTTTGGAATACAGTATAATTTTTCATTAAAAAAGTAAGTTTTTGCCAATATTTTTTGCCACTCCCGATAGCTATCGGGATAAAAAGATTAACACCGATTATTTTAAAAAAAATCATTCTAATCCTGGAATCTGTGGCTAAAAAAATAAAACAATAAATCATAAGAATATAAATATGAGCAAAGAAATAAAAGACAAAAAGTCTAAAAAGAAAGACTCTAAGTTGGTCAAGAAAATCAAACAGCACATGTACAAATGGCATCGTGCAATTGGGTTAATTACCATTATTCCGGTGATCTTCTGGACACTTTCAGGATTGATGCATCCGTTTATGGCGCATTTTTTTAAACCTGAAATCGCACATGATAAACTCGAAGCACAAGTAATTGATAAAAGTCAGTTACACTTTTCGATTCAGGAAGTTTTAGAGAAAAATGAACTAACGCAATTCAAAAATTTCAGAGTTGTTTCGTTCAACAATAAAACCTATTATCAGCTGAAAACTATAATTGGTGAACTTTGGTATTTTGATACTTCGACCGCTAAAAAACTAGAAAACGGAGATCAAAAATATGCCGAATGGCTTTCGCGTTATTTTCTGGACGATCAAAAAAGTGCTGTAAAAAATAGTGAAGTTGTAACCGAATTTACTTCGCAATATAAATATGTCAATCGCTATCTGCCAGTTTACAAATTAAGTTTCGATCGTCCAGATGCTATGCAGGTTTATGTAGAAACATCTTCCTCTAAACTGGCAACTTATAACCCAACTTCAAGACAAGCTTTTATTTGGTTCTTCGACACTTTTCATAATTGGTCGTTTATAGATGCGATTACAAACAACAGCATCCGAATCATTACGATGATTTTCTTATTGTCCATCATTGGCTTTTCTGCCTTGAGCGGAATTTTGATTTATGGTTTACTATGGAAACAATTTAAAAAAACAGACAATTTAGCTCCTAAAAAAGGTCTTAGAAAATACCATCGCCAAATTGGAATTTGGATTTCTCTTTTTACTTTAACATTTGCTTTTAGCGGAGCCTATCACGCCACAACAAAATGGAATCCGTATACTTTATCGCAAATGGTTTACGAACCAACTTTTGTAACCAAAGAAATTCCGATGGCCAATAATAAGCTGGACTTGGACTGGAGCCGTTTTCAGAATGCGAGTATTATTACTTTAAATGACACAACATATTTCCGTTGTGAATTGCTTGAAAAACAAAAATTCAAAACATCGAAATCAGATTCTAATTCAAAGTGGAATAAAAAAGACGATCCAAAATCTGAGGTAGTTTACATTAATGCTGCAACCAACAAAGTTGCGCCAAATCTGGACTTTCAATATGCTGAATTTCTCGCTTATTATTTTACAGATGGCGCTCCTAAACTTGCTTGTTGCGAAATGGATCAAAGTTCAGATGAACCTCATGCTTCGTTAGAAAACGTAAAATTATTAGATTCTAAACTCCTAACTGATTTTAGCAGTCGCGAATATGGATTTGTCAACAAAAGATTGCCGGTTATAAAACTGGCTTATGACACGCCCGAAAAAACGACTTATTTTATCGAAACTTCGACTTCAAGATTGGCAGCTGTCGTTAAAAACAGTGATATGGTCGAAGGTTACTCGTTTGCTATTCTCCACAAATTTTTATTTATGGATTGGGCTGGAAAAAACATCCGGGATCTGACAATGGTTGTAGCCGCACTGACCATTTTGATTGTTAGTATTTTGGGATTTATTTTGTTTTTGAAGAAGTAGCTTCAAAAAGATACTAAGGCGCTAAGTTGCTAAGGTTCTAAGTTTGACAACTTCTGGTGAATTTTACTCAAAATTTCTCGCAATCCCGATAGCTATTGGAAGCGAAGCCGCAAAGTTTTTTTGCATAGCCCCTAGCTTCAGCTAGGGGAATATGATTTAAATAGAAAAAAGGCTTTAGCCAAACCAATAAAGTTTGGCTAAAGCCTTTTTGTTTCCGTTAATATTTCCATCCAGCTAAAGCTAAATGTTATTAAGTTAAGAAAAAAATCTATAAAATTACTTAAGCGTTTAATCAAGAAAGTAATTATAAAAATCCGTTTTTATCAGCGTTTTCGCTTTAGCGAATCAGTGAAATCAGCGTCTAATTTTGACGCGGATAAAACAGATTTACTTCGTAAAAACGCAGATAGAAACGGATTTGATTTGTAATAATTTTATTTTCTAAAAGCTTAACTTAATGACATTGAGCTTTAACTGGACGCTATTTAATCTTACTTTTTAAAATAAAACTTTGTGACTTCGCGAGATTAAATCTACAATTATTACTCACCTGTCAAGCACAATCTATATTCTTAGCAACTTAGTAACTTAGCCTCTTAGCAACTTATCTAGGATTCTCTTCAAAATAGCGCGCCTCAATTCGTTTAATATCTTTAATCGAATTTTTGGCCCAAGCCAAACGTTTCTTCAAAATTTCTTCTTCGGATAAATGCCAGTCTATATCTGATTTTTGCAATCTGTTGGTTAAGTTCTGAATGATGATCGCTGCAGAAACAGAAATATTCAGACTTTCTGTAAAACCCACCATTGGAATTTTAAGAAAACCATCTGCTTTTTCGAGAATTTCTTGTGACAATCCGTCTCTTTCTGTTCCAAAAAATAAAGCACTTGGTTTTGTAATATCGAAATCCTCCAGCAAACAATCATTTTCATGAGGCGTTGTGGCAATAATTTGATATCCCTGATCTTTTAAAGTCGAAATACAATTGGTAACGGAATCAAACTGATTAATGTCTACCCATTTTTGGGCGCCCATTGCGATTTCTTTATCGATTTTTTTTCCGTAACGCTGTTCGATAACATTCAGTTCCTGAATCCCGAAAACTTCACAACTACGCATAACAGCGCTTGTATTATGCATCTGAAAAACATCTTCTACAACAACTGTAAAATGCTTTGTACGATTTCCGAGTACCTTTAAGAATTTTTCTTTGCGGTTATCGGTCAGTATATTTTCAAGGAAAGCGAGGTAATCTAAATCAATCATTTTATTCGTGTTTGCCGCAAAAATACACCATTATTAAAACAGAAAGAAATTTCACTCCAATTTTCAACTATATCAATACGCAACTAAGCTGTCATTCAATTTTTCATGCAAAACATCGAGCTTTGAAAAATCAATCTGCAAAGTTTCTTCTTTAAACTGATCTCCTGCAAAAACAGCATTTTCATTTTTAGAATGTCTTTTTAAACGATCGTATATTTTTTCTACTTCATCATTAGAATAATCCACCTTTATAAAGCCTATGAATTTTTCAATAACAGCTTTCATTCCGTCATTATAATTGAGCATTACAACGTTTTGATCTGTTTTGTAAAAATCAAGAAATCCCTGAAAATATTTCTCGAGAACTAATCCGCCATATTGCTGAAAACTTAAGTCATGAACTTCTTTTACCGAAATCCCGAAAATTTCAGAAGGCAATAGATTAGGAACCATGTGCATTCCCATCATTTTCTGATGTGATTTCAAAACTTCAGTTGGGTTTCTGTAAAGTAATGCAAAAGGTATATCAGGAAAAATAGACCTTAAATAAGAAGCCTTAAAAATATGCCACGCATCGAGTTTTATAATTAAATGCTGCTGTTCGGGAAATCTTTTTTGACCTAATAATTTTATTACTGATTGTAGTAGCACCGTTTTTTTCTCCAAACTAAAAAGATCACTTCTCAAAATTTCATCTAAAATTGGTGCTTCAGAAATCATTATATTTTCTGAAGAAGTTGCTAAAGATTGGCTCAACATGGTAGAACCACATCTGGACACATGAAAAACCAAAGATTTTAGTTCGACTGAAATCAGTTCATTAGACCATTCGATAAGATTTTCTACCGTACTTACTGCTTTAAATTGCTTCGAATTATAATCATGGCTTTTGCATTTTGCTATACTTTCATCAAAAAACGGATCGGCATATTTTATATCTGCCAAATAAATCCATTCAAAATAAATCTCATTGTCTTTTTCTATTAATTTATAAGGAATCCAGTTGAAAAGTGGATGATTTAGATTTTCCATTTTATGATTTTATTTTGATTGTAGATCTGCAATGATTTTAGCTCCGGCTTGTGATGGGTTTCGGGAAAGCTCAGCAATAATCTGCTGTTTTACTTCATCTGAATATTGATTCTCCTTTGGTGATTCGTTTACATCAAAACCCATTTTAGTAAACAATTCGTCAGACCAATCGTTTCTAATACAATCGAGTGTAAAATGAATGCGTGGTTCGGTACCATTGTTTTCTACGCTATGCGGAAGCTGAAAATTGGCATACCAACATTCTCCCATTTTCATAGGAACACGTTTTTTATCTACATAAAAAAATACATCATCGTTTGTTACAATAGGAATATGGATTCTAAAAAAACCATCTTCATAAGAGGTATCATTATCCACATGTTCTTTAATTTCGCTTTGAGGATCTAATCGAAGTAATCTGACTGCTTCTTTTTCGCATTGAAACCAATCCATAATTTCTTTAAAATAATGACAGCGATCCAGTAAATTGGTATTTAGATATTCTTTGTTTGCAAAAGATGTAATATCATTTACTAAACCCGATTGCGACCTTAGGGAAACGCTGGTCCAGTTTCCTTCGTATCGATTGGTATTAAAATGTGGTGTCCATAAATCATTTTCGCAGATCACAAGATCTTCTTGCAATTTATCTATTGAAAAAGAAACCGGAAGTTTACTTGAAGAAGGATTCATATACTGTAAAGAATTAAATTATTCAGATAAATTTTTAATGATGAAATCATATAGTTTATTAGTAGAAAAAATCTCCGTTTCAAGATCTGTTTTTAAAACTAAATCTGCATTCGATGGAATTTCGAAAACATCGCTTATTCCGGTAAAATTGTTGATTTTATTACGATCGTGATCCGGCAGCAAAGCTTTTTGATACAATCCTTTTGGATCTCTTTTAATAAGGTTGTGTATCGAACAATCTAAATATACGGTTCTGACAAACTCAAAGGTTCTTAACTCGTTACGAAGATTTTCATAAGGATTAATGACTGACATTAAAACGATTGTATTTTCTTTCACAAAGTTTTGTCCTACCTGAAACAAACGCTTGATATTTTCGCATCTGTCTTCTCTTGAAAATCCTAAATCACTGCAAATGGTTTTACGATACACATCACCATCAACGATTTCGACTTTATAACTTTTATCTGCTAACAAATGACGAACATTTTGCGCTAATGTTGTTTTGCCTGAACCTGATAATCCTGTAAACTGTATTAAAATCATTGAAAGTTTATTTTACTTTACGTCATAATAAAAATAAACATTTTGTAAGACCCTTACAATAAGTATAATTACGCTTTTTTCTGTGAAAAATCAAAGTTAAAATGTGCCTAAGGGCAATGTCATTAAGTTAAGGGGAAATCTACAAAATCACTTAACAGTTTAATTAGGAAAGTAATTAGGAAAATCCGTTTCTATCAGCGTTTTCGCTTTAGCGAATCAGTAAAATCAGCGTCTAATTTTGACGCGGATAAAACAGATTTACTTCGTAAAAACGCAGATAAAAAACGGATTTTATTTGCAGTAATTTTATTTTCTAAAAGCTTAACTTAATGAAATTGGCCTAGGGTACGCTAAATTTATTTTAATTCTTTTTCTACCCACATTTAGTGTCTAACGGCACAAAATATTGACTTTAATTTTTTTATTCCCATAAATCACTATTTTTATCCTTCAATTGAATAATAATGAAAAAGAAATTGGTTGTTTTGACCGGAGCCGGTATAAGTGCCGAAAGCGGTATTAAAACTTTTCGCGACAGCGATGGTTTATGGGAAGGACATGATGTGATGGAAGTGGCAACTCCTGAAGGCTGGAGAAAAAATCAGGAATTGGTGTTGGATTTTTACAATAAAAGACGTCAGCAGCTTAAAGAAGTTGAGCCCAATTTAGGTCATAAAATTTTAGCCGAATTAGAGCAGGATTTTGATGTTCATATCATCACTCAAAACGTAGATGATTTACACGAACGCGCCGGAAGTACAAAAGTTTTGCATTTGCATGGAGAATTATTAAAAGTACGAAGCACGCGAAATCGCGATTTAATTCTGGATTGGCCAGACGATTTATATACGGGCGATCTTGATGAAAACGGACATCAGTTGAGACCTCATATTGTTTGGTTTGGCGAAGATGTTCCGGCTCTGGAAGAAGCTATCGAAATTACAGAAACCGCAGATTATTTTGCCGTTATTGGCACGTCGTTACAAGTTTATCCTGCAGCTGGATTGATTTCTTATACTTACAGTATTACGCCAGTTTTTTATATTGATCCTAAACCAATTGCAATCCCGAATATCCAAAATAAAGTCGAAGTTATTGCTAAGGTTGCTTCTGGAGGTGTTGCGGAATTAAGAGAAAGATTATTTGAAATAGAAAAAATATCATGATATTCGAAAGCTGGTTACAGCAATTATCGCAATTCAATTTATTGATTCTTTTTATTTTCTTCCTGGCAGAAAATGCAATTCTTTTGTTTCTTTCTATAATGCTGGGAAAAATAATCGAATACGAGAATACAACACTTGATAAAAAGGATCAAAAATGGATTTTTTCGACTCTTATTTGTAATACACTCATCACTCTTTTAGGGTATGAATTGTATCACTTTGGGATTATGAAAGTAGATTTTACATCATCGCTTCTCTCCATACTATTAGATACTTTGCTATTGATTTTCATAATGGATTTCCTGATGTTTTGTTTTCATTATATGGTGCATAAATTAAAATGGTTTTATCCTATCCATCAACTGCATCATACTCATGTTGAAACAAGTGTTTACAGCTTATTTGTACTTCATCCTATAGAAACTTTTGGATTTGGGATTATCTGGCTATTTTCGATCTCAATATTTCAATTTAATTTTATAAGCATTATAATTTACTTGGTTTTAAATCTTTTGTATGGGATATTTGGTCACTTAAAAACAGATATTTTTCCGGATTTCTGGTATAAAAATTATGCTACAAACTGGATATCTACAACAAAATTTCATGGAGATCATCATAAAAATGAATCTCACAATTTTGGTTTCTATTTTACTATTTGGGACAAAATTTTCAAAACGATAATTTGATTGTACTATAAACCTGACCTTCTAAAAAAGTCTTGATATTCCGGATTACCAGGATCTAATTGTTTTAGTTTTATAGCAGCTTCTAAAGCTTTGCCTTTATTCTCCATTTTTAAATAAACAAAAGCGATCGCATAATACAACTCCGGTGCCGAAGGACTTATCGTGATTCCTTTTTTTAGAATATTTTCTGCTTCTTTAGAGTTTCCTCTTTGATTCAGCATTAGGCCATAATTATAATAGACTCTGGGATTATTTGATTTTAGTTCGACTGCTTTTGCAAATTGTTTTTCGGCCTCAGGTTTATTATTCATTTCATTATATAAAAGTCCCAAATTATAATAAATCCTTTCATTTTTGGGATCATTCTTTTTGGCTTTCTCTAAAACTTCTAATGACTTATCGTTTTTGCCCTGTAGATTATATATCGCTGACAAATTGAGTAAGGCATAATTCGCCTGATTGTCTTTTTTAAGTCCGTTCCAATAAAATTTTTCGGCATTATAATAATCCTTTAGTTTCAGATAATAATCGGCCATCATTAGATTTCCCACTGCAAAATCGGTTTGATATTCCAGTAGGCTTTTAAGTTCTTTTTGCGCAGACGAAAAAGACTCACTATATTCATTTGGGATTTGGCCTTTTGGTATTGTGATATATAAATCTGCCGCTGCGATACGAACTGCCCTAACTTTATCTGATAATAATGGTCCAACAACTTCAATCCAATTTGAAGGTGGAAAATTTCCCAAACTTCGCAAAACGCGATATCTCACTTGAGAATCTTTACTTTGAATAGCTCCCAACAACGTATTGAGACTACTCTGAGTCTGAATGTTTCCTAAATAAAATGCAGCAGTTGCTTTTATAATATCAGGTACTGCTGTGTCATTTATTAATTTTGTAAGGTGTGCTTCGCTATTTTCGTCTAATTTACTTCCGGGAATTAAATCATCAGCAAAATGATATTCTCTTTTAGGTCCATACCATTTTACTATGGCATCGGCCAAAACTTTGTTCGATTTATTCGCATGGCAATTACTGCAGGCATTGGGTGTTTTGTATGTTTCTGAAAGATCAGGCCTTGGAACCCTGAAACTATGATCATGTCGCAAATCATTGCCCATGTACAATTTTCCAGGCATATGACAACTTATACATTCAGTACTTTTTCCAGAAGTGTGAAAAGTATGGGTTGGAGCATCATATTTTTTAGGAGAATGACAGGCAACACAGGTTTGATTACCAATACGTTTTAATTTAGTACTATGCGGATTATGACAATCGCTGCACTTTACGCCATTATGAAACATTTTACTCTGCAAAAATGAGGTATAGATATAATCCTCTTCTTTAACTTGTCCATCGGCATAAAAAAATTCAGTACTTGGAATTTGAGGAATATAATTATCCATAATATCCTTACTTTCAATATGCAAAGCACTAATTTCAGATGATCTCGCATGACAAGGAGCACAGGTGACTATCTGCTCTAATTGTCCAGATTTCTTTCCTAACTGTAAAAAACTGCCAATTACTTTACTCTTCGAATTATAATCACTACTATTAATATAATCAACATGTTGTTTGCCAACACCATGACAGCTCTCACAACTTACATTAATTATACTGTAGCTCGTTTTATAAGTATCGCTTTTGTGATCATAATTTTTGTGAAGATTAGTAGAATGACATGAAGCACACATTGTGTTCCAGTTTTGAGCGTTTTTTGTCCAATGCAACCAATCGTGAGCTGGTATTTTTTGACCTGCATACTGGTTGAACCATTTTTTTTTATCAACATCCCAACTTAATCTTGGTACTTGCAATCTGCCACCGGAAAATTGAACTAAATATTGTTGCAATGGTTTGTATCCAAAAATATATTTTACCTCAAAATCATGATTTTCCCCATCTTCCCCTTCCGTATTTATAAAAAACTTTTGTCCTTTTTTAAAAAACCTGCTCGTAACACCATCAGCAATAAAAGTTACATTATTAAAATCTCCAAAAACTGTTGAATCATTTGGAAGAAGCATCGACATAAAATGGTCTGACTTTTTCCAATCATGATGTTCAGCTTTATGACATTTTTTACAAGATTCATCTCCTACATATCCCACGTTTTTTAAAAATACCGGTTCGTATTTAATATCTGCTGAAGTAGATCGATCTGCAAAAAACAACCTAAAAACAGCAAAAGAAATGAGTAATAGTAGTATTAAAAATATAGCAATTGAAGATTTCCTGAACATAAAATACATTTTTTCAAAAATAAGATAATTTCATTAAAATGTAGTAAAAAACCTTCAAAAATAAAAATCAAAAGTCAATATTTGATAAATATCTCATTTTCAAAATGAAATTAAATTTTCTTTACACATTTCAAAAAAAGTAATTTATATAACGTTCACTATTTTTAATAATCACATTCATAGATTCCTTACCCATAATCCCTAAATTCTGTTTATATTTGTGCCTTTCGAAAAACAACATAACAATGACTACTTTAAACGAATTGAATGCTATATCACCAATTGACGGACGATATAGAAGTAAAACCCTTTCATTAGCTCCATTTTTCTCTGAAGAAGCTCTAATAAAATACCGCGTATTAGTTGAAATTGAATACTTTATTGCCTTGTGCGAAGTTCCTTTGCCACAACTTGCAGGTGTAAACCCAAATTTATTTGACAGCTTACGCGACATTTATAAAAATTTCTCTACAGAAGATGCTCTTTGGATAAAAGAAACTGAAAAAGTAACCAACCACGATGTAAAAGCGGTAGAATACTTTATCAAAGATGCTTTTGAAAAATTAGGCTTATCTCAATACAAAGAGTTCATTCACTTTGGTCTAACTTCTCAGGATATTAATAATACTGCTATTCCGCTTTCTACAAAAGATGCGTTTGAGCAAGTTTATATGCCATCATTAATTTCTTTAATTTCTAAATTGAAAGAATTAAGCGTAGAATGGAAGGATATTCCGATGTTGGCACGCACGCACGGACAACCGGCTTCTCCTACTCGTTTGGGTAAAGAGATTTTGGTATTTGTAGAACGTCTTGAAGAGCAAATGCGTTTGTTATTTAATATTCCGTTTGCTGCTAAATTTGGTGGAGCAACCGGAAACTACAATGCACATCATGTTGCTTATCCACAAATCGACTGGAAAAAATTTGGTAATAAATTTGTTGAAACAGATCTTGGTTTACACCATTCTTTTCCAACTACTCAAATAGAACATTACGATCATTTTGCTGCGTTTTTTGATGCTCTAAAAAGAATCAATACAATCGTGATCGATTTAGATCGTGATATCTGGACGTATGTTTCGATGGATTATTTTAAACAAAAAATCAAAGAGGGAGAAATTGGATCTTCGGCAATGCCACATAAAGTAAACCCTATTGATTTTGAAAATTCAGAAGGAAACTTAGGAATTGCAAATGCTATTTTTGAACATTTGGCAGCTAAATTACCGGTATCAAGATTACAACGTGATTTGACTGACAGTACTGTTTTACGTAATATTGGTGTGCCAATTGGACATACTATTATTGCTTTTGAAGCTTCTCTAAAAGGTTTAAACAAATTGCTTTTGAACGAAGGTAAATTTGCTGAAGATTTAGAGAGAAACTGGGCTGTAGTGGCTGAGGCTATTCAGACTATTTTACGTCGTGAGGCTTATCCAAACCCTTATGAAGCGTTGAAAGGTTTGACCAGAACGAATGAAGCTATTGATAAAAAAGCGATTCATAATTTTATTGCAACTCTGGAAGTTTCTGATGCTGTCAGAGCCGAATTAATGGCAATAACTCCTAGTAATTACGTAGGAATTTAAAGAAAACTTAAAATATTTTCTCAAAAAAAGCTATCTTTATCGAGATAGCTTTTTTTATTTAAAACCGGGAAATAGCCCAGACTGCAATGAAAAGCCTTTTGCGAAAAAAGCAATATTTTTTTGCAGGTACAGAGCGACCAACGGAAGCTCCTGGAACTGCTTAAAAAATAGGCATTTTGAGTAAAAGCTTGCAATGGAAAGCTGGATTAGCTCCTTAATATAAAATACCACTTTATGATTGCCTTAAGCGCCGCTGCAGAAACTACACACCATTTACAACCCCTTATTAGCGACTTGGGATTAATCCTGATGACCGCCGGAATTGCCGTTTTGATATTTAAAAAAATGAAACAGCCTCTGGTTTTAGGATATTTAATTGCCGGATTTTTAGCGGGAAACCATTTTGATTTTTTCCCTTCTATAACTGACATGAAAAGTGTAGAGGTTTGGGCTGAAATTGGGGTAATCTTTTTATTGTTTAGTCTGGGACTCGAATTTAGTTTTAAGAAGCTGATGAAAGTTGGGGGAACTTCCTCAATAACTGCCATTACCCAGATTTTATTTATGACGCTCATTGGTTATTGCGTTGGGCAATGGATGGGCTGGGGCAAGATGGATAGTATTTTTCTTGGTGCCACACTTTCGATTTCGTCAACAACCATTATTATTCGGGCATTTGATGAATTGGGTGTTAAAGGAAAAAAGTTTGCCGGGATTGTATTTGGCGCTTTAATTGTCGAGGATATTGTTGCTATTTTGATGTTGGTTTTATTATCGACAATTGCGGTTAGCGATCAGGTTTCGGGAGGCGAATTATTACAATCGGTTTTAAAATTAATATTCTTTTTGATCATATGGTTTTTGGGCGGAATTTTTATTATTCCAACCATTCTTAAAAAAGCAAAACATTTGTTGACAGACGAAATGCTGCTGATTATTTCATTGGCACTTTGTTTAATGATGGTGATGTTTGCTGCAAATGTGGGCTTCTCGCCTGCTCTTGGGGCTTTTATCATGGGTTCTATTATTGCAGAAACTACTCAGGCAGAAAAAATCGAACATTTGATTCAGCCGGTAAAAGATTTATTTGGTGCGGTTTTCTTTGTATCTGTCGGGATGTTAATCAATCCGGAAACCTTAGTGACGTATATGCTGCCGGTTGCGCTTATTACGCTGCTGACTATTTTTGGTAAAGCATTTAGTTCGTCTATCGGGGCTTTGTTATCAGGTCAGCCGCTTAAACAATCGGTGCAAACGGGTATGAGTTTGGCGCAAATTGGGGAATTCTCGTTTATTATTGCCACTCTTGGTATGACGCTTAAGGTAACGAGTGATTTTTTATACCCAATAATTGTGGCCGTGTCTGCCATTACCACTTTTACAACTCCGTTTTTAATTAAATATTCTGATCCTTTTTCAGGATATCTGGAACAGAAACTTCCTAAAAAGTGGATTAAAAATATCAACCGATATAGTGTCAATGCACAAGCGATAAAATCTGTTAGTACCTGGCAAATTGTGCTTCGTGCCTCGATCACGCAAATCATTTTACACACTATAATTATTACGGCTATTATACTATTGTCGGCAAAATTTGTAGCGCCTTTAGTAGCTGATACCCGTTTCGGAAATACTTTGGCCGCATTGATTACATTGGTGATAATTGCTCCGTTTTTATGGGCGCTTTCGTTGCGACGTGTAAAAGTTGCCGAAGTGGAAGAATTATGGGAAGAACGAAAATATCGCGGTGCACTTTTGATGCTAATTTTAATTCGAATGAGCCTTGGGTTATTTTTTGTTGGGTTTTTATTGAATATTTTCTTCTCGCCTTTGGTTGCTTTTGTTGCCCTGATCATTGCCATTGGAGCTTATCAACTGTTTCCTAAGAAATTAAACGAGCAATATCATAAAATCGAAACTCATTTTTTAAAGAATTTAAACGATCGCGAAAACAAAAAAATAGACCGAAGATATGCCAATTTAATGCCTTGGGATGGTCACATGTCTATTTTTGATATTGGTAAAGAATCTAATCTTGCGGGTAAAACCCTGGAAGAACTCCGCATTCGTGAAAATATGGGAATCAATATTGCTTTTATTCGTCGTGGCGAAATCACGATTCCTATTCCCACTAAAAATGAACGTTTGTTTCCGGGCGACGAGATTTGTGTTATTGGTACCGATGAACAAATTTCAGAATTCACCAAATATTTACAGAATGAGGTTGAAGCTGCTAACAACTCGCAGGAATCTGATATTGTGTTGCGCCAGTTAGAAATTTCTAATGACGATTTTATACAAAAAAGAATTGGTCAGTTTAGAGAAAAAACCGGCGGACTTGTTGTGGGAATTGAAAGAAATGGTAATCGAATTTTGAACCCTGAATCGCATTTGACTTTAGAAAAAAATGATATTATCTGGGTCGTTGGAGATAAAAAACGAATGAACGAACTGATGAAGAAAAGCGTTCACGTAGAGTTATAGCTAAAGGTTCTAAGGGGCTAAGATGCTAAGGTACTGAGTTTTTTCTCAACAATCTTAGAATCTTAGCCCCTTAGTCTCTTAGCAACTTAAAACCTTATTTATTAATATCTATTAAATAAGATGCTAAGTTCCTAAAATTTGACAAAGATTAAAACTTAGTATCTTAGTAACTTAGCATCTTAGAGACTTATTTATTCGGTTGCGGTGTTAGGCGCAAATAAGGTTTGATAGCCGTATGTCCTTTTGGGAATTTTGCCGGAATATCACTATCCGGAACAGCAGGCGTAATTACTACATCTTGTCCGTCTTTCCAGTTTGCCGGAGTGGCTACGCTATAATCTGCTGTAAGTTGCAAACTATCGATAACACGCAATAATTCATCAAAATTTCTTCCTGTTGAAGCTGGATAAGTCAAGGTTAACTTTATCTTTTTATCCGGGCCAATAACAAAAACAGAGCGTACTGTAAATTTCTCGCTTGCATTTGGATGCAGCATATCATATAAAGTCGCTATCTTTTTATCTTCGTCGGCAATAATCGGAAAATTAACGGTTGTATTTTGGGTTTCGTTAATGTCTTTAATCCACAATTTGTGAGACTCTAAACCATCAACGCTCAGCGCTATAACTTTTGTATTTCTCTTTTTAAATTCAGGAACATAATTGGCAACTGTCCCTAATTCAGTTGTACACACAGGGGTAAAATCTGCAGGATGCGAAAATAAAACACCCCATGAATCGCCTAACCATTCATGAAAATTAATTGGGCCTTCGGTTGTTTCTGCATGAAAATCTGGAGCAATATCTCCTAATCTTAATGTTGACATAATTATATTTTTTTAGTTCATCTAAAATTAGTCAAAAAAGAAATAAGGAAAACACGAATTTTTTAAAAAAAAGTTAAAATTCTATTTTTCCTATCTAGTTAATATTTATAACTAAATAAAACTTACCACAAAGTACCAAATAGCAAGGGTTACAAAGGAAATTGGAATTCCGAAACCAATCATCATACTGCTTAATTTTGGTTTTAAACCATAGGTCGAAGCTAAAATTGCACCTGTAATCATGGGTGCCATCGCCATTTCCATAATGGTTATTTTTATGGCTTCAGAATGTTGGTTAAAAACAAAAACATACAAGACGAAAATGACAGTAGGCGTTACAATAAGCCTAAAGAAAAGGCCAAGTCTAAGAAATCGCCAATGCTGACTTTTTCGATCAAAAGTAAGTTGCAATCCTACCGAAAGTAAAGCAAGAGGGGTTACTAAACTTCCTATTTTTAATAAAGCAGTCTGAAGATTTAAATCTAAATCATATTGAAATACATTCATTAAACAAGCCACCACAAAAGTAATAAAGGGCGGAAAAAAGATGATTTTTTTGAAAATACTAAAAGCATCCGGACTTCCTTTTGAATAAAAAGCAGCCACAAAAACACCTAAAGTTGAAACCACCACAAAAGTTCCCGGCTGATCGACAAGAATGGCAGTTTCTAAACCTTTTTTGCCAAATAAAGCTTCTATTATAGGATATCCCAAAAAAGAAGAATTACTTAATCCCGCTGTCAGAATCAAACAGCCAATGAGTTTATTAGACCAGCCTTTTCTTTTCCCTAAAAAATGAAAAAATACAAAAGCCAGTAGAAAACTAATCCATCCTGAGGCTATTGGAAATAACAATTCGTTGCTCCATTTTATTTTAGGAATATGATATAAGGTAATTGCCGGTAAACAGATATAAATTACAATTTTATTTAAAACCTTATAAATATGGGTTGGAAATTGCTTTATATGCTGCAAGACCAAACCCAGGGCTAGAAAGAAAAATATAAGGATAAAATTGTTCATGGCGCAAAAGTATCAAAAATAAGAATTTAAGGATCTAAAATGTTTTACCTACCATAATCCTTTTTCAATTTTCTCATTAATAATCGCACTCCGTTTACTGTAGATTCATTAAAAGAATTGGTAAAAATAATATAACCTATAAAGTTTCTTCTATCAATGGCTGCAATCGTATAATACGTTCCAGCGGTTCCGGAATGTGTCGAAAAATCTTTATTATCTTCATAACTGTTAAACCATCCTAAAGAATATCCTTCAATTCCTTTATGAATAAAATGATAAGTACTTGCTTTTAAATAATTATCGTGCCCCTGAAGCCCTTTAATATTAAGTTGAATAAATTTAATATAATCGGTAAGTTTGATATTAATATCACCTGCAGGTTCTGTGTAATCTAAATGATAATCTGTGTTTGAAGGAACTGGAATTAATTTATTGTTTTCGAATGAATGTCCCCAGGTATCTTTCGCAATTTGATTTTCTGGCCAGGATAGCTTCACATCTAGTTTTAAATCTTTATTAAATACCTGATCTATTAATTGCTCCCAACTTTTTCCGGTTACTTTTTCGAGCATCATAGTCGCTAAAGTATAACCTGCATTAGAATAGATATATTTATGTTCCGAATCAATTTTGGCCGGATCCAACGTTAATACAAATTTGCCAAACTGATTTCTCTTTTCCTGATGCGTTCCTTTAAAATCAGGAACTGCAGGGTCATTTTCTCCCTGAAAAGGCTGAATTCTGGCTTGATGAGATATTAGTTCTTCAAGCGTTATATTGTAATAGTTGGGTTTTGAGGTTTTCTTTAAATCCGGAAAAAGATCAAAGAATTTAGTACTCCACTTTAGCTTACCTTTTTCAACATATTTGGCAATTACAAAAGCTGTCATCGCCTTGGTATTTGAACCAATATGAAATCGATCATTTAAAGTCGCAGCGTCTTTTAAATCAACCGAATGTAACCCTAATGCATTTATTTCTAAAATTTTATCGCCAGAAACTACAGCATAGCTCAGTTCCGGAATAGCATTCGATACCCTAATTGAATCTGCATATTGCACATGATTTTGTGCAAACATGGCACTCGACAAAATATAGAAAAAGATAAATATAATTTTAATTTTCATATCAATAAATTGAAAGTGTTACTAATCAAATACAAATCTAATATTTATAAAAAAGCAGTGTGTTTAGAAATCATTTTATTTTAAGACACTGCCACTGTTTTATAGAAAAATTAATTTTTCGTTAAAATCTTTTTTTATTACCGTAAACCTAACTACATTTGTAACATATTTTATTACAGTATGATTTCAGGTAAATTTGCCATAACGATTCACATTCTTACTTTGCTCACAAAATTCCCAAATGATTATTTGTCATCTGAGTATATTGCAGGAAGCATTAATTTGAACCCTGTTTTGGTTCGAAAGGAAATTGCGAATCTAAAAGCCAATCATATTGTAGAAAGTAAAGAAGGAAAAAATGGCGGCACAAAACTGTCTGTTGATCCTTCGAAAATCACATTAAAAGAAATTTTTGAAATGACTTTCGAAACCATTGGTTTAGGTTATGCAAAAAATCAGCCTAATCCCGATTGTCCGGTTGGTAAAAAAATCAATCAAAATTTAAGTGCTTTATATGCTGATATGAATCAAAAAGTGAGTTTACAATTAGAAGGAATCTCTCTGGAAGATTTTTCGAATCAATTCTAAAAGTATTTTTTTACTCAAAACTGTAACATTTTTTATTACTAATAAAATTTATATATTATGAAAATCGCAATTATTGGAGCTACAGGATTTGTTGGCTCAGCCATTTTAAACGAATTAGCAAGCAGAAATCAAGACATTACTGCTATTGCAAGAACCCCAAAAGACACATCAAATGCAACATGGAAAAGTGCAGATATTTTTAACGTTGATGCACTGGCAGAAATTTTAAAAGGACACGATGCAGTTATCAACGCTTATAATCCGGGATGGACGAATCCTAATATTTACGATGATTTTATTGCGGGATCTAAAGCAATTCAGGAAGCAGTAAAAAAATCTGGTGTTAAACGTTTTATCACGATTGGTGGTGGCGGAAGTTTGTTTGTTGCCCCAGGTTTACAAGCAGTGGACACTCCTGATTTCCCTAAAGAATATTACGCCGGAGCAACAGCAGCAAGAGATTATTTGAATATCCTTAAAGAAGAAAAAGAATTGGATTGGGCATTTTTCAGCCCTGCTTTCGAAATGCATCAGGGAATTACAACCGGAAGAACCGGAAAATACCGTTTAGGTCTGGACAATCCTGTTTTTAATGACGAACAAAGAAGTATTCTTTCTGTAGAAGATTTAGCAGTTGTTATTGCAGATGAAGCTGAAAATGCAAAACATCATCAGGTTCGTTTTACAGCGGCTTATTAAACACAAATTTCACGAATTTTCACGAATTATATAGTAAACACCACACTATAAGTATGGTATATCATCCCGAGTAGCTCGATAAAGATTAGAGATTTTGATTGTGTACCGAAGCTTCGGGATTGGGGAGATCCTTCCTCCGTCAGGATGACAAAAATGCGATAAAAAATTAGTGTTAATTAGTGAAATTCGTGTTCTATTCACAAAACAGTTTCAAAGAAAATCCTTTTTTGAAACTGTTTTTGTTTTCTGTACTTTTACAGTACCAAAAACAATATTTTGTCAAGTTCCAAAAAACAATCCAGCAGCTTACAAGAAAAAGCCGGTATTTCACCTCCTGAAATCACGAATGTTGCTGCTATCCATAAAATTAAAAAGAACAGAAGACAACAACCCTCTTCTTCTGAATTGATTGATGGAATTTTAAACCAAAACATTACATCACTTAGCAGGGCCATCACTTTGGTCGAAAGCACCAATCCTGAACATGCTGCAAAAGCAAACGAAGTCATTAATGGTTGTTTACCTCATGCTAATAAATCGATCCGAATAGGAATCACGGGAGTTCCCGGTGTTGGAAAAAGTACTTTTATTGAAGCTTTTGGAAGTTATTTGACTCAATTAGGCAAAAAAGTAGCTGTTTTGGCAGTTGACCCCAGCAGTTCGCTTTCGCACGGAAGTATTTTGGGAGATAAAACTCGTATGGAAGAATTGGTAAAAGATGAAAATGCTTTTATAAGACCAAGTGCTTCGGGAGATACTTTGGGCGGTGTGGCGCGTAAAACACGCGAATCTATTATTTTATGCGAAGCGGCAGGTTTTGATACTATTATTATTGAAACAGTTGGCGTTGGACAAAGCGAAACCGCCGTACACAGTATGGTAGATTTCTTTTTACTCTTAAAAATTTCCGGCGCCGGCGATGAACTTCAGGGCATCAAACGCGGTATCATGGAAATGGCCGATGCCATCGTCATCAACAAAGCTGATGGTGATAACATAAAAAAAGCAAATCAGGCGAAACTGGAATTCAACCGGGCTTTGCATTTATTTCCTCCAAAAAAATCAAACTGGCAGCCAAAAGTTACCACTTGCAGCGCTATTACAAAAGATGGTATTTCAGAAATTTGGGATACGATTTCGAGTTATTTTGAACAAACAAATGAATCTGGCTTCTTTCCTGAAAAACGTAAAGAACAAAATCATTTTTGGATGATGGAAACCATTAACGAACAACTCAAACTGAACTTTTATAATCAGCCTGAAATCATTTCACAATTAGAACAAAACAAAAAAGCAGTGCAAAATGATGAAATATCACCTTTTGCAGCTGCTCAGAGTTTACTTAAATTATATTTTAAAGATACTAAGTGACTAAGGTTCTAAGTTGCTAAGATTTCTTCTTTAAAGTAAATAACTTAGAACCTTAGTAACTTAGCTACTTAGAACCTTTTCTTAACTTATATTTATTCTCTTTATATAAATTTCCTGCTGTAATTACATGCGCCAAAGCATCTTTTGCTAATTCTTCATTTAATTTCATCGGAACTAAAGTTGTATCATTTTTGATTTCGAATTGCAAAGGTTTCAAATTGGGCTGCATGATGACAACCTGATTTTCTACACGGAATGCATTGATATCATTAAACTGCATGATTGATCTTCCTTGCGTTTTTGGATCTAATTTATTTAGATTTCTTCCTACCATTGGTGTTTCAAACGAAAGTCCTAAATAACTTAATAACGTTGGCGGAATATCGATCTGACTTGCCAGTTTACTATACGAAGTTCCTTTTGGAACCCCAGGTCCTATAATCAAAGCCGGAATATGGAATTTATTAATTGGCACCAGGTTTTTTCCGTAAGTTCTGGTGTTATGATCTGCAATTACGATAAAAATAGTGTTTTTGAAATAAGGTTCTTTTTTCGCCATTTCGAAGAATTTCCCAATAGAGAAATCGGCGTATTTCATGGCATTGTTTACCGTTGCAGGTTTTGCATCATAAGGTTTAATTCTTCCCGCAGGATATTCAAAAGGTTCATGATTTGAAGTTGAGAACATTAAAGAAAAGAATGGTTTATCTCCTTTTGCTTTAAAGTAATTGTTGGCTTTGGTAACCAAATCTTCATCAGAATAGCCCCAGGTTCCTTTGAAAGCATATTTGTTTCCATCAGAATCAAAATCTTCCTGATCTACGATATCTTCAAAACCATTTCCGTTGAAAAACGAAGCCATATTATCAAAATTCGCCATTCCGCCATAAATAAAACTGGTGTCATAGCCTTTTTGTTTTAATGCTTCTGCCAAAGTAAAAAATCCTTGTTGCGAGTTTCCTAACTTCACTACACTTTCTGATGGCGAAGGTAAAAATCCGGTTACAACTGCTTCGATTCCGCGAACGCTTCTTGTTCCCGTGCAATATAAATTGGTAAACAATAAACCTTCTTTCGATAATTTATCAAATTCAGGTGTTAACGGTTTTCCTCCTAAAATTCCAACGTATTCAGCACCTAAACTTTCTTGTAAAAAGATTACCAAATTGTAAGGTTTATTTAAAACAGTATCCGGTTGTTGTACATGCAAAAACGGAATTTCGGCATCAGTAAAATCATTTGGTCCGGCAATCATGTATTTTTTTACACGTGCAATTGCTTCGGCTTCATCCATTTTACCATACATCTTGGTGTTTCCTTCATTTTTAATCGAATAAGCTGCAAAAGCTACCGTATAAAATGAATTTAATCCAAGAGTATTTGTCAATTGATCTGTTGAGAAAACAGCATTACTGGCATTTATAGGACGTTTTGAAGTAAGACTTGAACGTGCGCCAAAAAACAATAAAAATGCTACTAATGGAAAAAGCATTAGTTTGAATTTGTATTCTGTACTTGTAGTATGGAAATATTTTTTTCCTTTTTTGAATGCAAAATAGATCACAACTCCTAAAATTATAAAAGTCACAATAATAGAAGTCATATAACTTTTAAGAAGCATCCCGACAACTTCTTTAGGATAAATTAGATAATCTAAGAAAATCTTATTCGGCCTTGTATCATATTGTTTTACGAAATCAGGCGAAGCCAATTCTACAAAAAGAATCAGGAACAGGAATAAAAAGCTATAAATTACCAGAAAATTATTCGTGAATTTAAGCCATTTATTCGGCAGGAAAGTAATTAAAACAGCCGGTAGAAATGATAAATAACACAATAATATCAAATCCATTCGAAGACCGATTGGAAAGATGTACCAGAAATCCGGTGTTTGTACTACTCTTTCTTTAAATATAAAAAATAAAAAGATTCGGCTTAAAGTAGTAATTAGCAATCCGATTGCTATAAAATTAAAAATGGGTTTTAAAAAACTTAATTTTTTCATTTGATGATTGAAATTAATTTTTGGTGGAAACAGAGATGTAAATTTAAAAAGTATTTTTAATCACTTTATTTAATCTCGGCAAAAGCGCAGAGTCGCAAAGTTTTATTAAAATAACTAAGAACGATAGCGCTCTCTACTCTTCGTAACGTTGTATTTCCCTGTCGTAAAACTCATTCGCCAAAACAATTAAACCTTCCATTTCAGCATTTAATTCTGCTTCGTCAAGATCTTCTGCTTCTTCCATAAACTCAACCTCATCATCTTTTAAGTTGATGATGAATCTTGGATAATCAAGGTGAATGATAAAAATATCATCTGCGAAATCAGTATTATCTCCAAGTAAAAATTTAGGTAATTCCATATATTATTTATTTTTTGTTTTTATTATTTTCTTTTGCCACAGATTACACAGATTAAAATGATTTTTTAAAATAATCTTTGGCTTTTTTTTTATTGTTTTTAATCTTCCAAATTTAACTATTTGAAAGTGAATTTTGGATTAATTTTTTTGTGAGGTAATGAAAGCGAATGTAACGGAAAATTGCTGCAGAAGTGATCCTGCCAAAAGTTCGATCCAGACTCGTTTCACCTATAATTCACCGTATTATCTTCAACTACTATTTAATGTATACCCATCCTTAATATAATAGGATATGCTAATCTTAAATTACACGAAAACTCTTTAGTGTATTGCTTTAAATTCACTACTACTTGTTTTTTAGTCGGCAAAGATAATCAGAAGCTTTGGATTCTTTCATATTATTAAAAACATAAGCAAACATTAAGTGAATTTTGGTCAAACCTAATATTATATAACAATTTCGAAAAATTATATAACAAGTCAAAAAGGCCTCTATTTTACTTTTACACTATTAATAATTCAAAAATATTAGCCATGAAAAAATTACAAATGTTATGCTTATGTGCCTTCGCTTTTTTATACGCCAACAAAACTTTCGCTCAGGACAGTGAAATCCAGAATTATGATCAGGGTTTTAGATTAGGCTTTGGTGTAAATGGAGGAATACCAACTGATAATGATTACAGATGGTCACTTGGTGGAGATGTTCGTTTGCAATATGATTTGACAAAGAAAGCATCTTTGACTTTAACTACAGGTTTTACAAACTTGTTTATGAAAGATCAAAATGGAGTTGAAGTAAAAGATCTTGGATTTATCCCGGCAAAAGCTGGTTTTAAAGCCTTTGTATGGGAAGATCAATTTTATGTTATGGGAGAAGTTGGTGCTGGTTTTGCCGTTACAAACGATTATAACCAAACTACTTTTTTATGGGCGCCAGGAATTGGATACGCCAACAAATACATTGACATTAGTGTCCGTTATGAGGACTACGATAAATTTAATACCAATCAGGTGGCTTTACGTTTAGCCTATGGTTTTAAATTATAAAAGTTAAGGTTTATTTTATTTTTTTGTTTTTGGTATAAACCCGAGAGATCGCATAGTCTCTCGGGTTTTGTATTTTTATAGCTTAAGCAGTATATGTTGTGTGTTCTCTGTGGGTGCATTTTACCGCAAAGAGCGCAAAGATTTTTATTTGTAAGGTTTATAAAAAACAAAAAGTTCGCAAAGCTTTGTCACTTCAGCTTTGCGAACTTTGCATTCGTTTCAACAGATAAAAACTTTGCGAACTTTGCGAAACCTTTGCGCTCTTTGCGGTAAAATGCACATTGCAGGTATACCTTAAATTCTCTT
The DNA here is from genome assembly GCF_046825355.2 of Flavobacterium sp. C3NV. Taxonomy (NCBI): domain Bacteria; kingdom Pseudomonadati; phylum Bacteroidota; class Flavobacteriia; order Flavobacteriales; family Flavobacteriaceae; genus Flavobacterium; species Flavobacterium sp. C3NV. The sequence continues at coordinate 25,096 of NZ_JBKQBJ020000011.1, read as the reverse complement.
TTTTCTTCGTTCTATTCTCTTTTCTCCAAATACTTCTTATCCGTCAACGTTTTCATAAAAGCAATAAGTTGCTTTTTTTCTTTATCAGATAAGTTCAATTTGTCTTCGGGCAATGTTTGATTCGGAACGTCGAATCCTAAACCTAATCCTCCGCCCTGATCATAAAAATCAATTACTTCTTCGAGTGTTTTATAAACACCATTGTGCATATAAGGCCCGGTAAGTTCGATGTTTCTTATTGTTGGTGTTTTAAACGAATTTTTATGAATGGCTGCCTGCGTAATGACAAACTTTCCTAAATCGCCGTCGAGCTTTTTAGCTTTATTGGGAGTTCCCAGAATTTCACTTTCAGATCTGTCGAAATTGGGCGGAACAGTTCCGTTGGTTAGCGGAATAAAATGGCAAGTCGCACATTTGGCTTTGCCTGCAAATAAATTAAAACCTGCTTTTTCATCTTCGGTAAAGGTTGTTTTATTTTGCATGTATTCATCAAACTTAGAATCGTAATGACTTAACGAACGAATATAAGATGCCAAAGCATTTTTGATCGCAAACTCATTAATTTCTCCTTTTGGGAAAGCCTTTTTAAAATCCTTTACATAATCACCATTCTTTTGAATCGCCAAAGCCGATTGCTCTAAAGAGCCGTGCATTTCGTTTTCATTTTTTATAACTGCAATGGCCTGATCTTCGAGATAACTTACTCTCGAATCGGCAAAAAATACGCGCTGAAAAGCAATATTGGTTAAAGTTGGCGTGTTGCGCTGAATCATCGATTTTCCGTCTAATGCAACCGCCGTTTCTAAACCATCTGTAAAAGCTTTTTCGGCATGATGACACGAAGCGCACGAACGTGTATTGTTTCCGGATAAAACAGGATCATTGAATAACTTTTTACCCAAAGCAATTTTTTCCGGCGTTGTTTGATAATCAGGAAAACCTGAAAAAGCTTCTGCATCAAAAGCATCTTTATCGAATAAAGTTTGTGCCGTAACTTTCAAACCTCTTTGTTCTTTCATTACCGGAATTCCCAATTCGGCTTGTGTTTTGTAAAGTCCTTTACTTAACGGATTCAAAACTTCTTTGATAAAATCTGCCCTGTCAAAAGCATTAAAATTATTATTTTCCTTTAGATATTTCTTTCCTTTTTCCAGAATTTCAAGTACCTGTTTTCCATTCGAAACTGATTCGTTCTCCAGATAAACCTGATAATACTTCTCGATAGTGGCTAAAGCTACTGCAGCTTCAGGAAGTGAATTCAGTACTACCGGAGAATCAAAACCTGTAATTCCCAGAGTAATAATTCGGTAAACTTCAAGTCGCATCGCATCAAAAACATGCGCATCGGTTAGTTCATTAGATCGGGACACTTTTTCTAACCGAATTAAATTTGCCGATAAAACTCCCAATTCTTGCAGCAGTTCTTTTTTACCCTCTTTATTGTATTTCGGGAAAACCAATTCCTCGATAACCTGAAAACCTTCCGGTGGAACCGTTACTTTATCATTTTCTTCAAATTCAGGAATCGCTGGACCGTTGATCGATTTAGAAACCGCCGGCGAATAATACTCGCTGATCATTTCGACCTTTTTATAGATTTGATGCGCTTCCAGAAACTGTCTCTGAATTTGCTCTTCGGTAGAATCCGCTTGTACAGAATATTTCAGTTTGGCTACTTTTTCGACCAACAAAGTAATATCAGACTGAAATAATTCATTTATTTCCTGATGTTTGCTTTTTTTCTCACAAGCCACAAATACCACCAGGAAGAACAAACAATATATTTTTTTCATGATTTAATAAAAATTAAAAGAGGAATATTCAGAAAAACAGAAACCACTACTTCAAATAGAAATAGTGGATGACTGTTTTGTAATGATTTAAAAATTTATCTCGCCAAACCTTTTATAACCACAATTTGACTTGCCTGATTTTCTTTCGGGCGATTTGTTCCTCCGTCAGGACTTAAATATTTTTCTCCTGTCCAGGTATGTGGCTGAACGCTCAACATGAAAGTATCAGCAATACCAACCTGATCAGATACATCGATCAAAGCACCATATTCCCAATCTCCAAATTTAGAAGTTCCGCCTACGTTATATTTCGCAGCATCTGTAGCAGTACGACGGTGATCTAATTCTACCACAACTTTCAACGCTTTTGTAGCAATATTGTATTGGTAGATATAAGCATCGTGAGTTTCGTCTCCGTATCCGTTAGCATCTTCCTGAACGTAAACATAGTTTTTAGTGACACAAATATTATCCGGATTCTGGAATTTACCAGCAATCCCAGAGCGGTTATCTCCGTCAAGAATAACCTCAAGAGTTCCTTTTAATGGGTCAGCAGCATCAAGATTTAATTTGTAAACTCTACCGTATTTCGTTCTTGAACCATCGGCATTTGTTCCAGTTGTAGCTTGTCCGGTTACGTTAAAATACAATTCACGATCAGCAGCGTCGCCACCTTTGCGGTAATCTAAATCTTCTACACGACCAAATTTAATTGCTTTTAAAGTATTTACTGATGCATTGATTTGAGCGCCGGTAAGCGTTGTATGATTGTCGATTTTTACAAAAGAAACCGGATATGTTTTACTTACTTCAATATCTTTTTCTCTTTGGTTGTCGTCATTTCTTTTTAACATGTACAAAGAACCATTGGTTAAATCACCCACAGCATTCGATACATACATAAAAACCTGACCTCCGTAAGTTCCTGAATCGTCATCGCCAATTACAACTACTGTTTTCCCTTTATAAGCAGATGTACGCAATGGCAAAGCATTCTCAGCACTTAAACGGCCAAATCCAGACAATTCTTTAGATACAGATGCAGAACCTACACTTCCGTAAGGATCTAATGCATGCGTGCGGGATTCTTCACCAGATTCTCCACAAGTTAAATAAACAGGTCCAAAACCATGTTCTTCTTTTGTCGCCATAGTTGCGCCACACAATCTCCATGTTCCTCCGCTAGAGTTTAGCAAATATTCTCCTTTTGTAGGTTTAAATGTTTTGTCAAGCGTAATTCTCGAAACAGCAAAGTTGTCTTCGTTGTTTACTAAAAAAGTAAAAGTTCCGTCAGTGTTTTTCAATAAACCTGAACCATCTGCAGAACCTCCAAAAACAAATTTCGGACTGTCCGGAAATACATCATCTGAACTAAAAAGAGAATAAATTTTCAGACTCTCAAAACCTGCCTGTGCCTTCAATAAACTTGGCGTTACAGATTGATCCTTCAATACAACACTCGTTGGTGTTTCAGTTTCGTCTTTAGAGTCGTTATTGTTACAAGATGTAATCAACGAACCTAAAATAACAAGGGGTAGAATAATTCTTTTCATTTAGCTAAAAATTGGTTTTATTTTTTTTACAAAGTAAATCCCTACTCTTTAACTTAAAATGACTTTCATATTATCAAAAAAATAAGACTGAGATCAAAAACACAGGAAAATCACAAAAAAATTAACATTAAATTAGTAATTCACAACACAGGTAAAGTTCTAGTAACATTCAGCCAAAAAAAAGAGCCTTACTTTAAGACTCTTTTGCTAATTGCTCTTTATACTCCTCAAAATTGGCTTTTATTTTATCATCCAGTTCCGGTTCTTTTATATCAGTGTATTGTTTCATTTCTTCCCAAATAATCTTGGCTACAATATAACGCGCCATTTCCTTATCATCAGCAGGAACTATATACCAGGGCGCGTGTTCTGTCGAAGTTTTATTTATCGCCTCTTCATAATATTCCTGATATTCATCCCAATGTTCACGTTCTTTCAAATCTCCGGGCGAAAATTTCCAATTGTGTTTTCCTTCTTCCAAACGACGTAACAAACGTTGTCTTTGTTCTTCTTTACTCAAATGAAGATAAAACTTCATCACAATCGTTCCATTCTCGGCAATGTGACTTTCAAAGTTATTGATTTGCTCAATTCTCCTTTTCCAGAATTTAGGTTTAATATCATCAACCGAATTAATTCCCGGTAAATTCTCTGCCAAAATAAATTCAGGATGCACACGCGTAACCAAAACATTCTCGTAATGCGTACGGTTAAAAATCGCAAACTTTCCTTTTTCCGGCAAAGCGATATAATGTCTCCACAAATAATCATGTTCCAGTTCGGCCGAATTAGGCGTTTTAAAACTATGCACCACTACTCCACGCGGATTAAATTCTTTAAAAACTTCCCTAATCAAACTATCCTTACCCGAAGTATCCATTCCCTGAAGGCAAATTAAAACCCCGTATTTATTATGAGCATACATGACATCCTGCAAATCGCTCAGTTTCGCCTGCACTTTATCCAGTTTTTCTTCTTTTTCGTCATCATCCGCTTTTACCTTTAATAAGGTCGGAATCTTTGATAATTTTATTTTATCTGTAACTTTAAAATCCTTCGGGTCTATCGATTTCATATATGTTGATTTTATTTATTAGAGGTCATATATGTTATCGCCTTTTCAAATCTTTTTCTTTCTATAGAGATTTATAAGTGGCGATTTCATATATTCTACATTTTTATAATTATAAATATACTAATTTTACGAATCCCGATAGCTATCGGGACTGCTCATTGCAATACTTTTTCGATAAATTCTTTTTTTTACAAGCCACAACAAGAGCTTATCCCGATACGTCGGAAGTCGCTTTGTTCTGTCAGTAAAAAATACAATTTCTTCTCAAAGTATTTTCATTGCTATCAGGGCTAGGTTTAGTATTCAAAAGAACTTTTCCAATATTTCAAAATCAATAATGACCAAAACAATTCTATTTTTATTTGTTTTTTATTTATCCACTATAGGAAATGCACAAACCAATAAAGAAATTGACATTGATAAATTAACTTCTGATTTCATTAAAGATCTTCAGTCAAAAAAAATCGATACAATTTGTGTCTATGAAAATTATTGTGTGGGATGCGAACGAACATATGATTCATCTAAAATATATGACGAAGAAACTTGCGAAGATGAACTAAAATATGAACCAGCATATGTTTTCTGGAAAGAAAAAGGAAAGACATTCTTAACTAAAATAAATACCTGTTTCAAATACCCTGGAAGCATTATCTTTAAAGTTAATTTTTGGGATATTTATTTCTCAAATAAACATTTAATCGAAAAAGAAGCTATCAAACCATTTGAATATAAAATTTCACCTGATAAGAATAAACACACATCAACTTTGAGAACCTCTCATTCAAGATATCAGGTTTTTAAAATGATAAATAAGAATAAAACAACAATAAAAGTCTTCGACCATTTTAACCTAAAAAAAACAAACGATACTTTCTCAGACAAAACATTGTACAATATAAACTACGAACATAACATTAACTTAAAAAGTAAATTAATCATTGACATTCTCGAAAGAATAACTTCAGAAGCAGAAAAAAACAATACATTTAAAAAGATAAAGTAGAGATAAATAAAAGCTTTCAAAACAAAAATTCATGGAAAAATTCACATTAGAAATATTATTTCAAATCATAGGCATCGGTTCAGCATCGGGATTATTTTATAACAATGATGCACTTTATATTATTGGTGATAACAGCGGATTTTTATACGAATACAACATGCAGAATCAGCAATTAAACCAACATGCATTAATTGATAATCCGTCGCAAAACATTCCGAAAAAACTTAAACCCGATTTTGAATCGATCACGCATCATAATGATACCTTATATGTATTTGGTTCCGGTTCTACCGAAAACAGAAACAAAATGATCGAGTTTGATCTTAAAAACAAAACCATTTTACAAAAAAACAATCTCGTTGATTTATACGGTTTAATGCAAAGTTTTGGCGAAATAAAACCGGAAGATTTTAATCTCGAAGGTGCCATTTTTGATGGTGAAAACTGGTATTTATTCAATCGCGGAAACGGAGTTTCGAATAAAAACACCATTTTTACCATTCATGCTAAAAGTTTGGGAGAAGAATTTGCTTTGGTTGCTACCAATTATAAATTGCCTAAAATAAAAGGTGTTCGCTCCAGTTTTACCGATGCTATTTTGGTCGAAGACAAAATTTATTTCCTTTCTACCGCTGAAGATACCAAATCAACATACGATGATGGGGAAATCCTTGGAAGTTTCATTGGCCGAATCGACCTTAAAACCATGAAAATAGATTTTACTCAAAAAATAACATCAACCAATAAATTCGAAGGTTTGACTTTCTATAAAAAATCAAATGACAAAATTGAGTTTTTATTGTGCGAGGATAATGATACGGAGTTGTTGGAAACTAAGATTTTTAAATTGAGTTTACCGGTTAAGTAAATTTTGTGAGACTTTGTGAATTTCTCTGTGAATCTCTGTGCCATTATTATAACACAAAGGTTCACAAAGCTTTCGCAGAGATACGCAAAGATTATTGAAGATTACCAAAAAACGTAGAGGCGCAAAGCAGTATGTCTCCCGTAAAGAATGTCAATTTGCATCGTTAATCTCGAATGAAAAAATTATTTGACCAACTGCAAAGATGGATTAAAATCCATCCCTACAATATGATCCGTTCCTCCGGAACTCTTTGTAAAATTCCGGAGGAATGATTTATTTTGTAGCCAGGGATTTTAATCCCTGGAAATGCAAAGTAGATCGACAAAGATTGGCGAATATCCTTGCGCCTTTACAAATATATTCAAAGATAAAACCTCTGTACCTTTAAACCTTTTGCAACTTTGAACCTTTAAAAAAAACTTTTTTTAATAACCGTCCCAACCTTTTTATCTTTTTAACCCTCTTTAGTATAAAGACAACAATTGTGATAAACGAAACGCTAATTTCTAACTGCAAAAAAATGAACCGCGATGCGCAGCGTCAGGTTTATGAGCACATGGCTCCAAAATTGTATCGCCTTTGCAAACGATACCTCAAAAAGGAAGAAGAAATAGAAGAAGCTATGGCTGACGCTTTCTACACCATATTTACAAAACTGGAACAACTAAAAGAAGTTCTGGCTTTTGAGGCCTGGGCGCGCAAAATAACCGTAAATCATTGTTTGGCAACGATCAAGAAAAACACCAATTTTAATATGTATCTTGATGATGTCAAATTACTTTCGCAACCTTTTACGGATGAGATTAATACATTAGAAGAAGAAGATTTACTCAATTTACTCAACCATATTCCAGACGGCTGCAAAACTGTTTTTAATCTTTTTGTTATCGAAGGTTTCGGACACAAAGAAATAGCCGCAATGCTAAACATTTCTGAAGGCACATCAAAATCACAATTGAATGCCGCTAAAACGAAACTAAAGGAATTAGTAAACAAATTGTATTACCAAAAAGTAAAATAGTCATGGACAATCAGGATAAAATATTCAATAAATTTAAAGAAGCCGCAGAAAACTCGGAACAAAAGGATTTTCCCGGAATGGATAAAGTCTGGGCGCGCGTTGAAGATAAACTCGATAAAAAAGAAGATAAAAAAGCAATCGCATTATGGAAAAAAATTGCCATCGCAGCTTCTCTTTTATTACTTATTTCGATAGGATCTCAGTTTATAAAATCAGATAAAACAACAATTCAGAATTCTACAATTGTTAATAAAGAAAAGATAGAACAAAACATTTTAGAAAAAAATGAAAGTGTTGTTTCTTCAGAATCACCTCTCGTTCCAAAACCCGAAGCGGTTAAAATTTTAGACAAGCCAATTATCAGCGAAAACAATGCAACAGAAACAACCGTTTATGTTACTGAAGCTGTGGGAGCAGGAACAGCAGATGCCATAATTATCGAAGAACCAGCTGCCGCACCAATACAAGCTGAATATGCTTTAGAAGAGGATAATAATAATTTGAAAGACAAAGCAGCTCAAAATTCAGATTATTCCAGAACTGTAGAAAGAGAATCGGCTAAAGTTGCTTTTGCTGATAAACAATCTCAAATGACTAAAAAAAGTGCTCCGCTAATTGTTCTCAACGGAAATGCAATAGCGCACAGCGACGACCAAAAAAGAGACAAAATGATGCAGGCCGAACTTCCGAATTTACAACCGGAAAATGTAGATTCACTGGTTGTTCTGGATGCTCCATTATATATTATTGACGGAATTTATTATTCTGAAAATGATTTATTCGGTAAAAATCCAACAAGTCCTTATGCACCTTTAAACAAACAGGAAATAAAAACCATAACTGTTCTTCAGGATCTTGAAGCTACATCAAAATATGGTGAAAAAGGCAAAAAAGGAGTTGTCATTATTACTACTAAAACGGGTAAGCCAACTCCTAAAAACTAAAAGAAAAAATCTAAAAAATCTTTGTCAAAGTATGGTGCTTTGACAAAGATAAAAACCTATCATTTATTTAAAATTAATCATGAAAAACGTAAAACTTATTTCATTAGCACTTTCTATGCTTATATGTTTCGTAGGAAAAGCGCAGGAAAAAACAACTAAAAAAGACACATTGCACTCCATTTTAACCAATAAAATAATTATCTGTGCACCATCAAGGCCTCTTCTTAATGAGCCACTAACAATTCTGGACGGAATTGTAATAGATGCCAAAAAGTTTTCTAAAGTAAATCCTAATGACATTGAAAGCATTAAAGTTCTAAAGGGTATTGATGCCACTGCTCTTTATGGAAACAAAGCTGTAAATGGAGCTATTATTATTACATCAAAAAGAAAAGAGTAACTGTTTTAATTTCGTCAATTTCATTCGAATTTAATATTGATTTATTAACAAAATTATTTTTACATTTGACCTCCTTTTGAAAATTCTTCAAAATTTCTTCAGATAAAAAATATTTACATAAATCAATATCAAACAAAATTTCATGAACCCACTTTTAAATCAGAATCTATTTCTTGTAAAAGAACATATCGGAATGTTTAAAGCCGCTAACAACTATGATATTTATAATCCGGAAAGCAATGAAATTATAATGAACTGCCGCGAAAATAATCTGGGCTTTTTTACCAAAATGTTACGCTTTACCGATTATAAAAGAATGACTCCTTTTGATATTGAAATTACTACCGCTTCAGGCGAAAAAATAATTTCGGTAAAACGTGGTATCGCATGGTTACGTTCGACTGTTGAAGTTTTTGACGAAAAAGATCGTTTGGTGGGAACATTTAAACAAAAATTATTTTCGATTGGAGGAAAATTTGAAATTCTGGATAAAAACGAAAGAACTGCCGCAACGCTTCAGGGAAAATGGACGGGCTGGGATTTTAAATTCAGTCACGAAAACAAACAATTGGCTCAGGTAAGTAAAAAATGGGCAGGAATGGGTAAAGAGTTTTTTACCAGCGCTGATAATTATGTACTGCAAATCGAGGAAACTGTTGCACCTGACAGCCCGCTTAGACAATTAATCCTTGCCGCTGTCATGTGTATAGACATGGTACTAAAGGAATAGATAAAAGTTGTTAAACTTAGATTAAGAAAATAGCTGAAAGCATCATTTTAGGAAGCAAAAACTGTATTTTTGTGTTACTAAAATGATGCTTTTTGCATTTCTAAAAAATAAATCATGACAGACTTAAAAAATAAAAATGCCTTAATTACAGGTGCAGGAAAAGGAATTGGAAAAGCAATTGCGATTGCACTTGCTAAAGAAGGAGTAAACGTAATTTTAGTTTCAAGAACTCAGGCAGATGTTGATCAATTGGCGACTGAAACTGCTGCATTAGACGTAAAATCCCTGGCTTTATCTGCTGACGTTTCAGATATTAATTCTATCAATGGTGCTGTAGAAAAAGCTTTTGCAGAATTTAAAACCATAGACATTTTAATCAATAATGCCGGAATCGCTGCTTTTGGAAATTTCATGACATTGGAGCCAGCTGCCTGGGAAAAAATTATTCAGGTCAACTTAATGGGAACGTATTATACAACCCGCGCTATTTTACCTAATATGATCGAAAGACAAACTGGTGATATTATCAATATTTCGTCGACAGCAGGATTAAACGGAAATGCATTGACAAGTGCTTACAGCGCATCGAAATTTGCCGTTTTAGGATTGACTGATTCTTTGATGCAGGAAGTTCGTAAACATAATATTCGCGTTACGGCTTTAACTCCGAGTACGGTTGCCACCGATTTGGCTTTAGATTTAAAATTAACAGACGGAAATCCGGATAAAGTAATGCAATCTGAAGATGTAGCCGAATTAATTATTGCTCAGCTGAAATTAAGCCGTCGTGTTTTTATAAAAAACAGCAGTATTTGGTCTACTAATCCTTAAAAAAATCAATAAATTCCAATTCCGAAACTTCGGGATAAATTCCAAATTCCAACTGCTATTTAAATTGGAATTTGGAATTTTAAAAATTGGAATTTTAAACAAAACATAATGGAACAATATTTAAGACAATTAATATCAATAGAATTCACAGATAAAAAAGAACTTTTTACCGGATTTCTAATTGATTATTCTGATGACTGGATTTTACTGCGAAACAATCCTGAAGATTTTATACTGGATGGATTTGTGATTTTGAAAAACAAAAATATCGAAGCCATTCACAGAGATCAGGATCTTGCATTTACTGAAAAAGTAATTCGCTTAAAAGGTCTAAAAACAAATGCTGAGGATATTATCCCGATTCGTGATTTGAGTTCGATCCTGAATTATGTAAATAATAAATACGGTATTTTTCAGATTTCGAAAAAATCAGCGAAATCAGCTTATCTAGGAAAACTGATAGAATTAAACGACGAGGAATTAACTATTGATTTTTTAGATATAAAAGGTCAGTTTGGTGGTGAATTGAGTTTTAATCCACAAAAAATCAGAGTTATCGAGTTTGATACAGATTATATCAATTCGTTGAAATTGGTGATTCCGGAAGATCAGAAATAGAGTATGTATAAAACTATCCTGTTATTCGCCGCTTTTCTTTTGATTTCCTGTTCGCAAAAAAATAAATCCGAGAATCCAATAATCGAAAAATCAAAAAAAGATTCTGTTTCGGTTAAACTTCAAGACAAAACTTCTCAAGGAGAAAAAACAAATAAACTCTTGATTGGTGAAAAAATTGAAGGCGACTTCGATGGTGACGGAAAAAATGAATTTGCCTTTGTTACAAAAACAAAAGAAGGTGAAGGAAATCCTATTGAAGACGGTACTCCTGACGAATACACGATTTCTTTTAGTAATTCAGTATTAAAACCCATAATTATTGGATGTTGTGAAGCTCAACTTATTAACGAAGGAGATTTAAACCAAGATGGAAAAGATGATTTTTCAATCTTTCAGGCGCCTATGAACGGATGTACTTATTCGATGACAACCTATTCTTTACAAAATTCAAATTGGAAACAAATTATAGAATCCTTTTTAATTTCAACTGGTTGTGATGGATTTACAGCTGAAGATTTACAAAACACCATTTTTATTAAAAATAAAACAGTTTATAAAATGGAAAGGGATCCTAATGACGAAAGTTTAAAATTGACCCGAAAGAAAATTGAATTGAAATAAATGTCGCGAGTTTTTGCTATTCATTCTCTGAAATGGGTAATTCTAGAAGATCAGAAATAGAATTTAACGTTTCAACTTTGTCAAAGTTTTAAACTTTGACAAAGTTCTAGAAAACAGAAAAGCCCTTTTGTACAAAGGGCTTTTCTGTTTTATTAGTGTGGTTGCTTCGTTCCTGGCAATGACAAACTTTGCGCAAAAACTATATCTTTTATGCTTCTGCCAATTTATTTAAAAACTCTAAACGAACACTTCCGTCTTCGTCGATTTTTGTCAGGTTAATTTCTTGTAATGTATTTACCAATTCCGGATTCCATGGTGTTTTTACTTTTACGTAGTTTTCGGTAAAACCGTGAATATATCCTTCTTTATTTTCACTTTCGAACAAAACCGTTCTGTTAGATCCTAATTGACCTTCATAGAAAGCACGACGTTTTTTAACGGATAATCCGCGTAGCATTTTGCTTCGTTTTGCTCTTACATTTGCAGGAACAGTTCCTGGCATATTTGCCGCTTCGGTATTGTCTCTTTCAGAATACGTGAATACGTGTAAATATGAAATATCCATTTCATTAAGAAAATGATACGTTTCTAAGAAATGCTCATCGGTTTCACCAGGGAAACCTACAATCACGTCGACACCAATACAAGCGTGTGGCATTACTTCACGAATTTTGTTTACTCGTTCTGTATAGACTTCACGTAAATAACGACGTTTCATTAATTTTAAAATATCATTACTTCCTGATTGCAACGGAATATGAAAATGAGGTACAAAAGTTCTGCTTTTAGAAACAAATTCTATCGTTTCATTTTTCAATAAATTAGGCTCTATTGATGAAATTCTCAAACGTTCGATTCCGTCAACCTTATCCAAAGCCTGAACTAAATCAAGAAAAGTATGTTCGTGTTTTTTGTTCCCGAATTCTCCTTTTCCGTAATCACCAATATTTACTCCGGTTAAAACAATCTCTTTGATATTTTGAGCCGAAATCTCTTTGGCATTTTGTAATACATTTTCTAAAGCATCACTTCTTGAAATTCCTCTTGCTAACGGAATCGTACAATAGGTACATTTATAATCGCAACCGTCCTGAACTTTCAGGAAAGCACGGGTTCTGTCTCCAATAGAATAACTACCCACATAAAAATCAGCTTCGGCAATTTCGCATGAGTGAACCTCACCCATGTCATTTTTACTCAAATCATTAATATAATCGGTAATTTTAAATTTTTCGGTAGCACCAAGAACCAAATCAACGCCATCAACAGCCGCTAATTCTTCCGGTTTTAATTGTGCGTAGCAGCCTACTGCCGCAACAAAAGCTTTATCGTTAAGTTTCATTGCTTTTTTTACGACCTGCTTAAATTGCTTATCAGCATTCTCAGTAACTGAGCAAGTATTGATAACATAAATGTCTGCTATTTCTTCAAAATCAACGCGATCAAAACCTTCGTCATTAAAGTTTCTGGCGATTGTAGAAGTTTCTGAAAAATTCAGTTTGCAACCAAGCGTATAAAAGGCAACTTTTTTTCTGTTTTCCATGGGAATAAACTACGTTTTAAGTAGTAAGATATTATATTTACATCTCTTTTAAAGAGTTTGCAAATTTACGTACAATATTCTTTAAAATAAAATCAATAATACACTATATATCAATATTTTGAAGCAAACCAATATTTAGTCTGTTCTAAAAAACTATATAGTAAACCAAACAAACAAGGAATAAAATTTATTTGCAATAAAAGCAACTCATGAATTCAATAAGAATAAAATGACAAAATTATCGATTAAATGCAAATATCATCGATTAAATACATTTTTTCACGTATTAAATTCAAATTTTCTTACATTTAACTTTGTTTAATTCATTCATAAAAAGTAATTTCACTTTCTATAAAACTAGTAAGAAAAAATTATATTATTTAAACAATAATTTGCACATAACAATTTTGATTTTCCCTCGTTATGTTGTTGTTTTGTTGTTATAAAAAATGGGAAGGCCGAAAACCAGAAAGAGTAGGCAAAAATTATAAATTAAAACTCCATATGAAAGCATTTTTACCCACAATCTGCTTGATGTTCTTAACCATTTTTAGCTCGCAAGCGCAAACTGCTGCTCCAGCTGCTAATCCATTTCCATCTATTAGTACATTGACAACTTGGGCGAGCTTAAATTCTCAATCTCAATTTGATATTGCAATTCGTGCGGTTGGATTTAAATTTGAAGTAAAAGAACCGGGTGAAGGCTCAACAGCTTACACTTATATTCGCAAAGTAACAGTAAATGAAGTAAACTATACAGATAGAATTGTTTACAGAATTACAAGTAATAATTCAGCAAGTATTATTTCGTTAGTAACGGCTTCTACTGATTTAGTTAGTTTGTATACTCCACAATTGTCAACTTTTAAGAACAACAATTGTAAAACTGAAATGTCTAAAGACAAAAACACTACTTGTACTTGTTACGAAAGCGCGAATTTTGCAATCGATCTTTGCGACGAGCGTGTAAAACTTACAATGGGTGACGGAAATAAATATTTTGTTTCTGTAGCTAAAAAATAATTTCTAATATAAGTATTAGAAAAACTACGAGCTGTTTTCCAAATCTTTGTGAATCTTAAACGAGATTAAGTTTACAAAGATTTGGAACGCATTTCTTAGGTTTTATAAGTTTGGATTTTTTAGTTCGTACCAAACTTCCAATTCTTCTTCATATTCAAAAGAATTCACGTACTGCAAACCAAGCTTTTCTAAAATTCTTCTTGAATTTTCATTTCCTTTATCAGCGTAAGCGTATAATGCATCTACTTTCATTGTATTAAAAGCATAGTCTACAAAAGCTTTCCCAGCTTCGGTTGCGTATCCTTTTCCCCAATGTTTTTCGATAAAACGATATCCTATTTCATAAAAATCTTTATGATTATTGATTTCATTGGTAATAAATTTTATTCCTGACCAGCCTATAAACTCATTGTTTTCTTTTAGAACAACTGCCCAGCGACCAGTTCCAAAATTTTTGTATTGTTGCTGAACCAATTCAATATAAGCCCGACTTTCGTCAATATGGGTAATAGGTTTATTTCCAACAAAAAGATGAACATTAGGATTAGAATCCAATTCAAACATTCCATCAACATCCGTGAGAAGTAATTCCCTTAAAAGCAATCGTTGTGTTTCTATTGGCTCTTTCATCTAAAAAATTTAGTTTAAAATATAGCGTTGTACCACTTCAGCAACTCCATCATCATTATTTGAAGCTACAATAATATCTGCTCTGTCACGTAATTCAGGCGTAACATTATCAACCCAAACTCCAAGTCCGGCGTATTCTATCATGGTTAAATCATTTCCAGCGTTTCCTACGGCAATAATTTCACTTTGATGAATGTTTAGCTTTTCAGCCAAAAGTTTTAAACTCGCCGCTTTATCAATTCCGTTTTGAGCTGCTTCCAGGAAGAAGGGTTTGGACATTGCAACACTTAAATGTGGCATTGCCAGTTTTAAATCTCCTTCAACTTCTTTTAGATAAGAAGGTTCTGCCAATAAAATACATTTTACCGCTGGTTTGGTAACTGCTGCTTTAAAATCAGGCACTTTATTGTGTGGTAATCCGGTGATTTCTTTTTCGATGTCGATGTACTCAGAATCTGTTTCGCTAACAATTTCACCATCAATATAGGTAATAATATGCGTTTTCATTTTTACACTATAATCGTATAAATCATGAATTTGTTCCGGTGTCAGGCATTGTTCGAACAACACCAGATCATCTTTTACTGTACTAATTACAGCACCATTAAATGAAATAATATAAGAGTCGTACAAATCAAGTTGCAATTCTTTAGCGTAAGCTGTCATGGCAGATGTTGGTCTGCCTGAAGCCAAAACTACATGAACGCCTTTTGCCTGCGCTTCAAGAAGTACTTTTTTATTTAGGTCCGAAATTTTATGATCGTCTGTCAACAAGGTATCATCCATGTCGAGCACTAGCATTTTATATTGCATTATTTCTTAGTTTTCACTTATTAGTCGCAGTACACAGTCTCAGTTTTCAGTGCTCACTGAGACTGAAAACTGAGACTATTTACTTATCTAAAGACTCATTCTGAATTCTTCTATAACCGGATTTGCTTTTGCAAAATCTGTTTCCTGAATAAATACCTCAACGGCTAAATCAGATTGTCCAAAACCGCCTAAACGAGCTGACTGAATATTATCTTTTTTTGTAGTCTCTACTCCTGCTTCTTCTAATCTTTCTTGTAAAGCAAGCGCTAAAACTTCACTTCCTGAATATACTTTCATTAATCCCATAGCATTCTATTTTTATTATTTTTTTATTTCTACTGTAATATTACTTTTAGCTGATTCTGAAAATCATTGTTTTCATTCATACCAATATGTTCCTGATCTTTTAGCGGATAAAAATGCTTGTTACTTTTTAAAAGTCGACTTAATCTAACCGAATTTTCATAAGGAATCAATTGATCCTTCATTCCGTGAAAAATGTAAACTGGTGCTTTTACTTTAGGCAGATATTCATACGTTTCCAAACTAAACTTTTTTAAGAAATCCGGAAAAAACGGTACTCTTTTACTAGATAATTCTGTAAAACTAAAATAAGGCGATTGCAATATCAAAGCTTTAGGATGATTCTCATAAGCTAAAATAGTTGCAAGTCCGGAACCAATTGAATAACCCGCAATAATAATTTTATTTTTCGGATATCGTTTCGTTAGTGTTTTATAAACAACAGAAACATCTTTATTCAATTGTTCTTCGTTCTCAATTTCACCTTCACTTTTACCAAAACTTCTATAATCTAAAATAAAAATATCATATCCTAAACGCGTATAAATTTTCGCGATCTTTCCCCAAGTTTCTAATGTTCCGGCATTTCCATGAAGATAAAAAACTAAACCTTTAGAATTTTCAGCTTTAAATAATAATCCGTTTAATTTTACGCCATCAAAAGATGTGATATTTATTTCTTCAAATTTCTGGTGATAATCAAATTGATAATCTTTTGAAAGTTGAGCACTTTGGAAAACCATTCCAACCTGATTGAAATAAACATAGGAAACAATGACTACATAAATAACAACAAAAAATGCCAGAAGCACAATTGTCAAAAATTTAAGTGTTTTCAGCATCTCCATAGATTATTTTTTAGTTTTCAGTCGCAGTCACAGTTTTCAGAGTGAGACTGAAAACTGCGACTTCCTTACTCTTCTTCCTGAATATCATCTTCTTCCTCATCAAGCTCCTCTTCACCTTCTTCATCCATATCAAATAAATAAGGTTCCAACATCATTTTATCTGCCAGAATTTCGATACGTTCTGTCAATGTTTCAGCAAAAATAAGACGCTGCGTTTTGGTGATACTGTTAGAAATACGCATGATTTTAGTTTCGTGACGTAATTTCAGCATTGGATCAGCATCATCGATAATAAACATTTTTAAGCGGTTTACATTATACCCTGCGGTTGTAAACATGTCGCTTAATTTATTGGGTGTACCAATTAAAACGTCTATTCCGGTAGAAATATAGTTTTTATCATAATCTGTATCACCTTTGTCGTGTACACCGTAAACTTCAAGATTAGAATATTTCCCGTACTTCTCAAAAAGTGCTTCCATTTCTAACACTTTAGCTTTGTCTTCAACAAAAATCAAAGCACGTGGTGATTCTTCGGTATGACCTGATAATTGCTGAATTACATTCAAAACAATAGTTGTCGATTTTCCGCTTCCTGCCGGAGAAAGAATAATGCAATCTGCACCACTTTTTATCGTCGAAAAAGTTTCCTGCTGCAAAACATTTGCTTCTGTTAAACCATTTTCAACTAAAGCGTCTTGTAATTTTTCGTTTATTTTTTTTAGTTTCATCTTTTTGTGCTTTAAGCTTTAAGCTCTACGCTCTAAGCAAAAATTATTTATTCTATTTGATAGACTAAAGCCTCAAGCTTAAAGCCTATTGCGCGAAGCATCTATTTGCTTGCAAACATTTTTACATCGGTTTCAGAAATTTCGTTTCCTCCTAAAATGATCAATCTTTCGACTACATTTCGCAGTTCGCGGATATTTCCTGTCCAATCGTATTCCTGCAATAATTGTATGGCTTGCGCCGAAAATACTTTAACCACGTTTCCTTGTTCCGATGCAATTTTAGCAGCAAAATGTCTGATCAAAGCCGGAATATCATCACGTCTTTCGTTCAATGGCGGAACTTTAATTAAAATCACAGCCAAACGATGGTACAAATCTTCACGGAAACGACCTTCGGCAATTTCGGTTTTTAAATCTTTATTGGTTGCAGCCACAACACGAACATCGACTTTTATATCTTTTTCGGCCCCAACCCTGGTAATCATACTTTCCTGCAAAGCACGTAAAACTTTGGCTTGCGCCGAAAGACTCATATCTCCAATTTCATCCAGGAAAATAGTTCCTTTGTCTGCCGCTTCAAACTTTCCTGCACGATCTTTTACTGCCGATGTAAAAGCACCTTTTACGTGACCAAACAATTCACTTTCGATCAATTCACTTGGTATTGCGGCACAGTTTACTTCGATTAAAGGAAAATTAGCACGTTCGCTTTTTTCATGTAATTGATGCGCTACTAATTCTTTTCCGGTTCCGTTTGGTCCCGTAATCAAAACTCTGGCTTCGGTTTGCGCTACTTTATCAATCATCAATTTAATATGATTGATGGCTTCGCTCTCGCCGACCATTTCGTAGTTTTTGCTGACTTTTTTCTTTAGGATTTTATTTTCAACTACAAGTTGTTTTTTATCTAAAGCATTACGAACTGTATTCAATAAACGATTTAAATCCGGTGGTTTCGAGATATAATCAAAAGCTCCTAAACGCATGGTATGAATCGCGGTTTCCATATCGCCGTGACCAGAAATCATCACCATCGGGATTTCCGGTTTGATTTTTTTAGCTTCTTCCAAAACCTCAACACCGTCCATTTTTGGCATTTTGATATCGCACAAAACCAAATCGTAATCGTTGTTTTTTATTTTTTCAAGACCCGCAACCCCATCTTCTGCTTCATCTACCTGATAGGTATCATTCTCTTCTGATAAAATCTTTACCAAAACTCTTCTGATCGATGCTTCGTCTTCTATAATTAGTATTTTACTCATTTTTTTGAGGTTCTAAGGTTCTGAGTTGCTAAGGCTCTAAGGTTTTTATTTATAAAGCTAAGAAATCTTAGCCTCTTAGTATCTTAGCAACTTTTAAAAGTTAATATTTAAGCCATCTATACAATTCCTTCCAGGTTGGTTTCTTGCCGTACATTAAAATACCAATTCGGTAAATTTTGGCGGCGAACCACACTACAAGGAAAAACGTAGCAAACAATAATGATACCGAAATTGCGATTTGCCACCAAGGCACTCCAAACGGAAGTCGCATTAACATTACAATTGGCGAAGTTAACGGAATCATCGAAAACACAACGGCAATTGTTCCGTGGGGATCATTTACAACCGTAAAAAATCCGATATAAACACTTAAAATTAGTGGCATTAAAATAGGCAAAAGAAATTGCTGAGAATCGGTTTGATTGTCAACTGCTGCTCCAATTGCTGCATAAAACGAACTATATAAAAAATATCCTCCAATAAAATAAATGATAAAACCTATTATGATACTGGCAATGGGCAAATTCCATAATTCGCTTATGTACATTTGAGCACTTCCCGACATTTCATTTTGCGCTGACTGCATTAATTCAGGTGAAATTCGTGCTGTTGGTCCAACATTTACGCCAAAAAAAGCCGAAGCTGCAAACATCAAACTCAACCCTATTATCGCCCAAATCATAAATTGTAATAATCCTGCCAATGAAGTTCCGATGATTTTACCAATCATCAACTGAAATGGTTTTACCGATGAAATAATGATTTCTATAATTCGGTTTGTTTTTTCTTCGATGACACTACGCATGACCATGTTTCCGTAAATGATAATGAACATCATAATCAAATAGCCAAATGCTCCGCCAATACCTATTTTAATTTCATTTAATCCTTTTAGACTCTCTTCTCCGGAAGCTTTTATCAAATGAATATTAACTGAAGATTGTGCTTTTTGAATGGCTAATGTATCGAGTTTTGCTGTTTCGAGATTTATCTTTGTAATTTTCTCCCCAATAACATCCTGTGTTTTTTCGATAAAAGAAATACTGGGACTATTGTTCGAAATAAATTCAATTTTACTTTCTAAATCTTTTAAATTATTTGTTTTTGGAATAATAATTAAACCATCAAAACTCTCATTCGTAATACTATCTTTAAGCGCTTTTGTATCTATTTCAGACAGATTTAGATATTTAAAGGCTGCTTGTTTTTTGTTCTGTTTTACAAAATCATTCGCAAACAAACCTGTTTCGTCATGAATGGCGATTTTTTTTGTTTCAGCTTTCATCGAACTCAAATAACCAATAAATCCCGCGATTGCAACAAACAACAACGGACTTAAAAAAGTCATGACAACAAAAGACTTATTGCGAACTTTTGCAATGAATTCTCTTTTAATAATTAATGAAATTATACTCATTTTTTTATTTTAGATTTTAGATTGTTGACTTTAGATTTTACATTTTAGACTCCAGGTTTTCACTCTAAAATCTAAAATCTGAAATCTAAACTTTTTCAGTAACTGTCTGAATAAAAATATCGTTTACACTTGGTATTTTTTCTACAAAATGGGTTACTTGTCCGCGTTGTGTCAGGATATTTAATAACTCATTTGGAGTCGAATTTCCTATCTGGATATCCAATTTCAAATCATCATTCAATGATTTAAAACTTGCCGGCGAAACCGTAAACTTTTGCGTGATATCGTACATTAAACCTTCAACATTACTGGTCAAAATCCCTACTTCAAAACTATTGGTTCTAAACTGACGTTTGACGTCGCTTAGTTTTCCTTCGATTAATTTATTCGATTTATGAATTAAAGCAATATGATCGCAAAGCTCCTCAACGCTTTCCATACGGTGAGTCGAAAAAATAATGGTTGCACCTTGTTCTTTTAATGCCAAAATTTCATCTTTGATCACATTTGCATTTACGGGATCAAATCCGGAAAAAGGCTCATCAAAAATCAGCAATTTTGGTTTATGCAATACACAAACCACAAACTGAATTTTTTGTGCCATTCCTTTAGAAAGTTCCTGGATTTTTTTGTTCCACCAACCCTGAATTCCCAAACGATCAAACCAATATTCAAGCTGCACTTTTGCTTCGGCTTTACTAAGTCCTTTCATTTGTGCCAGATACAAACATTGCTCGCCTACTTTCATCGAGGTATACAACCCTCTTTCTTCAGGAAGATAACCAATAGTCTGCACATGTTTTGGCTGTAATTTTTCTCCATCTAAAATTATTTCGCCGCTATCCGGCAAAGTAATTTGATTGATGATTCGTATAAGGGAAGTTTTTCCGGCTCCATTTGGACCTAATAGCCCATAAATACTACCTTTTGGTACATTTAATGAAACTTCGTTAAGCGCTACATAATCGCCGTATTGTTTTACGACTTTATGTACTTCGAGTAAGTTGCTCATGCTATATTTAAGATTTTCTGCTTTGGTTGGACCATTGTGGCATTAAGAATGTAAAAGTAAATAATTACTAACGAAATTTTGTATTATTAGCAAAAAAACCCATTCTATAATTTAGTATAGAATGGGTCTTAAATTTATTTACTTTTTAAAAAAGCTGAGTTTATGAAAACATATCTTTTACTTTCTCAAAAAATGATTTTTCTGATTTTTCAGGACTTGGAATAAAATGATCGTCGTTTAAAGCATTTTCAAAAAATTGTTTTTGCTCTTTATTCAACGTTTTTGGCGTCCAGACATTTACGTGAACTAGTAAATCACCACTTCCGTAACCGTTTATACTAGGAATACCTTTTCCTTTTAATCTCAGGATTTTTCCGGATTGGATTCCTTCTTCTAATTTAATACGAACTTTTCCGTTGATGGCTTCAATATCTTTAGAAACTCCTAAGACTGCTTCCGGGAAACTGATGTATAAATCATAGTGAATGTTTTCACCTTCACGTTTCAGGAATTCGTGCTCCAGTTCTTCGATAGCTACAATTAAATCTCCTGGAATACTATTTCCGGGAGCATCGTTTCCTTTATTAGAAACTTTCAATTGCATACCATCTACAACTCCAGCAGGAATTTTGATTGATACTGTTTCGTCTTCCTGAACCATTCCCTGAGCATCTGCTTCAGAAGGTCTTTTATCTAAAATCTGACCAGAGCCGCCACAAGTAGGACAAGTTGACGCAGATTGCATTCTTCCTAAAATAGTATTGGTTACGCGCATTACCTGCCCCTGACCGTTACAAGTCGAACACGTTTTGTATGTTACTCCTTTAGCCTGAACTTTACGTTTTACTTTTACTTTTTTCTCAACTCCATTTGCAATTTCTTCTAAAGTCAGTTTTACTTTAATTCGAAGATTGCTTCCTTTAGCACGACGAGGGCCACCGCCTCCGCCTCCACCGAAACCACCAAATCCTCCACCAAAAATATCACCAAACTGGCTGAAAATGTCATCCATATTCATACCACCGTGGCCACCGCCAAATCCGCCGGAACCATCAAATGCCTGGTGTCCGTATTGGTCGTATTTCGCTTTTTTGTTAGGATCGCTTAGAACTTCATACGCTTCTGCAGCTAATTTGAAGTTTTCTTCTGCCTCTTTGTCGCCTGGATTTTTATCCGGGTGATATTTCAATGCACTTTTTCGGTAAGCTTTTTTAATTTCGGCAGCATCAGCATTTTTTGAAATGCCTAGTATTTCGTAAAAATCTTTTTTCATAATTTAGGTTAAATTGCAAATCAAACAATTCCAAATTCCAATACTTTAAAAATTGACCTTCAGAATATTTGTCCGTTTTTTTTTAGTTTCCGGTAACAACTTTAGGGAAACGAATAATTTTGTCTCCTAATTTGTATCCTTTTTCAATAACATCAACAATTTTCCCTTTTAATTTCTCAGACGGAGCCGGAATTTGGGTAATTGCCTCAGCAAAATCAGCATTAAAAGCATCTCCTGCTCTTACTTCAACTTGCTCTAAACCTTTAGAAACCAAAGTATTTCTCAATTTTTCGTGAATCAACTCAACACCTTTTTTCAGATTTTCATCATCAGACTTGTTGATTTCTACAATCGCTCTGTCAAAATCATCCAAAACAGGAAGCATCGAAACTAAAACATCCTGATTTGCAGTTTTAAACAATTCGATACGTTCTTTTGAAGTTCTTTTTTTGTAATTTTCAAATTCAGCAAATAATCTCAAGAATTTATCTTTTTCTTTTGCCAAGTCTTGAGCCAATTGCTCTTCAACACTTAATTCTTCAACAATTAATTGTTCACCGTTTGCATTGTTCTCTAACGTTGCATCATCTAATTCCTGATCGAACTCTGTATTTTCCGTAGTCATATCACTTTTATTTTTAAAAATATTCTTAAACTTCATTTTTTATTCTTTCTGTTGGATTGCAAAAGTACTGCCAAATCTTGTAAAATGTCAAATTGTCACTTTATTGCAACTGAGCCGTTTAAAAAACGAAAATTACGAATTAAAATTTAATACAATTTTAAGACTATTACGTTTTAGTTTATAGTAAATTTGAGTTCCAAAATTGGAAATTAAATTATCACCAATCAAAATTGAATTTAAGGTTAGCCTCGGCTTTATAAATAATTATTAATTCAACTTTACCTTATATTAAAAAAAGCTTCGCCTATTTCAGACGAAGCTTTTTTTTATGCTTTTTTGAGAAAGAAAAATTTACCGCAGAGAACGCAAAGGTTTTTCCGCAGAGATCACTAAGATTTAAGTTGTGTTTACACAATCTAAGTCCGCAAAGCTTTGTGAACTTTGTGTTTTTTACTAAGCTAACAATTTAAAAAACTTTGTGTTCTCTGCGGTAAATTTTTTTCCTCTTAATTTTTATAAAAAAAGAAAGTTCGCAAAGCTTTGTATTGATTTAGCTTTGCGAACTTTATTATTCTTAGATAAAAATCTTTGCGCTCTTTGCGGTAAAAAATATTGCACGGGCGGAGGGATTCGAACCCCCATCAACGGTTTTGGAGACCGCTATTCTACCCTTGAACTACGCCCGTAACTTAAGGTCGGCAAATTAAAAGTTTTTTTTCTTCTCTGGCAACTATTTCAGGCATATTTAAAAAGATTTCAGCAAGATAATTGCTGATAATCCATTAACACAATCAACCACAAAGCTTTGCGAAAGTTATCCTTTTCTATCAAAAACAAAAACTTTGCAAAATTAACCGCAAAGTGCGCTAAGATTTTAAAGGTAGGTTTTATAAAAACACAAAGTTCGCAAAGCTTTATGTTTATCTGGCTTGGCGAACTTTGTGTTTTCTATGCTTGAAGTAAAACAAAAACTTTGCGTTTAATTTCGCTACGAATTCACGAATTATTTCCTCTAATTATCGCAAAGCTTTGCGAACTCTGCGTAAATCTTAGCGTCCTCCTATGTTTGCAAAGTTAATTTAGAAGTTTTTACTTTTTTAAATTTGCATTATTAAAGTGAAAAGGGATGAGAGTGCATTCGCGGCTAAATAGTTCGTAGAAACATATTCTCGCAAAGAAATTACCTCATTCTTTTTTATCTTTTAGAGTCTGAACAGAATGTAAGGAGTTAAGCATGCTTAATATCCAGAATATCCAATCAGGAGAAAAGACGAAGGAAGATTCATCACTTTATATATTAAATTTAAAAAAAGTAATGATGGGTAAAATTGTAAAACAAGTAGCAGGAATTGATGTAGCTCAAAAAGAATTGGTAGTGACTTTAGGACATCTTTTAGATGATTTTTCAATAGAATTATTTGCCTATAAAGTTTTCAAAAATAGCGATTCTGGTTTTAAATCATTGGTTGAGTGGACAAATAAATTAACAGACAATGAAGTTGATGTTCTTTATGTTATGGAGGCTACGGGTGTATATCATCAAAAGTTTGCTTATTTCTTAACTGACAATAATTATAAGTTAAGTATTGTACTGCCTAATAAAATAAGTAACTACATGCGAACTTTGGAGTTAAAAACCGTTACAGACAAAAGCTGTTCCCAGGCAATCGCCCAATTTGGTTTAGAGCGAAAATTGGATAAGTGGTCCAAGCCTAAAGTTACTTATAAGGAATTGCAGCAGTTAACCAGGGAAAGAGATCAGATTGTTCAGGAAAGAAGCATTATCAAAAATCAAATACATGCTGAAATCACAGAAGCTGAACCAAATCAGAGAAGCTTAGAGAGAATGCAGGCAAGAATACGATTTTTAAATTCACAGGAGAAAGAAATTAAAGAGGATATTGACTGCATCGTAAAAGAAAATCCGGATTTAAGACAAATTATAGACAGGATAACAACCATACCGGGAGTTGGGGAACTGACAGCTGTAATTGTTTTGGCAGAAACAAATGGTTTTGAGCTAATCAGAAACAAATCACAATTATCCAGTTATGCGGGACTGGATGTAAAAGAAAAGCAATCTGGTACATCAGTAAAAGGAAAACCCAGAATATCTAAAAAAGGAAATAGAGCCTTAAGAAAATCAATGCATT